>JBDNRM010000039.1:0-23966 GCA_047718615.1 Bacillus sp. (in: firmicutes) | reverse complement strand
TATGGTTTGAGAAGGTGGTAAGAAAACAATGTAAGGGGCAAGCGTATATCGTTAGGTACGCAGATGACTGTGCGCCACGAAAGTGTGCGTGAGTAGCGAGACTACTCAAAGCAACTATGCTGTACAAATGATGACGGTGGGCCCGTCGGAATCGCCATACAGGTGGAGATTTCAAACTACCTTAAGGTGCTGTAGTCAAAAGCTATGGTATGGAGCGTTAAGGAAAAGGCAGTCAAGAACTGTCAAGTGCGTGTTATGGAGATGAACGAACATGTGAACCACTTACGGAAATGTCGAAAGCGTAGAGACTCCATCAAAACTAGGGGGTAGTCGTTAATCTAGGATGAGCTTAGAGGAAACCTGTTTACTGTCTAAGTGATGGGCGGCATAAAGGTGGCATGAACATAACACAGGCGTTTGTACGGAACGTGGGAACCTACGGGCTGATGTTAAGGGAGTATTTCAAGTGGAAGACCCACAAGAAAAGAGTACCGATGCAGTCATAGGGGCAGATTGGGTTGTAGTAGTGATGAAACTTCTGTAATAGAAGCGGAGCGAAGAATCCAAGTTATTCCGTTTCAAGGGTAGGTCAACTTTGAAAGGAGGAGGAACCTATGCAAGAAACAAAACCGTTTAGTATTTCAAAAAAATGCAGTAATGACTGCATTTGAACGAGTAAAAGCTAATAAAGGGACATACGGGATTGATGAACAGTCTATCGAAAGTTTCGAACTAGATTTGAAGAATAATCTGTACAAACTATGGAATCGTATGTCTTCAGGGAGCTATTTTCCAAAACCAGTAAAAGCAGTAGCTATTCCCAAAAAGAATGGTGGAACAAGAACACTTGGAATTCCTACAGTCGAAGACCGAGTGGCACAGATGGTTGCGAAACAATATTTTGAACCAACAGTGGAAAAGTTGTTCTATGAAGATTCTTATGGATACCGACCAAACAAATCGGCAATTCAAGCTATCGAGGCTACAAGGAAAAGGTGTTGGCGGAAAGATTGGGTGTTAGAGTTCGACATTAAGGGACTGTTTGATCATATCCGACATGATTATCTCATTGAAATGGTAAAACGTCACACAAATCAAGAATGGGTCATCTTATACATACAAAGATGGCTAACTACACCTTTTCAAATGGAGTTAACACAACGAGCTTCTGGTACTCCGCAAGGAGGTGTCATCAGTCCAATTCTAGCGAATCTATTTCTTCATTATACATTTGATGATTTTATGGCAAAAGAATTTCCAAGTATCCCTTGGGCAAGATACGCCGATGATGGAATAGCACAATGTGCTTCATTAAAACAAGCAAAATATCTTCAACGAAGACTGGAAGAAAGATTTCAATTATTTGGATTGGAGTTAAACTTGGAGAAAACGAAAATTGTCTACTGTAAAGACGATGATAGACAAGGGTACTACCCGAATATGTCCTTCGATTTTCTAGGATATACATTTCGACCAAGACAATCAAAGAATAAATATGGAAAATTCTTCACAAACTTCTTGCCAGCTATTGCCGACAAGGCAAAGAAAGCAATCAGAAAAGTAGTGAGAAATTGGCGATTACAGCTCAAAGTAGATAAAACTCTACAGGATATTTCCAACATGTTTAATAAGAAAATCCAAGGATGGATTAATTATTATGGACATTTCTATAAATCAGAAATGTACAGTGCATTGCGATACATCAATAATGGCTTGGTAAAGTGGGTTCGCCGGAAATACAAGAAGCGAAAACATCGAAGAAGAGCAGAATATTGGTTAGGAACTATTGCACAGCGAGAACGCAAGTTATTTGCCCATTGGAAATATGGAATACTACCGGCGATGAATAATGGGAGCCGTATGAGCTGAGAGGTTCACGTACGGTTCTGAGAGAGTCTGAGGGGGAGGTTCCCTCGGTCTACTCATTGGTGCTTAGTTACGAATTCGAAAGACAACGCTCAAAAGTGGAAATATGCCATTTCAAAGTATCTTAAAACGGAACTAAAACTTGAATTATCAGAAGAAAAGACGTTAATTACGAATGTCAAACGGCAAAAGGTAAATTTTGTAGGCTTTGAATATAAGATAATGAAGAAAAAGAATACACGTAAAGGCTATGTCACCAAGACAGAACCAGATAGAAAACGACTAATAGCTAAACGAAAAGAGTTAAAAGAAAAGGCAAGAAATATTAGGCGGGCAAAAGATAAAAACGACCTTTTGCGATTAATCAGTCTATATAATAGTTCTATTCGAGGCATTGTTAATTATTACGCTCCTGCAACATATGTAAATGTTAGCTTAAGTAAAATAGATGATAGTCTAACTTATACGGTTTATAAATCTTTGAAAAGGTTTGGTGGAAAATGGATACCAGCTAACCAAACCGCTAATTTATTATCTGTACATTCAAATTATACAACAAAAGTCCCTACAATTAAGTTAGGAGACACAAAAATTGGAGCAACACGATTATCTTTTGTGAAATGGACAAAAACAAATCAAAAGAACCAAGAAGAAACACCCTATAGCCCGAAGGGAAGGGAAATCTATAGAAGAAAAACAGGCAAGAAATCTATCATGGCACGAGCAGATGAACTTTTAAGCGAAAGCTTAATCAATCTCATTGGAAAAGGAATGACGGATAAAAAGTATAACTTCGAATATGTCATGAATAGAGCGTATGTATTTAATATAGACAAAGGAAATTGCAGAATATGTAAAGCTAAAGTAGATAGAGGAACGATACATATTCATCATGTTCGCCCATATCTACCTATTAATGAAACAAATAAAACAAAGAATTTAGCTACGGTTTGTATTGAATGTCATAAAAAGATACACAATTCAAAGAATTATAACGGTGTTTTAGAAAAATCTATTGTTAATAAGCTAAACGAATACCGAAGAAAGCTAATTAAGAATGATTAAGCTTGATAGATGGAGCGCCGTGTGAAGGGAAACTTTCACGCACGGTGCGAAGGAGGGGAAAAGAGGGACTGACTGCTTATACAAGTAAAAGACTCCTCTTACCTATTCCTATATAGCGGAGCACAATCCAACCTGGAGAGGCTCCCGTCTACTCGACCCGCAGGAGCATGCTCCGAGGAGGATCGGCACCCGTCCCTCAGAAAGCGAAGTGTATTCTGACTTCGGACTAATTACAAGAGCCCGCCTCTATATAGGGAAGAACTGCATGATGAATTTATAATGAATGATAAATACGGAAAATGAATAGAAAGTACTGATAAAAAAAACCCAAAACATCCAGTGAGTGAGTGTGGAGATGCCTTGGGGTTGGAATTACCATCCATTTTTATTGTACCTTGTTCTCTTTCATAATTGCTTAATTTGACCGTATTAAATAGTTATTCTAATAAAATGATTCGAAAGACCTAGTGCTAAAACAGGTCTTTAGTTGAGTGGTTTTATTACTTCTACTCTTTTTGAAATTCAAGTATTTTTACACGTTGTTTACTATACTTTTACCTTATCGAAAAACTACCTTAATAAGCAGCGGTTAGACTGTAGAAAAAGCGGAAGACAAAGGAGTTAATTTAGGATGAATATAACAATCGCGGGAACTGGTTATGTAGGTTTAGTGACAGGTGTTTGTTTAGCTGAAATAGGTCACAAGGTCACATGTGTAGATCCTATTCAAGAAAAAATAGAGCTTTTAAATAAGCATATTTCTCCGATTTATGAGCCGCAGCTTGAGAGATTAATAGGTATAAACGCTCGTACAAATAAATTATTTTTTACAACTGATTATAAAGATGCATATGTGAAGGCAGATATTATTATGATTGGTGTAGGTACACCAGAAAATGAGGATGGTTCTGCCAATCTAACGTTTCTTTATAAGGTAGCTCGAGAAATCGCCCAGTCTCTTGAAAAAGATTGTCTTGTTGTGATTAAATCAACGGTGCCAATTGGAACCAATGAAAAGATTGAAGGGTATATGCAAAAAATAGCAGGGAATGATTTGAAAATTGAAGTTGCTTCCAACCCTGAATTTCTTGCCCAAGGAACAGCCGTCCAGGACACATTAGCCGCCTCTCGGATTGTAATTGGAGTGGAGAGTATTTGGGCAAAACAGCTATTACTAAAAATGTACGAACCATTTGAAATTCCCATTATAACGATGAATCGCCGCAGTGCTGAAATGGTTAAGTATGCATCCAATGATTTTTTAGCTTTGAAAATTTCGTTTGTGAATGATATTGCCAATTTATGCGAAGTGGTTGGTGCAAATATTGATGATGTGACAAAGGGAATGAGTTATGACAGCCGTATTGGCAATAAATTTTTACAAGCAGGCATTGGTTATGGCGGCTCCTGTTTTCCAAAAGATACAAAAGCATTACATTGGCTGTCAGAAGAAGAAGGATATGTATTGCGTACAGTAAAAGCAGCAATTGAAGTAAATGAAAAACAAAAATTTGCTCTAATGAAAAAAGCGAGAAAAGATTTTATTTCATTTGAAGGGTTGAAGATTGCAGTATTAGGGGTAACCTTTAAACCGGGTACAGATGATCTTCGTGAGGCACCTTCTATCCCGAATGTACGGTTATTATTAAACGAAGGAGCAAATGTACATATATATGATCCAGTCGGAGAGGCTAACTTCAAAAAAGTTTTTCCAATGGAAGTAAATTATACACAAACAATTGAACAAGCAATTGAACATGCAGATATTTGCTTTATTTTTACTGAATGGAAAGAAATTGAGGAATTTTCTCTTTCCCTGTTTAAAGAAAAAATGGCATCGCCGTATATATATGATGGAAGAAACTGTTACAGTTTAGCTGACGCAAAAAAAGCAGGAATTTGCTATCGGTCGATTGGAAGACCTCCTGTTAATGGCATTATCATGAAACAATTAGCGGAAATATAAAGAAAAGGTGTGGTTGGAGTATATTTATTGAAATAAGGCATATTTTTGCTTGTTTATGAGACGGAAGTTTAAGGATTTTGGATGGTATAGAAAGACAAGAGGCAGTACTTCTATGAAGTACTGCCTCTTGTCCTGTATTACAGGATATTCACCGGACTAGTGGAATAGAATATAATGATATTATTTTAAATAGGTTGATGATAGATGGATAGTCAGATGAAAGAAATAGTTGGCTCTTTGTTATCGGTCATCGGTACATTGGAAGCAGCAATTGGCAGCACTCCATTTAAAGGATTAACACAAGATGCAAGTTATGATTTGCGATTAATGGGCAATACGCTGCAAGCCGTTGGTGGTGGTTTGTCTGCTGATGGGCAAGGAAGCATCTCATTAGAAAAATTAGGTGATGAAATTAGAACTATTGGCAACTCAACAGTTATTGCTGGACTGTTAATTAATTTGGAGAATAATACGGATCAAAAAATAATTATAACTGGAAACTGGCTGCAAGCTTTAGGTAGTTTTGTTGGTTTAGCGGATGAATTTGAAGACAATACTGCATCGGGAAGATCATTTAATATCATCGGAAATTTGTTGCAGGGGATAGGCAATTCTATGCAGGGAGTTGGAGGAACCGAACAGCTTTACGAAGATAAAACGTCTTCCACAATCGGGGTAGTTGGAAGCTGGATTCAAACAATAGGCTCTGTCGTTTCATTGATTGGACAAATAAAAGAAGAAACAGAAGAAATACAATTAAATAATAATGAGTAACTATGCTATCGAAGTGGATAAAGTAAAAAATTCTCGATTTCGATAGTTAGGGAACCTCCTCCAAATATCGAAAAGCTTCACCTAATGTAAAATAATGCTACTATTTTTTCTAAATAAGAATAGTTCTCTTCTTGTTTATGGTAAAATTTTATATAAAAAGTAAATAGTGGTGGTGTTATTTATTTCTCGTCCATTTGCAAATTTTTTGTTTGGCCTGTCTATTATGTATATTTTTTATTTAACGATGTTTCCCCATCCTTCATTAGGGATTGGAGTTGGCATCGGCGGAATAAATTTGGTTCCCTTTGAAATGTTGCACGGGTTATTAACGGAACAATCATTGCGAACCTTTATGATAAATGTGGGAGGCAATATTTTTTTATTCGTTCCTTTTGGTTTTCTTCTGCCATGGAGATTTAGCCAGGTTCATACCGTAATTCATGCCGCCATTATAGGAGCGCTATTTTCAACAACCATAGAAATCACACAATTAATGATCACAAACAGGTTTACGGATATAGATGATATTATATTAAACACATTAGGAACGATTATTGGTTATGTTTTGTTTAAGATTAGTAAGTAGAGTTGCTAGAAATATAATGTGAATATTCTTTTAATAGAAATAATAGATTGGCCTCCATCTAACGATAAGCAAATAAATAATGGGTAGGCGAGAATGAGTCTTCCAACTTTAGGGATGGTGGTCCGATATTAAATTTATTTCGTATTCACCAACTTAGGCAGATTGCATATGTTAAAACATAGTTACCTGAAGGGAGATAAATTTATGTATCCATACCAATCGTATTATCCATATGATTTATATGCTAATCGCCAACAGTCGGGAGGTCCACCGTCATTTCCTCCACAAGGTCAGTTTCTAAATATTCCTGGTTTAGGAAACTTTTTTCCGCCATTTGGCGGAGGTCAGCCATCTCAACCTAGTTTTCCTGGTGGTGGAGGAGGAGGAGGAAATCAAGGAGCACCAACAACTCCACCGCCTTCATTTACACCACAGCTTCAACAACAATCAGTAGGGACATTCAAAATAGATGCTGGTTCCATGCAAGGCTGTTTATTTAGATTTACTTACGTATGGTTAAATAATGGAAATGGCTTTTGGTTCTATCCAACCTTTGTTGGAAGAAACTCTGTTGCAGGGTTCCGCTGGCGTAATTTCAGATGGACGTACTATGGAACTGATGCAGATCGGATCCGATCTTTTCAATGTACATGAATTAGCAAAAGAGCATACTCATTTATGTTTAAATGAGTGCGCTCTTTGCTTTTTTTCATAAAACAAGTTATTTTCTTCGTGTATTCATAAATAAATGCTTTCGATGACATCTGTTTCCTGTACTTGTTCACTGCTTCTTTCTAAATAGTAGGCCTGAATAGCTCCCTCAATCGCTAAACGATTAGAGGGTTTCATAAAATCTTTTCCTAATAAATATTCTAACTTTTCTATTCGGTGATAGAGTGTTTGACGGACAATAAATAGTCGATCTGCAGACTCCTTTTTTGAACCATTGCATTCCAAATAAACAGCAAGAGTTCTTAGTAATTGGCTATCATTTTTTTTATCATAGGCAATAATTTTCTCTAGATAATTGCTAATAAAACTTTTTAATCCTCCAGACTTTTGAAGCGGCAGCAGCAAGTGATAAATGCCAATTTCCTCAAAAAAATGACGGTCTATTAATTTCTTTTTCTTTAATGACACTACACTTACTGCTTCTTCATATCCTTTTCTAACGGAAGAGATCTCGGTGAATGTGGAGCTAATTCCGAAAAGGAGGTGAGAAGGAAAATAAGCAGCATCAATGGTGCCAAAAGTATCTGCAAGCTGATTCCATTTAGTCTTTTCTATATCGCTGTTAAAAGTAGGAGGAATAAATATGATAGCGATAATTTCATGTGCTCTTATAGAAATAATGGGATGAAACCCTGTTTTTTGAAAAAGTGAGCGAATCATCATGGATATTTGTACTTTTGATTCATCCCAATGCGAACGTTTTGACTTTGTCATATTGTCCACAGACCAGTAAATAATACGCCAAGATGAATGTGGATAATGGATTGGCAAGATAGAGTGAAATGGCTCATAATCCATTGTTTTTCCTGATAGAAGTGTTCGAACAAGTTCATCTTCTACATTCTGTTTTCTTTCTTCCATCGTTCGATAACGAAGCAAAATTTGCGAGATGGCAATTCCTGCTCTATCCAGAACAATTGCACAAAATTCATTAGCTGAAAATTCGTTTGATTTGAGAAAGATATAGCCCCAAATTTGTTCAAAAACTCGGACAGGCATAACAGCAAATGCTTCGTTCTGTAAAATAATAAATCGCTTATCTCCTAATTCAAATTCTAATTCTTCTAAATAGGAACTAAGCTTATATTTTGTCTGCTTCTGATTGGAAGGATAATAATATTTTTCCCCATCATTACATAAGAAAAATGCAGGATGCTGAAAATAGTGGTTAATTTCTTGTAATATTTTTAAGATGCCATTTGGCTGTAAGGATAGTTTATTAAAATGATTGGACAAGCGGTCAAGATCAGTAATAAGTTGATGATGCTGATTAATAATAAATGTATGAAGGTCCTGTGTAATCTCGACAAATTTAACGGTCTCTTCAAAAATCAAAATAGGATAATTTCTCTCCTCAGCCAAGGCAAGAACTTTTGGAGCAATGTTTGTAATAGATGAACCAATTTCAATACAAAGGCATGCGGTGTCAAGATCAATTAGTTTTTTCACATATTCAAACTGATTGTACTCATCCAGTTGGAGGTGAATGCCTGTCGTTAAAATAAGCTCCCCCCCGTTTACAAATAATTCAATATCCTTTACTTCCAAAATATGAGTCCATTTAATTTTTCTATTTAAGCCATCTTTCCCTGCCAACACCTTAGCCTTGTTAAATGGTTTTCTTTTTAATACTTCTGCAACGGTTAATTCGAGCTCTTTCATTCTGACCCTCCTTCTTAAATGGTATTCTGAACTATTTAATAGAATGTAAAATAAATTATTTAAATTATCTGTAAATTAAATAGTATCCTAATAAATATACTTACGTCAATATAGGATTATGTTCTCTATTGAAGGGAGTGGCTTAAAGAATATCTAACCGTTAAATTAATGTTTTATCAGAAAAGTGAAAAAATTATATTTACTAACTAGAATTTACCATATATAATAGGCTTATTAAAAAATTACATCTACCTAAAAATCGTAAAACAATCGTACAATTCCTTCTTTTTTCATTCTATTAATCATCGAGATGACTTTACCCCTTCTAAGATTTGCAGAGAATATTGTTTCTCCCTTACTTTCTTATCAGCAGAAAAATGAAGCAGCCATAAATAAGATATAAGAAAAATTGTGAAGATACTTCCAACTAGAGACTAACTGATCTGATGGGAAAAATTATTTGCAGGTAAAGGAAGAAGTGTAACAAGTAAACTCGTTTAAACTATGCGTTCATTAAAATTTATGGAACAAGAAAGGTTAATAATGATCCGACTGTATTAATAAGTAGAAAATATTTTGCAAGGGAGAGAAGTTTTTAATGGAGGGACAAAAGCAAAAACTATTAATTAATGGAGAAAGATTAAAGGAGTCACTCGAGAAATTTGCAGATTTTGGGCGCACAAAAAATAATGGGGTTACACGATTAGCTTTATCGGAGGAAGATTGTAAAGCTAGAAAGTATTTGCTTACATCCTGCCAAGAGTTAGGTATGTCAATAAAAATAGATGATATGGGAAATATCTATGCAACATTAGCAGGTACCGAGGATAAACCTCCTATTGTTATGGGATCTCATTTGGACACCGTTAAAAAAGGAGGAAGATTCGATGGAGTATTAGGTGTTGCTGCAGGATTAGAGGTTGTCCGAACAATTGTAGAACACAAGCTTATTCTTCCTATACCGATCACAATTGTTAATTTTACAAACGAAGAGGGAGCAAGATTTGAACCTTCTATGATGGCATCAGGGGTTCTTTCAGGAAAATTTGATAAAAACGTTATGTTAGAAAAAACAGATAGTAACGGGATAACCTTTAAAGAAGCATTACAAAACAGCGGATATGCAGGAGCAGAATCATCACGTTTAAAAGAAGCTACTGCTTTTTTGGAAATGCATATTGAGCAAGGACCGATTCTTGAACGAGAGTCACTGGAAATCGGGATTGTAGAATGTGTTGTTGGAATGGTTTGTTATGAATTGGAAGTCACGGGTGAGTCGGATCATGCTGGTACAACACCGATGGAGATGAGAAGGGACGCATTATTTGCTGCTAATAATGTATTTTCTGAATTACGAAAAAAACTGGGATCTCTTGCTGATGACTTAGTCTACACAATGGGGAGAATGAATATTACCCCAAATATTCATACCGTTATCCCGAATAAAGTTATCTTTACAATAGAAGCAAGACATAAAGATGCAGCAATAATGAAACAAGTAGAGGATGCTATTCTACACCTTGCCAACTTTACGGATTTAGAGGGCTGTTCTCTGAAAATGGAAAAACAATGGGATCGTACTACGGTTTGGTTTAATGAAGATATCCTTGCTACAATGGAAAAATCCGTATCCTCATTAGGGTATTCGTATAAAAGGATGGCTAGTGGAGCAGGACATGATGCTCAGTTTATGGCAAGTATAGTTCCAACTGCTATGGTTTTTGTACCTAGCAAAAATGGAAAAAGTCATTGCGAAGAAGAACTAACAACATGGGAAGAGTGTGAAAAGGGGGTAAATGTTTTATTAGAAACAGTATTGGAGTTGCAAAAGAAATAATAGGAAATGAAATTTTGGAGAAAAAGAGGAAAATCCCTCTTGTATAAAACAGTTGCTAGTATTAGCTGTTTTAGCAAGAGGGATTTTTTGTTTTTGCAGATAGGGGAAATGGGAGAGCGTGAACTGATTGGGATACGGGATTATTAAGAGGAGGAACGCGGGATTACCGAGAGAAACATGTATAAATCTCACGGAATTCTTGTGGAAACGGGGCAGTGATTGTTTCGTTTTATCCAAAATGTCAGTTAATTCAGCAAATAAGCATGTATTTCGCCTCTTTCAAAATGGTTGATCCTGTTTTTGTATGTTTTTTAATAAATAGCCAAAATTAGTGTATAAGACAGGCTAGGTAATGCAAAAACTATCCATAATCTATAAAAAAACCCAATCTATAAAAGGAAAGGAGATGATACGATTGTTTCGTAAATCTCCAAAAAAAAAGAGTAGACACCTTCCAACCGAAGAAAAGAACCAGGAAGCTCTTTCTTCGGATCTTGACGATAATGTTCAAAAACTGCAGTCGATATTTGAAACAAGTTTTGATATCGTTTTTCATCCTTTTGCAATGGCAAACGAAATAAAGGCTGTTGTTATTTATGTAGAAGGTTTAGTCAATATCGATTTATTGGAGGAACATGTTTTAACTCCTTCATTAATAAAAAATGCTGAGCAGCAGCAATCTTTAGAGGAAAGAGTGCAAGAAGCATTACCTATTGCTAAAAAGAAAAAAGTAAATGCAATACAAGCTTGTGTAGACAATATTTTTATAGGAAATCCAGTTTTATTAGTAAATGGGCTCGATAAAGGGTATGCGTTAGGTTTGGCGAGCTGGGAACAACGCTCTATTGAAGAACCTTCAGGTGAAAATGTGGTAAGGGGTCCCCGTGAAGGGTTTATCGAAACTTTGGGGGTAAATCTTTCCCTTATTCGCCGCAAGATAAAAAGTCCATTATTAAAAACAGAATCAATGAAAATTGGAAAATATACGAGTACAAATATTGCTATTGCCTATATAAAAGGAATTGCAGAAGAGGGGCTAATAGAGGAAGTAAAAAGCAGACTGAATCAAATAGAGCTTGATAGTGTATTGGAGAGTGGTTATATCGAGGAATTAATTGAAGACAATCCTTATTCGCCATTCCCGCAAATTCTTAATACAGAAAGACCTGATGTAGTTGCTTCTCATTTGTTAGAAGGGCGGGTAGCCATTTTAGTGGACGGAACTCCTTTCGTACTCATTGCTCCTATCAGTTTTTTCAGTTTATTGCAGTCATCAGAGGATTATTATCAACGCTTCCTTATTAGTTCATTTATACGAATTTTACGCTTTGTATTTATGGTGATGTCTTTGTTGTTTCCATCCCTTTATATAGCCGTTGTTACATATCATCAAGAGATGATTCCAACTAATTTGTTAATAAGCATTGCAGCAGCGAGAGAGTCTGTTCCATTCCCAGCATTTGTAGAAGCACTTATTATGGAAGTGACGTTTGAGGCATTGAGAGAAGCAGGGGTTCGTTTGCCGAAACAAATCGGTTCAGCTATTAGTATTGTTGGTGCACTTGTTATTGGGCAAGCTGCTGTTCAGGCGGGTTTGGTGTCCGCTCCAATGGTAATTGTTGTTGCTGTGACAGGGATTGCTTCCTTTATGATTCCCTATTATTCACAAGGAATATCATTGCGTATGCTGCGGTTTCCAATAATGGTTCTGGCAAGCACACTAGGATTGCTAGGCATTATGCTTGGTGTTATTTCTATTATTATTCATTTATGTGCCCTCCGATCATTTGGCATTCCCTACCTTACACCACTTGCGCCTTTAAAGGGAAAGGAGTTAAAAGACTCTATTATTCGAGCTCCGTGGTGGAAAATGAACACTCGTCCTCATTTAACAGGAAATTATAATAAAAGGCGGCAGTCAGGTGGACAAAAGCCTGATCCTAAAAGGTGAAAAGCTCACGCAAAAGGTGATTCACATATGGCATTTAAAATGCTTTGAAGATTGGCATACGTTTTCAATAAGGTATCTTCCAATCAAAAATAACTCTTATTACTCTCGATAGTAAGTGATAAGAAAGGAACTGCTTCAATGAATATGCATGTATTTCCAAAACTAGTAAAAATGATTCTACTTCTGTTTTTTTGTATGAATTGTTTGTTTTTAACAGGCTGCTGGGACAGACGAGAAGTGTTTGATATGGCAATTGTATTAGGAACAGCTGTTGATAAAACAGGAGAAAACGAAATAGAAGTTACTTTGCAAGTGTTAGTGCCAAAAGCTGTTGGAGGTGAAGCAGCAGGAAGCCAGGCAAGTGACGGAAATGTGGTTATCGTACGATCAGAAAAAGGGAAAAATATAGCAGATGCCACATCTAATTTAGAGATGCAATTATCAAGAAATATTTTTTGGGGTCATTGCAAAATGTTCATCTTTGGAGAAAGTTTGGCAAAGGAGAATGGGATAAGAAAGGAACTTGATTTTCTTACACGCCATCCACAGCCTAGAGAGCGGGCATATATTTATATTGCGGAAGGAAATGCGAAGAAATTTTTAAAAGAGGCACCTTCTTTAGAATTATATGTTGGCGAAGGTATGAGAAAAATGATTGAGAAGAAAATTGTTGTAAAAAAGACCATAAAAGATGTAGAGGAAATGTTAACAAGTGATTCACCATCCGTTATACTTCCTTATTTAAAACTGCTTAAAAATTCAAATGAAAAAAATCAGCAGATTATGACCATTTATGAAGCAGTAGTGTTAGATAGAGATAAAATGGTTAGAGTAATAAACAATAGTGAAATGAGAGGGCTGTTGTGGATTCGCAATGAGACAAAAGTAAATAGTATAACCGTTCCTTTAGAAGGACAAGAATATGTGTCGGTTCGAGTCGTTGAAGGAACAACAAAATTAACTCCTTCGATAAAAAATGGGAAATGGAAAATAGATATCAATGTATCCATGCAATGTGCTGTGATTCAAAATGAAACAAACTTAGATATGATGAGCCCTAAAATAATTGAAAAGCTAGAAAAAGCAGTAGGAAAAATGACAAAATCAAAAATAGATGATGCATTACAAGTGATCCAAGATGATATCCAAGTTGATGCGTTGGGGTTTGCTGATGCATTTCATAAGAAATATCCTAAAGAATGGGAAAAAATGAAGGGAAGCTGGAATGAGTTTTTACCCGAAATAAGTATTAGTACAAAAGTTCAGGCAGATGTGCTTCGGGCGGGATTAACAACATTACCGGCAGGACTAAAGAAAGAAGAGGTAAAAAAATGAAGTGGATATCAGTATTAGGGATTATTTGTCTGCTTACTCTTATCTTTGTATATGAATGGCCAAAAATAAAGAAGACGGACAAAAAGGAAAAATGGACATTTCTTGTGTTAACTATGTCCAGTGGAGTTCTGGCAATTGTACTACTATTTTTTCCAACCATACCTGGTCCTTCTCAATGGGTTTATTCTGTGTATAAACCTTTTAGTAAACTACTTCAATAATATCATGAAGGAGATTATAAAAGATGCTGAAAAAAGAGAAAATTTCTGCATTGCAGTTGGGTATGATGATGCATCCTGCCATAACGGCTACTGCTATTTTAGTGGTTCCTGCCATTACGAGTCATTATGCAGACAGGGACATGTGGATATCACCAATAATAGGATCCGTTATGGGGTTTATTACATTGATGATTATCTATTTATTGGCGAGACGATTTCCTAATGAAACGCTTATTCAATATAGTGAAAAAATTCTGGGGCCATTGTTTGGAAAAATAATTGGATTAGCTTATTTGTTTTTTGTATTCCATGCTTGTGGAATTATTATAAGACAATATACGGACTTTATTATTAATTCTTTTTTGCCAACAACACCTATGTATGTGGTCATTGGAAGTCTTGTTTTGATTAGTTCATTTGCGGTAAAAGGTGGTTTAGAAGTGATAGGGAGAGCAACACAATTATTGATTCCGTTGTTTTTAGTTTCTCCATTGATTCTTTTATTGCTTCTAACGGAATTTAAATCTGGAAACATGCTGCCATTCATGGAAAACGGAATAAAGCCTGTGCTGCTTGGTGCAGCTCTTCCTCAGGCTTGGTTTAGTGAGATTTCTTTAGTTTCTATGCTATTTCCATTTTTAACCGATCAAAAGAAGGGGTTAAAATGGGGAATTATCAGCATGGTTATGGTAGCCGGTTTTCTTACATTTGAAAATATGGTTAGTGTTTTTTTATTCGGGTCATCTACAGCCGAATACAATTATCCTGTTTTTTCCGCTTTTCGTTATATAAGCATTCCCCCATTTTTTGAACATTTAGATGTATTTATTGTGATTGTTTGGGTCATAGGAGTGTTTGTTAAACTTTCTGTGTTTTATTATATTTTTTGTTTAGGTACGACCCAATTATTAAGATTATCAAATTATCGATCGATTGTTTTTCCTTTAGGCGTGTGTATTGTATCGATGAGTTTTTGGGTTGCTCCGAGCACAGCAGAACTTAATGAACTTTTTGCTCTTACAGATCCGTTTTATGTTACAAGCTTTATGACTATTATCCCGTTCGTCCTTTTGATTATGGCCATAATTAGAAAAAAGAAAACAACATTAACACAAAGAATTGATAAAAAAATCTTAAACAAATAAAAAAGCGAAATGAACTTTCAATGAGTAGAAAAAACGAGGGGAAGAGAATGAATAAACAAATTAAAATTTCAGCTTTTCAGATGATGTTTCTTCTCACGATGACCATTTTGTCAACGGCTATTCTAAGTATACCGGCAGTTACTGCTAACCGTGCAGGACGTGATATGTGGATCTCTCCCTTTTTTGCGAGCATGAGTGGAATATTTACTGCCTTCATTATTTATCGACTTCACAAAAAGTATCCAAATGAAACTATTTTTCAGTACAGTAAGCATATTGTTGGTGTTTTTTTAGCTAAATGTATCGGTTTTATTTATTTGACCTATCTGCTATTAGTAACAAGTATCATTGTAAGAGAATATGCAGACTTTATTAGAGTATCTTTTTTGCACTTAACGCCGTTATTTGTCGTGGTAGGAAGCATGATTATCGTTTGTGCTTTTTCTGTACGTGCGGGATTAGAGGTTATTGCAAGAGCGGCTCAAATATTTTTTCCGATTTATATTCTTCCGTTATTAATATTGCTGCTTCTTATTTCAGACTTTAAATGGGATAATATGTTTCCCATTTTAGAGCATGGATGGCAAGTGCCATTAAAAGGAGCTATTCAGCCAGCACTTTGGTTTAATCAAATTTTTATCATGGGAATGCTGCTTCCCTATTTAACAGATAAATCAAAAGGAAAAAAGATGGGGTATGTCACGATTATTTTTAATTTAATTTGTATGGTTTTTATTAATTTTGTTTGTTTATTTGTTTTTGGTGAAGGGGTGAGTTCATATACCTATCCAGTTTTTACTGCTTTTCGCTATATTTATATACCGCCATTTTTTGAACGATTTGAGTCGGTGGTTATTGTGGTCTGGGTATTAGGAGTATTTATAAAGCTGGCACTATTTTATAATGTGCTTGTTATCGGAACAGCGCAATGGCTGGAAATAAAAAATCCTAAATCCTTTATTTTTCCATATGGATTATTCATTATTGTGCTTGCCATATGGGTTAGTCCAAATATGGCTATTTTATCTAAATTTATTGAGCAAATAGTGCCAATTCTTGAAGTCACCTTATATGTTTGTATACCAGTTGGATTATTAATAATAGCACTGTTTCGGGGGAAAAGCAGAATGGAAGAAAAATAATGGAAGGGGAAAAGGGTGGTGGCTTGAACATCCTTTTCCCCTCCATGGATAGATAGTTTTAGAATGGCTTAAATGTATATTTTCCCTCACCAATCATAATCGTTTTTTCTTGAAGGCCCTTATTATCGGTTTTAAAGATTAAGTCGGTAAACTGATTTTTAGAACCTTGTTGAAATTGAAAGCTTTTATCTCCAATGGAAAGAGTAGCAGTTGTTTCTGTTGTAGATGAGAGCGTTAATCCAAACAAGTTTTGCCAGTGTTTCGCTGCCTCTATTGGATTTTTTACGGTGAAAACAGCTTCGTTGATCACCGTTTTTCCAGCGGGATGTGATTGGATGACCCCGCTATTTAATAGGTTTTGATAACGCTCATCATCTGTTCCTTTCCATTGGATGACAAATGGATAAATAAGTCCTTGAAAATCGCCAGCAATTGTTAGCATTTTCCACTCAATTAATTGACCTTTATTATCTAGGCGCTTTCCAGCCATTATTGGAGAGATTTCCAGTCCAGCAGCTTCTAAGTTCGCTGCAACTTCTTCAATATCATCCGTTCTTAAGGCGACGCGACTAAGCGCTTCATGTTCTGGCAGAGTGGTAAGGGAATCTTTCACAACAGCATTTGGATCTTTTACCGTTGCAACTAACTCACGATCTTCAATTCCTAAAAATTCAATATAGGTTAAATCAAAATAGCTTAAGGCATTATAGGTGCCCCATTGTTTATGTGAACCACCTCTAAAAGCAATTAGACCATTCTCTTGGAAAATTTCGATTGATTTGTCTAAGTCATTTACGTAGTGAACGACATGATCCCAAATGATTTTCGTCATTATTTTTCTCCTCCTAATTCGGTTGTTCTTTTTACTGCTTTTAGCACACTTCGTTGTAATCCAGCTGCAAAGTCACTGTTGTTCAGTTCGTATAATGCATTAATGCCAACACCTGCTGGAGAATTATTAATATCTAATAATTGTCGGGGATGTAATTGCGTTTTCTGCAGCATTGCTACTGCACCTGCAGTGTTTTCTAAGGCGATTTTCCATGCCTGTTCTCGTGGTAAACCTGCCAAAACTCCTGCATCTGCTAACGATTCAATAAAATAATAGACATAGTTTGGTCCTGCAACCCCATATCCAGTAAAAATATCGATAAGTGATTCATCAATATATTCTACTTTTCCAAATCCAGTTAAAAAGGAAGCTGCTTGTTCTTTGTTTGCATATTTATTTAAGGCGACGCCACTATATCCTAGTCCTGTATCTGTTAATGTATTTGGAATCACACGGATAATAGAGCGAGTTTCGCCAAGATAGGAAGATAGTTTCTTAATGGTCACCCCTGCAACAATGGAAACGATCACTGCGTCCTGTGAAGATTCTTCTGTGATATATTGACATATTGTTTCTATATCGTCTTGAGGGCGAACAGCTAGTACAATAAGATCTGCTGAAGCTAGTTTTTCTTTCGGAGAGGTTGTTGTAATAATACTATATTTTGATTGAAGAAGTTCACAGCGAGCATTATTTACATCAAATACACTGATTTGTTCATTTATGTATACTTCATTGGTTAACAAGGCACGAATAATTGCTTCTGCCATTTGGCCTCCGCCGATAAAATGTAGATTACTCATACATCACCATTCCTTTTTATTTTTGTCTGTTTCATTTCGGTTGTTGTTATGTAACGCACCATTTTATTTTTTGAAAAGGACTGCCAGCAATCCGTTGTTTTTCTGTTCGTTAGACGATGCTAAAAAACGGAGGAGTGCTGATCATTCTGAAAAATTTCTTATTAGGATCTTTATTTATAAAGTGATTCTTCCATTAGTGGAGGATTTCGCCTCTACTGATAGAAGGTTGAACTTATCGGATTTACGGTCCGATTTTTGCCACTAGCTTCCTCGGTTTCAAAGCATCCCCAAGTTGAAGGGATGCTGCCTGTTAAGAGTGGGACAAACTAAATTATTTCCAAGAATCCAACAAAATAAATCCATCATATTTTCCTTCAGATTCAATATATGATTTAAATTTATCAGATTCATAGGCTGCTTTTAAATCTTTTGCCCATTGTGTATTTTTGTCTGCTTCATTGATGGAAACAATGATGCGATGCTGTTCAGGTGTATTTTCGATTTGAAGGGCATCGGTAATTTTTTGACCAGCATTTGCAATATAGTTTCCGTTCACAACACCAAAATCAACATCTTGCAAAGAAACTAAAATTTGTGCAGGATCTAAGATTTTAAAATCGATTTTGTATTTATCTGGTGTTACACTTTTTAAATTGAAATCAGTTGTACCAGCGTCTTTTGCTACTTTTACCCATCCAAGGTCTTCTAAAATGCGAACTGCGCGTTCTTGGTTAACAGGATCATTAGGAAGAGCAACAGTTGAACCATCTTTCACTTCATCAAGAGATGTATGTTTTTTTGAATATAGACCTTGAGGTGCACTTGGAACAAATGTAAGGCCAGTCATTTTCGTATTTAGTTCTTTATTGATTCCTTCCATATAGGCAGTACTTTGGAAGATACTTGCATCAATGGAGCCTTCTTTCATTGCTGGGTTTACTTGCATGTTTTGGCTGAATGTTTTTACAGTAACTTTGTATCCTTCATCTTCTAAAATAGGCAGGATTCCTTTGCGAAATTGATCTTCATATGTTCCGACACCAAAGCCAACGGTGATTTCTTTTTTATCCTCACCTGCTTTTTTATCATTTCCACAAGCTCCTAAAACAAAGATAAGTCCAATGATTGCTAAAAATAAGATTTTTTTCATTAGTTTGTCTCCTTTTCTAATATAGAATCATAAAATGCTTGTAATGCTTTATCTTTTACGGTAAGAGGGATAGCACAGTTTGGAGCTAAAATAAAAGGCTCGTTTTCCATTTGTTTTAATGCTTTTTCCGCCTCATTTGTGATGGTTTGAACATTATCTCCTGCAAATAGGTGATGATCGACTCCACCAACCTTTGTTGCTTTTACGTCAGCATGTAAGTCTGGATTTCCATCTGCCTTTGTATCCCAGCTGATTCCTTCTATTGGATAATCATTGAACCTTTCTGGAAGGGCATATGGACCGCAAGTATGAAGAATTCTTTTTCCGCCTTGTGCAGCATCTAAAACAATGGAATCATATGGTCGTGAAAATTCATTAAAGGCTGCTTCATCAAAAAGCTGCGGATGAGCTGTTCCAGTAACAGCATAGAAAAGTCCATCTATTCCAACCTTGTATAATTCTGCTACATAATCAGCCAAGGTCAGCGAAATAGAGTGTAAAGCATGATGGACTGCTGCTCGATTCTCTGTAAATAAGCTTTCTAAACTGACAGGGTTTTTAATGCCAAATACTGTTTCATATACATAAGCAGATCTTCCCGCTATAAAAAGCAAAACAGTTAACGGCGAGAAAATGGTTTGTGTAAGTGGGGTATCAGGCAAACCTTGGCGTATCGCTTTGGCTGCTTGCAATTGTTCCACTAATGGTGCAGAAGCAAGCGCTTTTTTTACTTCAATATTCCATATATCTGCTGGATTTGGAATAGCTGTTGTCAGCTGTTTCGGAAAAACGGTTTGATACGTTTGAAAGTCATATGAATTTCCCCAAATCTCTGCTAAATAAGTGGCTCTTGGATTAATTTTTACCCAATCCCAATTGAATTTTTTTGTAAAATTAATCGTTGTTTCTGCTAAATCTTCTGCATTTTGTTCCTTTTCAATAAAATGCCGCCATGCACTTACGATTGGACGATCAGCTTTTTCTCCAGATAATAAAGCATTAAATCTTTCTTGTTTCGTCCATGAGCCCATTTTTTTACCTCCTATTTAATCTCTATTCTATATTCTTCATGCTAAAGAGGGAAGGTTTTCCTTCTTCAGACTGCCGACAAATATCTTAAAATATTGCCTGCACTCTGAAGAAGGAAATTCCCTCTTTTAGTTCCGTCTTACTTTTCTTGCTAGATAGTTTCCAAGTGATTGCATTCCTTGGACAAAAATGATCAGAACGATGACGGTAGCTATCATGACAATGGTATCAAATCGCTGGTATCCGTATGAAATGGCTAAATCACCAACACCACCTCCACCAACTGTACCAGCCATTGCGGTAGCTCCAATTAGACCGACAGTAGCAGTTGTTAAAGTTAGGATTAACGATCCAAAAGCTTCAGGCAATAGAAAATGCCAAATGACTTGAAATGGAGTGGCACCCATTGATTCTGCTGCTTCTAATATCCCAGGATTTACATCCAATAAGGAGTTTTCTACTAATCTTCCAATATAGGGAGCTATATAAATAATAAGTGGTACGATAGCTGCTGCAGTCCCGATTGATGTTTGGACAATTAATCGTGTAAAAGGAATGATAGCAACTAATAAAATAATAAATGGAAGAGAGCGGACAATATTAATAATTGGGTTTAATAGATTGTATAAAATCTTATTTTCCAGTACGCCTCCACTTCTTGTAACTACCAATAAAATACCAAGTGGAATTCCAATTAAACTTCCTATTAAGAGGGAGAATCCCACCATGTAAATCGTATCAATAATTGCTTGGAAAAATTGATCTAATGAAATGGTTGTACTAATCATTATTCTGTAACCTCCTCAATGAAGACACCCTGTGATTTTAGATAAGCAAGTGCTTCTGTTATTGCTGAAGCATCCCCGTTAAACTGGACAATCATGTTCCCTAAAGCTGTTCCTTGAATTTCTGTCATATTGGCAAAAAGAATATTAAGCTTAATTTTATATTGGTGAATAAGTTCATAAATAATCGGCTCTGATGCAGATTCTCCAACAAACTCCAATTTATAGCGACTTCCTGAAAGCTCGTTTGCTTTTTTCTGAATCGTACTTGGAATATTAGTATTGATGACGGTTTTAACAAAATTCTTCGTTGTAGGATGCTGTGGTTTGCCGAAAACTTCTAAAACCGATCCTTGTTCAATAATTTTTCCTTGCTCCATTACAGCAACTTTATTGCATATTTCCTGAATAACGGCCATTTCATGTGTGATAATCATAACAGTAATGTTATACTCAGCATTTATTTTTTTTAACAACTGCAATATGGATTGTGTTGTTTGAGGATCCAATGCAGATGTTGCCTCATCACATAATAGAATGGACGGGTTGGAAGCAAGTGCTCTTGCAATGCCTACACGTTGTTTTTGCCCGCCTGATAATTCATTTGGATAACTGCTTGCTTTATCGCTTAAACCAACAAATTCTAATAATTCTTTTACACGTTTTTCTATTTCGTCTTTCTTTTTTCTTTGAAGGACAAGAGGAATGGCGACATTATCAAATACTTTTTTTGATTCTAATAAATTAAAGTGTTGAAAAATCATCCCTATTTTCTTTTTTGTAGCACGAAGTTGTTTCTCACTATAGCTGGCAAGGGAGACGCCGTTAACAAATACTTCCCCTTTTGTTGGTTTTTCCAGATAGTTTACTAAACGAATCAGTGTACTTTTCCCCGCTCCACTATATCCAATTACTCCGAAAATATCTCCTTCTTCTACCTTTACATTAATTCCCTTAAGTGCATCATTGGAAATGCCTTTTCGGTGATAAGTTTTGTATATGTCTCTTAGCTCAATCATTGGCATATCTTTTCCCCCTGTTTGTATACTCTATATTTAAGTGGAATATTCTACTAATTAATAATGGGTAATATACATCAATTCCTATTAAACCTATAGGTAATAAAATACCTCTCAAATCGATAGATATAAATAGGTAAAAAGAACTATTTATACATATTCGTTATTTTTTGTGGCATGGAATATGCTGTTAACGCTTGTTCAATATCATCGATAATATCTTCTGCATCCTCTAATCCTAGGGAAATACGGATTAATTCATCGGATATGTTGAATTTAATTTTTTCTTTTGTTGGGATAGAAGCATGAGTCATAGATGCTGGATGCTGAACTAGTGTTTCTGGATCTCCTAAGCTAAAGGAAATATAAGCCAGTTTCAGTGCATTCATAAAAGTTGTGGCGGTATGGTAATCTCCTTTTATTTCAAAAGATACGATACCCCCCATTAATTTCATCTGCTTTTTTGCAAGTTCATGTTGAGGGTGGGAAGGAAGACCGGGATAATAGACTTGTTTAACAGCTGGGTGGGATTCTAGGAATTGGGCAACTTTCCATGCATTGTCACAATGTCTTTGCATTCGCAATGCCATTGTTTTTAATCCTCTTAAAATTAAATAAGCGTCAAAGGCATTTAAATTTTGCCCCAAATTCCCCATTAATGTTTTTCTCATATAATGAATAGTCTGTTGATTTCCAACAATAAAGCCTGCAAGCACATCTCCATGTCCGTTGATATATTTTGTTGCACTATGGACGACAATAGTTGCCCCGTCTTCCAAAGGTTTCTGCAGGTAGGGTGTCATAAATGTGTTGTCCACAATAAGTGGAAGGTTATTAGACTTACAGATTTCAGCTATCTCCTTTATATCAAGGATGGTTAATAAAGGATTAGAAGGGGTTTCGATATAAATTGCTTTTGTATTTTGTTTAATTGCTTGTTTAATAGAATGGATGTCCGTACAATCTACATAATCAAACTGAATACCGTATCGAATGGCAATAGAAGCTAAAAAGCTGTAAGTTCCTCCATAAACATCTTTTGTAACAAGTACATGATCATCTTTTTTTACATATGCGAGAAGGGCGGTAGCAATAGCAGCCATTCCGCTTGCAACCCCTAGGGCAGCTTCTCCTCCTTCTAAAGAAGCAATTTTTTTCTCTAATTTTGCTAAAGTTGGATTTCCATAGCGCCCGTAAAATGTACCTTCTTCTTCACCAGCGACTACTGCGGCGGCAGTTTGTACATCTGGAAAAGCATAAGCAACGGCTGGTGTAATACTTGTAGAAATTGCTCTTGTTTCTGAATCTGGCATTTGGTTTTCATGAATAACTTTTGTATCAATTCTCCATGTACTATTCTTCATCTATATCCAACCTTTCTATTCTTTCCATTGCAGTTGCTAAGCTGCTAAATATATGATCTTTCATCGCATTTTCCGCTGCGTCAGGATTCTTCTCGATTATTTTTTGCAAGATTAAGCTGTGTTCCTCATCTGCTTGAGCATTCCAATCGCCATTGGCAGAAACAAGGAGGCAATAACGGAGAGAATGATCTCTAAGCATATTTAATATTTTTTCAAAAGTAGTTAGTCCACTAATTTTTCCTAAATAATCATGAAATTCAAATCCATAGGAAACAAACTCATGATTGGATTGCTGCAGAAAAGAGGATTTAATTTTTTCTAATAGATTGGTTAAATTAATAATATCGTGTTCAGTTGCAAGTAATGCTGCACTTTTAGCAATACTCCCTTCTAACATACTTCTTATTAGAAATATTTCTTTCATTTCTTTTTTATTAACAGAAGCCACTTTTAAACGGCCGTTTGTCTGTCTCACTAGAAAATCTTCTAATTCTAATCGTTGAATGGCTTCTCGTAATGGAGTTCTGCTTATTTCCAACATAGCAGCCAACTGTTCTTCTCGAACAATTTCATCTGGTTTTAAAATGCCTTCTATAATTTTTTGTTTTAACACCGAATAAGCATGATCTTTTGTTAATCGGCGGCTATGTACACTATTCATATTTTCCTCCTAATTTATACAATTGAATAACTGTATAATTG
>JBDNRM010000038.1:0-24531 GCA_047718615.1 Bacillus sp. (in: firmicutes) | reverse complement strand
ATTATAAGAGTTGGACTTTATCTATAAAGTAAAACTCCACCTGCGGAAGTTTCTTCCTGTTAAACAGAATAAATTTTTGTCATATTATATTAGTTGTTATTATAGAAAGGATTTTTTTATGGAAAATGTTACAAAAGAACTACAGCCTACACATAAAATACTTTGGCAGCTTACAAGACCACATACTTTAACTGCTTCCTTTATACCTGTATTAATCGGCACCGTTTTAGCTATGCAATATCTGCCTATTAATGTAACTTTGTTTTTAGCCATGTTATCAGCATGCTTATTTATTCAAATAGCCACCAATTTATTTAATGAATATTACGATTTTAAAAGAGGTTTAGATACAGCTGATTCTGTTGGCATCGGGGGAGCAATTGTTCGGCACGGAATGAAACCAAAAAGTGTGCTACAGATTGCCTTACTTTTATATAGCATTTCTTTATTGCTAGGCATTTATATTTGCATGAGCAGCAGCTGGTGGATTGCCTTAGTCGGATTATTTGGAATGGCTATCGGTTATCTATACACTGGCGGCCCACTTCCTATTGCCTATACTCCTTTTGGAGAAGTATTTTCTGGTGTTTGCATGGGATCTATTTTTATATTGGTTTCCTTTTACATTCAAACGAATATGATTAATCTGCAAAGCGTCCTTATTTCCGTACCTATTGCCTTTTTGGTAGGTTCGATTAATTTAGCGAATAATATTCGTGATATTGAGGAAGATACGTTGGGTGGACGTAAAACGATTGCTATCCTACTTGGTTTTGATAAGTCAGTTATATTATTAGCTAGTCTATTTGCTTTATCTTATATTTGGATCATTGCGTTTATATTATTTGGCTTTTTAAGTCCTTGGCTTTTGGTTGTATTATGCAGCATAAAAAAACCACTACAAGCGATCAAAGGCTTTAAAGGAGAACGAAGCCAAACTCCTATTGCCATGAAATCAACCGCTTTAACCAATACTTTATTTGGTTTTTTTCTATCGATTGGTTTAATTATTCAATATTTGACTTTATAATATGCAAATCTGCGGTGCGGCCTTGAACAGCTCTGAAGTTGGATATAAGTTATCCACCAACTCAACCCTTTTATAGTTTCTAGAACGATAAGAAAAGCGCTGAAATTTCAGCGCTTTTTCCTATTTTAAGAAGCCTTTTGTTGTCCATTCTCATAAATATTAATACCAGCTTCATTTAACATCCATTCAATATGAACACCATATCCGCTCGTTGGATCATTTACAAAAACATGAGTTACGGCTCCTATCACTTTTCCATCTTGAATGATAGGACTCCCACTCATTCCTTGCACAATTCCACCTGTTTTTTTCAGTAATTCTTTATCTGTTACCTTAATGACTAATCCCTTTGTTGCTGGGAATTTTTGTGGAACGGAACTAACCACTTCAATATCAAATAATTTCACTTTATCATCATCGACTACCGTTAATATTTGGGCTGGACCCTCTTTCACTTGATCTGATAAAGTAATTGGCATGGGAGTATCCATTATTCCATTAGACATTTCTTTATTAAGTTCACCAAAAATCCCAAAAGGACTATTCGTAGTTATATTTCCTATTACTTCTTTATCTGAAGAAAAGCGAGCTAATTTTTCACCAGGATTTCCATTGCTGCCTTTTTCTATACTCGTTACAGTAGAACGTACAATTTCACCATCGTCTACCACAATCGGTTTTTTCGTATCCATATCTGATATAACATGTCCTAAAGCTCCATATTTCCTTGTCTCTGGATGATAAAATGTCATGGTGCCTATACCAGCTGCTGAATCCCTAATATATAATCCTAATTTAAAGGAATTTTCTCCTTTTTCTTTTAAGGGAGTAAGCTTTGTTTTTATTTTTTCTGTATCTCTTGTAATGGATATATTTAAAGCATCTCCTGAATTTCCAGCACTTTGTACAAATGGAGCAACATCCGACATTTTTTCTATTTTTTTCCCATTGATTTCTGTAATCAAATCGCCAACTTTAATACCTGCTTTTTCTCCAGGTGACTCTTTGCCATTTTCTGTATTCACTTGATGATGTCCTACAACTAATACGCCAACTGTATTTAGTTTTACACCGATGGATTGTCCGCCAGGAATAACTTTAAAATCTTTTAATACGTTCACATCAACTTTCTTGATTGGAAAGCCTGCGAGCTCTAATACCATTTCATTCTTGCCATTTTCTTCACCATGCAACGAGAATTTCTGTTCATCCTGACTTAAAGCAACAACAGAATTATCTTGCGTTAACGTTGCTGTAGCAGGAATTGCATTTGTGTCAACCTTTGCTTCCTGTCCTTCAAATATGGTAATGTTTTTTGGTATATGAATATATTCTTGAAATGATTTATTAAAGCTTAAAGAAATTAATGAAACAAGGAGAATTCCACCAATTATTTTTCTAAGGAACTCTATTTTCAAACCATTCACTCTCCTCGCTTCTTGTTCACCACGATTATCGGCTACATATATAACTTTACCTGCATGGAGGTCAATTATTACTGTCAAAACTATAAAAAACCTACCCACTTTGGATAGTAATAGTAATTTTCAAATACGTGTATATTGTAAAATGCGTGATTCACTCAATTCGTTCGCTTATTCCTTTTTATTATTTCCAAAATTTCATAAAAACATGAATGATTTGGATGATAAATCTTATTGATTCTTTTTTGCATTATCTTTTTTTCAAAATAAAAAAAACCTCTATTACAGAGGTTTTTTTCTTATTGCTTATACTTCGCTTTTTGTGCCAATTTTAACAGTTCTTTTGCATGTTTTTTTGTTAATTCGGTTATTTCTGTTCCTGAAATCATTCGAGCAATTTCTTTAATCTTATCTTGTTTTGTTAATGGGCTTACTGTTGCAGATGTCCTGCCCTCTTGAATGGATTTAGCGATAAATAAATGCGTATCTGCCATTGCTGCTACTTGCGGTAAATGGGAGATGCAAAGTACTTGTGAATCAAATGATACATTGGCAATTTTTTCAGCTATCGCTTGTGCTACTCTACCACTTACTCCAGTATCGACTTCATCAAATATAATAGAAGTAATGCCTTGATGCTTAGAGAAAATACTTTTTAACGCAAGCATCATTCTTGATAACTCTCCACCAGAAACAATTTTAGATAAAGGCTTTAATGGCTCCCCTGGGTTTGTTGAAATATAGAACTCCACTTCATCAATACCATTTTTTGTTACTTTCTCTTCGTCCGAACGGAATCTTACTTCAAAAACGGTTTTTTCCATATAAAGTTCTTTTAACTCTTGATGGATGTCTTCTGTTAAACGCTCCGCGGCTCTTTTTCTCAATACAGTTAATTCATGCGCTTCCACTATTAAATCTTTATGAAGGCCTGCTAACTCTTTCTCTAATTTATCAATATGGGTCTCTTTATTTTGTAATGTTTCTAATTCTTCTTCAATTTTTGCCGCATATTCCAAAATTTCTTCCACTGTTATCCCATATTTTCGTTTTAAGCCATTAATTTCATTTAACCTTGCTTCAATTTGATTTAAACGTTCGGGATCATATTCAAGAAAATCTAAACTGTTTCGCAATTTGCTGGAAACATCTTCTAAAATATAATAACTATTTGACACCGATTCAGCCATCTCTTTATATTCATTATCTAAGCTTGCAGCTTCTTCTAAATGCCCCATTACTTCGCCAATCCAGTCTAAGCCCTTCTGTTCTCCTCTTAACGCTGTATACCCCGTTTGGATGCTATCAAAAATTCGTTCAAAATTTAACAGTCTTTTTCTTTCTTCCTGCAATTCTTCATCTTCATTTAATTGTAGATCAGCGTTTATTATCTCCTCATGTTGAAATTGCAATAAGTCTAAACGCTGAGCCATTTGCTGTTCACTTTCTGTTAAATTCAATAATTTTTTATTTATTTGATTATAAGAACGATAAATTTGTTCATACTCTTTTAATACTTCGGTTAATTCCTCTGTTGCAAATGTGTCTAAAAGGTTTAGATGTCTTGTTTCGTCCATAAGCTCCTGATGCTCATGCTGACCATGTATATCAATCAAACTAGAACCAATTTCCCTTAATACGGATATAGTAATCATCTTCCCATTAATTCTGCATACACTTTTTCCAGAAATGGAAATATCTCTTCTTAATATAATCGTTCCTTCTTCAATATCAATTCCGAATTCCTGCAGCCTGCGAAAGCATGGATGTCCATCTTCTATATAAAACAACCCTTCAATCTCCGCTTTTTCTTCGCCGTGGCGGACAAATTCATACGAACCTCTTCCACCGACTAAAAGATTGATGGCATCAATAATAATCGATTTTCCTGCTCCTGTTTCACCTGTTAAAACCGTTAAACCTTTTGTAAAAGAAACAGCCAAGCTTTCAATAATAGCAAAGTTTTTTATGGATAATTCACTTAACAAATACTGTCACCTCTTTTAAAGCATTTCAAGAAAACGTTCAGTTATCGTTTTTCCATCTTCTTTGGTCCGACAAATAATTAAACATGTATCATCTCCACAAATCGTCCCTAAAATTTCTTCCCAATCCAAATTATCAATTAATGCTCCGATTGCCTGCGCATTTCCTGGCAGTGACTTTAATACTAATAAATTATCTGCAGAATCTATTTTCACAAAAGAATCTACCATGATTCTTTTTAATTTTTGTAATGGATTAAAACGCTGATCTGCTGGCAGACTATATTTATATCTTCCATCCGTCATCGGAACTTTTACTAAATGCAACTCTTTAATATCACGTGAAACAGTAGCTTGTGTTACATTAAAACCTGCATTTTTTAATTCATCTACTAAATCATCTTGTGTTTCAATTTCATTATTTGTAATAATATCTCGTATCTTTATATGCCTTTGACCTTTATTCATTAAATTCACCCTTTAATAATAATTGCAAAATAATCTATTATTTTTTCTACTCTTTCTTTATTTCGCTTTTTTTTGACAAAAATCCTCTTTATTCTTCTTTCTCATTGTATATTTATTATCGAATATTATACACTTTTTCACATTATTTTTTTGCATTGCAAAAAGGAATAAGTGAATCTTATTCCTTCAGCTAACGATTATATGAAAAATCGTTTCATTTTTCTCCTCTTCGCAAACTTATGTTTGATTCACCCGTTGAAAGAAGGGATAACTTGTATCAAGCAGAATATACGTTTTTAGGCACTTTTCTTCAAAAGAAATTACTCTTCTTTTGTCTTTTTAGACTTTAACTCGTTATGTGCTTGTTCTACTACTTCTTTAATTGGATAGACTTTTTCTATTTGATTGAAAGACTGATCGATATCCCAATGTAAATGAAGCAAGAACTCAATATTTCCATCTCCTCCGGTTATTGGAGAAAACGAAATATTTCTCACCTCATAACCTTCTTTTAACGCAAAATTCACCATTTTTTCTACAACTGCTTCATGAATTTTCTTCTCTCTTACTATGCCTTTTTTGCCAACTTGGTCTCTCCCAGCCTCAAACTGAGGTTTTACCAAAGCAATTACATCACTATTTGGTACTAGCAATGTTTTTAAAACAGGCAGTATTAATTTTAGCGAAATAAAGGAAACATCAATGGAAGCAATAGTAGGCATTTCACCATCTAAGTCTGCAGGCGTAACATAGCGGAAATTTGTTCTTTCCATTACGACAACCCGCTTATCCTGCCTTAACTTCCATGCAAGCTGATTATAGCCCACATCTACTGCATAAGACATTTTCGCTCCATTTTGCAGAGCGCAATCGGTAAATCCGCCTGTAGAAGAACCGATATCAAGGAGAACCTTATTTTCCATCGTGACATCAAATTCTTGTAATGCTTTCTCCAATTTTAATCCGCCGCGACTAACATATTTTAATGATTTTCCTTTAACAGTAAGAATGGAATCATGATTAATTTTTTCGCCAGGCTTATCCAGCCGAGTTTCTTGACTATAAACAATTCCTGCCATAATCGCTCTTTTTGCTTTTTCTCTTGTTTCAAATAATCCTTGCTCTACTAATAAAACATCTACTCTTTCTTTCTTCATACGATTTTAGGCCCTTTTTTGTTTTTTTCTTGCAATAGAAGCTATTCTTTTCACTGCTTCTTCTGTGTTTAACTTAATTTCATTTAAAAGAGAATTCACATCACCATGTTCAATAAATTCATCTGGTATTCCCATTCGGTCAATCACGTTGCCATGGAAGCCATGATCATGAGCAAATTCTAATACATAACTGCCAAATCCGCCTTGCAGTGCAGCTTCCTCAATTGTTAGTATTGGCATTTGCAAATTAAATAGATCCAGTAGCATGTTTTCATCCAGCGGTTTAATAAACCTTGCATTTATTACTTTTACGGAAGTTCCTTGTTTTTCTAAAATGGCACTTGCTTTCATGGCCATTTCAATGGTGGTGCCAAATGTTAAAATAGCCGCATCTGTTCCCTCTTTTAGTACTTCCCATGATCCAATAGGAATCGTCTTTAATGTAGCATCCATTTTAACACCTAAACCATTACCGCGTGGAAAACGCATGGCAATAGGACCATCATTATACTGAATAGCAGTATTAACCATATGCTGACCTTCATTTTCATCCTTTGGCATCATTAAGACTAAATTAGGCATATGACGTAAAAAAGAAATATCATATACACCTTGATGTGTTTCTCCATCGGCCCCAACTAGGCCAGCTCTGTCAATACCAATAAACACATTTAAGTTTTGACGGCAGACATCGTGAAGCATTTGGTCATATGCCCGCTGAAGAAAGGTAGAATAAATGGCCAGAAATGGCTTCATTTTTTGTGTTGCAAGCCCTGCAGCCAATGTTACAGCATGCTGTTCGGCAATTCCTACATCCAACATACGGTCGGGAAATTCTTTTGCAAAGCTCTCTAATTTGGAACCGACTGGCATTGCTGGCGTAATTGCAACAATTCTTTCATCAGTGCGAGCTAATCGTAATACCGTATCACTTACTAATTTACTCCAAGCAGGAGGTGTATTCACTGGTTTGATTAAATCACCAGTCTCAATTTTATAAGGTCCAGTACCATGCCAGGTTCCAATTCTATCCTTTTCAGCAGGAGAAAACCCTTTTCCCTTTTTGGTGAGAATATGCAATAAAACTGGTCCTTCTGTTTTTTTTGCATAATTTAATTGTTCGATTAAATCCTCATAATTATGGCCATCTATAGGGCCAAAATAAGTAAAGCCTAATTCTTCAAAAAACACACCGGAAACAAGCAAATATTTTAAGCTGTCTTTTATTCTTTCTGCTGTTGCCGCAAGTTTGCCACCAACAGCCGGGATTTTTTTCATGAGCATTTCTAATTCATCTTTTACCCATTGATATTTACCTGCGGTTCTTAATCTTCCTAAAATTTGATGCATCGCTCCAACATTTGGAGCAATCGACATTTCATTATCATTTAGAATGACAATCATATTCTTTTTCTCATCACCGATATGGTTTAGCGCCTCTAGTGCCATTCCACCAGTTAACGCACCATCCCCAATAATCGGGATGATGTATGAATCTTCTTTTTTTAAATCTCTTGCGACAGCCATTCCCATTGCTGCAGATAAGGAGGTAGAGCTATGCCCTGTTTCCCACACATCATGTTCACTTTCATTCATTTTCGGGAATCCAGATAACCCTTTATATTGTCTTAACGTATCAAAGTCCTTTGCTCTGCCTGTTAATATTTTATGCACATAGGATTGATGACCTACATCCCAAATCATTTTATCTTTAGGACTGTCAAAACATTTATGCAAAGCGATCGTCAATTCGACTACACCAAGATTAGGACCGATATGGCCTCCAGTCTCTGATAGCTGATTGATTAGAAAATGACGAACATCTTGACTAAGGTCTTCTAGCTCCTCAATTGATAATTTTTTTAAAAAAGATGGATTCTTTATAGACAATAAATCCATTTTTAACAACTCGCTTTCATTTTATAATATACCGTCCACATATAAAAATTTATTCAGCATACTTTTCATTAGTTTAAAAAAGAGGATGAAGTTCGAGGCGAAAAAACAAGCCAACGAAGAAATTTAACATGTCCTTTTCACCGGACTTTTTGATCAACCTCTTTTATTAATTATTTTAATAGTCGAAATAGCAATCGTATGATAACAATACCTTATCCATTAGAAAAACCCTAATTTTATTCATTAAATATGTATTATACCATTGTATTCACGTAACAGTAAGTCATTTCCTTATGAATCACCAGAAAAAGAATGAAATAGAAAAGTATTGCCTTTTATTTTGCAGTTTTGTTGTTAATAGATTATTGCCTAAACCTGAAAAGATAACCATGACTTGTCTCCAATATCTAACAGCAATCATGATAATTATAACGCTTCCAAAAAAAGAATTGCTAGCTTTTTAAGTCAGTAATTAAAACCTCTCCACAAGTTAACGAGCTTTCAGCTTTTTTGTGGAGAGTATTCAGTTATGTGATCGATATTTAATTGTAGTGATAGATACGTTTATCCGTTTTGATGCAAGCAACTAAAAATATTACTTCACTTACATCTTTTTCCCCATATAATCCACTCACAAACCTAATGTTGATAAAGATTAGTTATTACGATTCGCTACTAAATCAGTAATAAGTTCTAATAATTCTGTTTGCAAAGCAAGCTCTTTTAAAATATCTTTTGCTTTCCCAATATGGTTATCCAGCTCATCTTTTGCTCCTTGCAATGTTAATAATGCCGGATACGTACTCTTCTGATTATATTCATCACTTCCAACTGGTTTGCCAATAACTGCTTCGTCGCCTTCCAAATCTAAAATATCATCTCTTATTTGAAATGCTAACCCTAAATGTTGGGCAAAATTACCTAACCGCTCTATTTGCTCCTTATCCGCCTTACATAGAATGGCACCAGTTAATACACTTGCAATAAGCAGCTTGCCTGTTTTATGGACATGAATATATTCTAATTCTTGAAGATTAAGCTGCTTCTCTTCGCCTTGCATATCGGCTACCTGTCCACCTACCATACCTTCAGGACCTGCCGCTTTTGCAATTAACTCCAACACGTTTAGTTTTATATCAGCTAAAAAAAGATTAGGTTCCATTTGTGCTATTAATTGAAAGCTATAGGTTAAAAGCGCATCACCAGCTAGTATGGCAGTTGCTTCACCAAACACTTTATGATTTGTAGGCAATCCTCGTCTTAAATCATCATCGTCCATGCTTGGAAGGTCATCATGAATAAGAGAATAAGTATGAATCATTTCAATTGCAGCTGCTGGATATAGTCCCTTTTCCGGATTTTCACCGAATGCATGCATAGTAGCAAATAACAATAATGGTCGTATGCGCTTACCTCCAGCGTTTAGAGAATATTGCATCGATTCTTTTATAATAGAAGGAGCAGCAAGCTTTTCAACGCTGGTTATCAGCTGCTGTTCTAATAACAATTTATATTTTGCTGAAAAAGAGTCTAAGGAAATATGCTGCAAAATATTATTCCTCCTCTGAAATGGAAAAGATCTCTTTTTGCCCATTTTCCAATACAATTTCAGCGAGCTGCTCTTCCACATTTTTCAATTTATCATGACAAAATTTTGAGAGCTCCATCCCTTTTTTATATGTATTAATCGCTTCTTCGAGTGGAACATCTCCTTCTTCTAGTTTATCTACTATTTTTTCTAGTTCATCCATTGCTTCTTCAAAAGAAAGACTTGTTTTTTTCGTCATACTAGATCACTCCTTAATCGATATTATCTTTGTATCTACTGAACCGTCTGCCAATTTTACTTCCACTATATCATTCGGTTTCACTTGCTTAATACTGCTAATTAACTGCCCATTTTTTGAATAAGCTAAATTATAGCCTCGTTCCATAATTTTCAACGGGCTTAAAGCATCCATTTTTCCAATAATGGATTGAAATGCCTGCTGCTTCTGTTGATAAATAACGGTCATATTTCTTTTTAAATTCTTTTCCTGCAGCAATAATTCTTTATCTGCTTTATGTAAGAGTTCCTGTGGATGATTTCGTTCCAATTGCTTTATTAAATTACCAACATTTTCACTTTTTTTATCCGTTAATTTTTTCATTTGGCGTAATAGCTGTTCCTTTTGTTTGTCCAATTGCTCCATCTTTTGTTCAAACAGCACTTTTGGATAACGAAAAGCATACGACTTTTTAAGACGGTTTAATCGTAAATTACGATGTTCTATTTTTTCTTTCATTGCACGTATTAATCTTGTTTTTCTTGTTTCAATCCGTTCTACTATATCTTCTAAATTAGGTGCTGCTAATTCAGCTGCAGCTGTTGGTGTAGGCGCTCGTAAATCTGCGACAAAATCTGCAATCGTAAAATCCGTTTCATGTCCCACGGCTGAAATAATCGGGATAGCGGAAGAAAAAATCTCTCTTGCTACCACTTCTTCATTAAAAGCCCAAAGTTCTTCAATAGAGCCGCCACCTCTACCAACAATCAATATATCAATAGAAGGTTCTTGCATTACATTTGCTTTTTTTATAGCATTTACTATGGAAGGAGCTGCTGTTTCTCCTTGTACGAGGGCAGGAAAAAGGATGACTTTTGCTATCGGATACCTTCTTTTTATCGTTGTAAGTATATCTCTAATAGCTGCGCCTGTAGGTGATGTAATTACAGCAATTGTTCTCGGGTATTTAGGAATGGGTTTCTTGTAGTCAGGTAAAAATAAACCTTCTTGTTCTAATTTTGCCTTTAGTTGTTCATATGCTAAGTATAAATCACCAATTCCATCTGGTTTCATTTCTTGCACATACATTTGATATTGTCCGCTAGGCTCGTAAACGGTAACACTTGCTTTTACCAATACTTTCATGCCATTTTCAGGATTAAATTTCATACTTTGGTTATTTCGTGCAAACATAACAGCCAATATTCTTGCTTTATCATCTTTTAAAGTAAAGTACATATGGCCACTGCTATGTTGTTTAAAATTTGATATTTCTCCTTTAACATACAAATGATGCAAATGAGGGTCGGCATCAAACTTCCTTTTTATGTATTTCGTTAATGCTTGTACAGATAAATACTTTGACTCCATTATAGAACTCTCCTTAAACAGGATTAAAAAAAGCAGAAGCGCCTTGCTCACGCTAAGATTCAAATATTCTGTCCTGTAAAAGGGACAGGTATTTGACTTGAGGCAATTGGCGCCGCAGCAATGTCTTGAGAAGCGAAATGATCTCATTATAGACGTATGAATTAGCAAAACTTTTGCTGAAATCTCGTTTATCTTCCTTCTGCTTAACTAAAGATGTGGACATTATTATCTAAATTATTGATTTTTTTTCATTTTGGATAATACGCCATTGATGAATTTGCTGGATTGATCGTCTCCGTAAAGCTTTGCAATTTCGACTGCTTCATCCATGACAACATTTGCCGGTACGTCCTCTGCATTGTATAATAATTCAAATGCAGCTAATCTTAATAAATTTCTATCCACATTGGCGATTCTTTCGATTGTCCAATTTTCTAAGTACTTTTTAATCAGTACATCAATTTCTTGCTGATGCTCCATAACGCCATCTACAAGCTTTACTAAATAAGCATCTCTTTTTTCGCCTTCTAAAACATGTTGGATTGCTTCTTCTTTGTCTGTTTTGCTAAGGTCGATTTGAAATAATGCTTGCAATGCCTTTTCTCTAGCCGTTCTTCTTTTCATTTCTTATCTTTAGCTCCTTTAAAATCTTAACCATTTGTATATCATCAAATCAGGTTATCAAAAAGCAGAAGGTCTGTAAACTGCTTTTTAATAATTTGCTTATGCTTACTATGTCACTTTTTCAAACATACTATTTAAAAACAAGGCTCCCATGAAAAAAGGCGCTCTCAATAATTCCGCAGCTTCTCTTTCCGTGGGGCGAGCGGTGAGCCTCCTCGTTGCATTGCAGGGTCTCACCTTTCTCGCAATTCCCACAGGAATCTTCGTGTATTCTTACTGCTCCCTGCTTAGAAAACTTAAGAAAATTGCTTCTTCTCAGGTGCCATGGTGCAAATCTTTATTAGCATGGATGTCTACCCTGAAAATAGGATTTGTCTGTCTCAATGTGTCCGCATCCGGAATACTCTTTGGTTTCCACATTGATGTTATGTTTGACTTTATAAAAAGATAATAGCATAAATAGCGGGAAACTTCTATGTACTCTCTATCCTTTTTCTTTGCCATTAGTATAACTGATTACATAAATAAAAGACTGACTCATGGAAAAAGGCTCCTGTTCAATGGAACAAACTTCGTTAAGAAGTTTGTTCCAACATAGACCTATCCGTTGAGCAGTCTTTTGTTCCTATTTATTAAATTTCTTGATCGTATTCAGATTCTGCTGCTTTTGCCGTTTCAAATTGTATGCCGACTATATGAATATTTACTTCTTCTGCAACTAAAGCAGTCATATTAATAAGTGTTTGGCGAATATTATCTTGTATTTGTTGCGCAACTTGAGGAATCGATACTCCAAAATTCATCACACAATATACATCCACCTTGATGCCCTCTTCTGTTAATTCTACTTTTACACCTTTGCTATGAAGTTTCTTCCCTAATTTCTCAACAACTCCGGATGCAAAATTGCCTCTCATTTGTGCAACGCCTTCTACTTCGGAAGCAGCAATGCCAGCAATTACTTCAATTACTTCTGGCGCAATTTCTACTTTTCCTAAACCATTATGTTCTTGATTCATTTCTAAAATAGTTGTTTCTGTCATGATTTTTTTCCTCCTTTTAATCCTCTGATTTCATCAAATCATACATTTCTAAAAACTTTGTGTTGAAATTACCTTCCACAAATTTTTCATGATTAAGGAGTTTCAAATGAAATGGAATGGTTGTATGAACACCTTCAATTACAAATTCACTAAGAGCCCGTTTCATACGTGATATAGCTTCTTTTCTCGTATTGCCATACGTTATAACCTTTGCAATCATACTATCATAATATGGAGGAATAGAATAACCTGGATAAGCTGCAGAATCAATTCTAACCCCTAATCCCCCCGGAGGAAGATACATATTGATTTTTCCTGCTGACGGCATAAAGTTTTTCGCCGGATTTTCAGCATTTATCCGGCATTCAATAGCCCAACCGGTAAATGTAACATCCTTTTGTGTTATTTCAAGCGGTTTGCCTGATGCAACCATTATTTGTTCTTTGATCAGATCGATTCCTGTTACCATTTCTGTTACAGGATGCTCTACCTGAATGCGTGTATTCATCTCCATAAAGTAAAATTCTTGATTACGATAATCATAAATAAATTCTACTGTACCGGCACCAGTATAATTAACTGCTGCCGCTGCTTTTACTGCAGCATCCCCCAATTTACTACGCATTTGTTCTGAAATCACGGGTGACGGTGTTTCTTCCAACAGCTTTTGCAACCTTCTTTGGATAGAGCAATCTCTCTCACCTAAATGTATAACATGGCCATAGTTATCTGCAAGAACTTGCACTTCAACATGACGAAAATCTTCAATAAATTTCTCGAGATAAACACCTGCGTTGCCGAATGCAGTTAAAGCTTCCTGTTGGGTAATGTTAATCCCTTTAACAAGCTCTTCTTCCGTTTTTGCAACACGAATTCCTTTTCCACCGCCCCCAGCAGTAGCTTTAATTATAACGGGGTAGCCGATTTTATCAGCCAATGCCATCCCATCTTCTGTATCCTTAATGATCCCTTGAGATCCTGGAACAATTGGTACGCCAGCTTCTCTCATTGTTTCCCTGGCAATATCTTTTGTTCCCATCTTATTGATGGCTTCTGGGCTTGGACCAACAAATGTAATGTTACAGTCTCTGCATAATTCAGCAAAATCAGCATTTTCAGCTAAAAATCCATATCCTGGATGAATAGCATCACTGCCTGTTAATGTTGCTACACTAATAATGTTGGTAAAATTTAAATAACTATCTTTTGAAGCAGTTGGTCCTATACAATATGCTTCATCTGCCAGCTGCACATGAAGTGATTCTTTATCCGCTTCGGAATACACTGCAACGGTTTCTATCTCTAATTCACGACATGCTCGAATAATCCGAACCGCAATTTCTCCTCTATTTGCAATTAACAATTTCTTAATCATTGGTTAATCCTCTCTTTATGCCTTTACTAAAAATAATGGTTCACCATATTCAACGAGTTCTCCGTCTTTCACAAGAACTTCTACAATTTCCCCATCAACTTCTGCTGTAATTTCATTAAATAGTTTCATTGCTTCCACTATACATACAACGGAATCTTTTGAAACCTTATCTCCTACTTTTACAAAAACGTCCGTATCTGGTGATGATGATTGGTAAAAAGTCCCTACCATCGGTGAAGTGATTTTATGTAAGTTTTCTTCAGCTGGTGCAGCTGCTTCTTCAGCAATAGTGGAAACTGGTGCACTCTCTACCGATTTAGGAGTCGGCGCTTGAGCTTGAATGCTTGTACTCTGAACAGGTGAAGCCATTACAACTTCTCCATAATTCTTTTTAATTTCTATTTTCGTACCATCTTGTTCATACGAAAAATCATTGATATTAGATTCATCTATTAATTTTATTAATTCTTTTATTTCTTGTATTTTAAACATAATATAAACTCCCCTTAAACAATTCATTATGACTAGATACTAATATCATACGATAAGACCTTATACTTGTTCAACATTCTTCTTAAAATAACAGTCGTATTCCATTTTTTCTGATTTTTCTGTTTTATGTATAACACCTTCCCTATCTGCCACTCTATCATACCATTTTCCCTTTAAAATAACTAATTATTGCATAGAAATGCCCTTTGCTTTTTTTTAATTGATTTTTTTATTTTATCCATTTTGACGATTTTTTAGTATTTTTTTATTTAACAATGAAAACAGAAGAAAAAAGGGCAGAGACATAACGAAATAGATAATAGGTAAAACCTTCAAATTCATTTGCAAGTCTTGATATTACTTGGTTTAAGAACAATAAAATGAGAGGCTTGTTTTTTATTGTGGGGGTTGCTTCGCTTTCCGCGGGGTTACGCTTGAGCCTCCTCGGCGTTGCCTTGCGGGGTCTCAGCCTTCCCACATTCCCGCAGGAGTCTTCGCACCCTCCGTTACAGGCAACCTGTTTTAGAATAAGTTCTGGTCTTCGAATTTCATGACAAGGTATTATTGCTAAACAATGGAGCGATGATTTTTTTTAGAAGGGAAGAAAGGATCTAATTTTTGAACTTAGATGATTGTCTAGCAAGTCATGTGAACATCTTCTTCGGGGCTTAGCAAGGCACTTGCGCTTTTCTTATTCAACGCTGTTTTCCTAAAATGTGCACTTTTAGTCTATTTTTATAAGGTGGTATTTTTACCAGTTCAACGACAGCAACTAATGGACCAAACGGCTTGATTGGAGTGGAAGGTGCGAGACTCCTGTGGGATTAGCGGGTTAGGATGAGACCTAAGCAGGCGCAGCGCCGAGGAGGCTCATCGCACGCCCCACGGAAAGCGAGCATCCTGAAACGAGAATCTTGCCCCTATTTATAAGGAATAATGTTTGCAAAAAACACCATAAAAGATTAATCAATCATCCTTTTCTAATTGCTCTAAACCAAGTTAAGTCAATACATGAAGAAGAATTTATAACTGCGAAATTTGAGTTAAATATAAAAACTATGTTGTTCCATTGCGCTACAGACACTCGCTTTTAAAGGCTATTTTCTAAAACCTAATTCTTTTACCAAGAAAAAAAGGAAATAGATTGGAAAATGGAGCAGCCTGAATACACGTAGACTCCAGTGGGATTAGCGAGACAGCTGAGACCCTGCAGGCCAAGGGCCGAAGCGGCTAAAGCCGAGCCCCACGGAAAGCGAAGTGTATGCAGGCTGCGGGTGATTACCACAAACCTTCTTTTTTACATAAATAAAAAACCCAAACCATGATACGAAATATTTTTTACATCTTCGTATGATGGCCCGGGTTTATCTTCGGCTGGAATACTTATGTCCCAGCTTCTCTCTCCTACAATGATTTTTATTTAGCTGGATCAAATTTAACTGCTACATAAGCTCCTGGCTCTTCTAAATTTTTTCGAACTAATTGAATAATATCATTAGCAGCTTCTGGAGAAAGTTTATCTGCTTTAACCGTTACATTTACCACTCCATCAATTGATCGGACAAGCACATCATCATAATTTTCTGCTTTTATCATTGTTTCCAATACTTTTTCTTGATCGGCTAAATCTCTTAATTTTTCTATTTTATCTTGAGCATCGCTTTTTTCTTCTGCAGTGGATTCAGCTGAACCCATTACTTCTGTAAGTTTTTCTTCATCAAGACTTCTTTTATCTTGCAAATCTAATCTCATTTGTTCAAACACTTCATCTGAATCAATGGTAGAAACCGTACTGCCATCTTCTTCGGCTTCTGTCTTCGCGTCTTGTTTACTGTCCGTTTTCGTTTCATTTGCATTTTCTTTTACATTTTCTGTTGCTTTGTTTTGATCGTCTACTGCAGCAAATTCATTTTTTTGTTCCGGTGAGGTAATATAATACACAGACAATACAACAACTAGACTTAACATCGTTAACAACCAAACTGTTTGTTTTTTTAATAACATAAGAATAAATCCCCCTTAATTTTGTTTTGGCATAACCGATACTCGATGGCTTGGTACGTCCAATGCCCTTGTTACCGCTTCAATTATCATGCTTTTAATTTTTATATTCTCTGCACCTTTTGCCACAATTAGAACGCCTCTAATCGCAGGTTTTTTCGTTTCTATTACTACCGGAACTTGTTTATCGCCATTTTGCACAATAACGAGTTGTTGCTCCGATGATGAATCCTCTACCTGTCTTTTTCCGCCTTGTGGATCCGTTTCTTCTGTTGTTTGCGTCTGAGAGGTCGAATTTTTTTCATAAACTTTTTTTTCGGTAGCATCTACATTGACATATACAGTTGCATCTTTTACACCGACAATATGATTGATCGCCTCTTTAATCTGCTCTTTATACACTTCTTCATAATCTGTTATTCCGCTGCTGCCTCCACCTGATTTCTGCCCAAATGTTTCTTCAGCCGCTTGATCTGATGATGTTCCATTCGTATTGCTGAATGCAGCTACATCAGCATTAGAGCTCCCTTTAAAAAACATATTGCTCACTATCATAATTGCTGCTCCAAACAAGACAACAATAATTAAATATTGTACTTTTCCTTTTTTTTTCTCCTCTGATTCTTCATTCGCGAGCCACTTTTTCAACCAACTGATTGGACCTTTATCTTTATCCATCTGTGCTGTTCTCCCCTCCTTCAACAAGGATGTTGATATTATCGCTTGCAACATCCCATTTTTTTGCAAGAAATGAGGTTATATCCTTAGTATCAGCTTGTACTTGTTCTTGATTAGATGGAAGAGGTTCCTGGGTGTTAATGTCTACATTCTCTATAACTTCCACGGTACTTTGTGATTTCTCACTTTTTTTTAATGAAATGACCAGCCTATCTAAATTATCTGGAAAGCTTTTCGTATCGTTTTTATCAACTGCTATATGGACATTATCAATCTCCATCCCGTACTTTTCTATCAACTCCTTGTTAGCTTCCTCTTTCATTTGGACAGCCATTTTATTTAATGTATATTCATCTAATGATGCTTGTATTTCTTTTTTCTGAAATTCTATTGAATTTTTTATATTTTTTTCTTCTGGCGCTTTCCAAGCAGCTGATGCAAGTACATTTTCAAAATCATTTGTTACCAATTTAAACACTGGTGTTAAGATCACGCTAATCAATAATAAGCCTGCAACCAATTTTGCATATTTTTGAAACGTAGAGTTTGGCAAAAGCATATCAACAACTGTAGCCAATAATACAAATAAAATAATATTAGTTACCCACTCGGTAATAAAGCTCATATTCCTGCCACCTTTCCTACTTCACCATCATGGTTAAATTTCCAGCGACAACAATGACAGTGATACTTAAAAAGAACATAAGCGACACAATTGCAAGAGCTGCAAACACATATAGAACACTTTTGCTAATAATATCCAAGCATGTGATAACAGGTCCTCCTCCCAATGGCTGTAATAATGCGGCAGCAAATTTGTAAATAAAGGAAATCATTAATATCTTTATGGCAGGAAACGCTACAATTAGAAGCAATATTGCAACCCCTGCAATGCCGACTGAATTTTTTAAAAGCAGGCTTGCATTAATAACTGTATCTGCTGCATCGGTAAACATTCTGCCGATTACTGGGATGAAATTACCTGTTACAAACTTAGCAGTCTTAATGGTTATACCATCGGTTACGGCCGTTGATGCTCCCTGTACGGATATGACTCCGAGAAATATGGTTAAAAACATAGCCAGCACACCTATACTGATGTTTCGTAATAAATTGGCTAATTGAGTGACTTTATATTGCTCAGATAAGCTGCTGACAATATGAAGCAAAGTAGATAAAAATAACAATGGCAGAACAATATATTCAATTAACATTCCACTAGTATTCATCAAAAAAATAATGACAGGATGAAAAAATGCCGCTGACACCATACCACCAGAAGCGGCCATTAACGCAAGCAGCAATGGTACTAGTGCTAAAATAAACCCTGTCATCGTGGATATAGCATCACTCGCAAATGTTATCGCAACATGAAAGCTGTTTAATGCGATAATGATTAAGACCATAAAAACAATAGAATATGCTACTTTGCTGATCGAGTTTTTCTCAAAAGAATTTTGTAGCATTTGTAAAAACATACTAAAAACCGTTAATAGAATAAGCGACCCTAGTAATTTTCCATTTACAATGATTTCATGAAAGGCGAATTTTAACATTCCTGAAAATACCCCTTCTAAATTAATGGATTTATCACCTTTAATAAAATCATATAAGCTTCCCTTTTGGCTTTCTGGCAAAAACCCCCCATATTCTCGAGAAATATCTTCCCAAAAACCTTTTAAATCATCTAAATTCAACTTTTCTACTTGTGAATCGACCATATCCTGGGGGTCAAGCAGTGAGTTGTTCGTATTTGTTTCTTCATCTTGAGGCGAGGCTTGTACAGTTGGAATAAACAAAAAAAAGATGATGACCATAAATAATAGGACGATTTTAAGTTTCCCTTTCATTTTTTCACCTCGTTTAAAGCGATAGACATCTTTTATTCAAAGGTTCTCTTTTCTAACCTGGAAGAAAAGAGAACGCTAACTTTGTTAATTGGGTATCATTTTAATAATGGTTTCTACTAGTACAGTTAATATAGGCACCGCCATAGCAAGAATCAAAATTTTTCCCGCAAGTTCTATTTTAGAAGCAATAGCACCTTGTCCAGCATCTTTCGTTATTTGGACTGCAAATTCTGCAATATAAGCAATCCCGATAATTTTTAGTATTGTTTCTACATAAACCGTATTAACCTTTGCACTTAAGGCGATTTTTTCAATCATATTTATAATAGAAGCAATCTGATCTACTAAAAAAAGAAAAATGGTGCAACCTACAAATACAACAAGTAAAAATGCAATATTTGGCTTTTGTTCTTTTATAATTAGGGCTAGAAATGTAGAAATAAGGGCAATCCCTACAATTTGAAGAATTTCAATGATGATATCCTCCTTTAACCTTGAAATAAGAACACAGATTTAATTTTTTGAAACAGGTCATCCACTATATTCGCCACCATAAACAAAATATAAATAAATCCAAATAGTGTTACCCATTGTGCATACTCTTTTTTACCGACTTGTTCGAGGATAGTGTGTAAAAAAGCTACAACGATTCCTACACCTGCTATTTTGAAAATAATATCGACCTCTAAACCCATCCTGTCTCCTCCTAAAACTACATCAATAAAATAATAATTAATAAGCCTGTAAGAATTCCTAAGCTTTTCACCATTTTTCCATATTTTGACTGTATATCTCTTGCTTCCTCTTCTTCTCTCTCTAGATGGGAAAGTGTTAACATAATTTGCTTCTGTTGAGAAAATCGATCATGTCGTCCTAATGTTTCCCCGAATTGCTTCATGATTTCTAATTCCGGCTGCTTCATCGCCGTTTTTTTCCAAATATTTTCCAAACTTGTTGCCCAAGCACTCTTAACCGTTGTTTCTTCATACGTTAATTTATTAGAGAAATCAGTGAAAAAAGCAGCCAGCGGATCACTTAATTGTTCTGCCAGCCTCCTAGATGCTTCATGCAAAGGGGTATGTCCATACATAATTTCTGCTTCTAAAGACTGCAGCGCTGATTTTAATTGCCTCAATTGTTTTGGTCTTTCACTTAACACTTTGGAAAATTCCATCCCTGCCCAGCTTGTTGAAGCAAAAATAAGAATTGCACCTATTATCTTTAACATGATGTCGTCACCTTCAGTTCTTGCACCAATACTTTTCGATTGTTGTCTTTAATCGCCCCTACTGTTCCAGGGCCATGCAGTCTATTTAATTCGATAAAACGTTCAAATATACCCATTTCCATAATTTTCTTTAAGATGGGTCTATTTTGGATTTCTTCTACTGTTCTTCCATGTGTTGTCATAATAAGCTGAATGCCTGCATTTACTGCTTCCAAAATAGCTGCTTCATCTTCTTTTCTTCCTATTTCATCTACAATAAGCACATCAGGACTCATGGAACGAATCATCATCATCATACCTTCTGCTTTAGGGCATGCATCTAAACAATCCAATCTAGGACCAAATGTCATTTGCGGGATACCATTTATACAGCCGGCAATTTCCGACCTTTCATCGACAACTCCTACTTTTATTGCTTTTGTTTTATATTTTTTGTTTCCAGTCGAGATAATCCGGGCAATATCACGTAATAAAGTTGTCTTCCCTGTCTGCGGCGGGCCGATAATCATGGTATGAAACCATTTATTTTTATCATGTAAAAAAGGAATAAAGGATTCTGCAATCCCGATTTTTTCTTTTGCAATCCGAATATTGAAGGAAGCTACATCGCTAATTGCTTTTACCTTGCTGTCTTCTAAAACAACTTTTCCAGCGAGTCCAACTCTGTGGCCCCCTTCAACTGTTATATAACCCCGTTTTAATTCTTCCTCCATCGTATAAACAGAATACTGGCTGATTTTGTTTAAAAGATGTAAAGCGTCTTCTCTTGTGATGCATAACGGAAAAAAATAAGGGTCGCCTTTTATACATACCTCTAATGGTCGATCAACCCGAATTCTTATTTCTTCTATGTCTTCTCTTTGTTGTGGAGGGATTGTGAGGACTTGGTCAGTAATCGTTTTTGGCAAAAATGAATAGATGGTATTCACAAATTTTTCCTCCTTTTCAACGAATAAAGCCTATCAACTTTCTGAAATCAGCCGATTATCCAGCAGCATAAAAGTTGCTTACTGAGGCTTGTACGATTTATATCAATCATTTTATTCATTAATCCTTATTAAAATGTATGCATGCCATATTGGTTTATTCCACCTATCTTTATTCTACTTCTCAAATAATCACCCCGTTAAAATTGGCAGTTTAAAATGTTGTCTTCCATCAAAAACTAGAAAAGGAAATGCAACAGTTATTGGAGGAATGAATGATGAAAAAAATAATCATTAGCTTTTTATTTATTCAACTTTTTTTTATTCAAACTAGTTATGCAGCACCTATAGAAACAAATCGTCCTAAGAATATTATCTTTTTAATAGGAGATGGAATGGGATTAGGACAAATGGAAATAGCCAGAACCTTTGAATACGGAAAAAAAGGCAGATTATTTCTTGAAACCCTTCCTTATACCGCACTTGCTCATACGTATTCTGCCAACAACCAAGTAACGGACTCTGCAGCTGGCGGCACCGCTCTTGCGATTGGGAAAAAAACAAATAATGGCATGATCGGTGTTACAGCAGACGGTAAACCTGCTGATAGTATTTTAGACTTGTTTAAAAAAAATGGATTAAGTACTGGAATTGTTACAACGAATTCCGTTACAGATGCAACACCAGCAAGTTTTACTGCAAGTGTAAAAAATAGATGGACAGGACAGATGGAGATTGCCAAACAGCAATTGCAAAACGATGTTGATGTCATTCTTGGTGGGGGTGAGAAATATTTTACTTCCCAGAATGCACATGGAGTGAAACTTCTCGATCAGTACCAGCAAGCCGGGTATCAATATGTAACAACAGATAAAGAACTTCAAAAAGCAAACAGCCGGAAGCTCTTAGGTCTGTTTGGGCCAAAACACTTAAACTTTAAACTGGATAGGGATAATGTAAACAGTCAGGAGCCTACATTAACAGATATGACTGCTAAAGCATTGGAAACCTTATCAAAAGACAATAAAGGTTTTTTTACTATGATAGAAGGCGCAAGGATTGACCAAGCATCCCATGCTGGTGATATAACAAGCATATGGAAGGAAACGATTGAATTTGATGATGCAGTAAAATATTGTGTAAAGTGGGCAGAAACCCATCAGGATACATTAGTGGTGGTAGCTGCTGATCATGAAACGATGGGCGTATCAGCAACAGAACCAATGAATAAGAAGGCTTTAAAAAAAATAACCGTCACTCCTCATTTTATGGCAAAACACTTGCAAAAAAATGCAAACGGTATTGGCTATACGAATAAAAGTATTAAACAGGTTTTTCATCAATATGCCAATATGACAGTAACAGATGAGGATACTGCTTTATTTAATTCTCAAATTAATCCTAAGAAAGGACAAGTTTATCCAGAACAGCATGTAGCTTGGGAAATTGGCAATATGATTGCTAAACATAATCACGCAGGAGTTTTGAATCGAACCATAGAAGAATTGAGCTCAACAGGTGGCCATACAAGTAATATGATCCCTGTATTTGCATACGGAAAAGGTGCGGAAACCTTTCATGGCGTACTTGATAATACAGATATCCCGAAAAAGCTTGCAGAAACCATGGGCTTCACATTTTAAATGTAAGAAAGCTTCGTTATTTGAAAAAGAAGCTCTCTAAGTTTGCAGCCGGAATACACTTCGCTCTCTATGTATTCCGGCTGCTTTGTGTTTTACTTGTTTGATGGGTGTCTGAAAAAAACGGGAAATTAGTCCAAGCCTCTATTATTCTTTTGCATATAGTAAATAGAGGTGATTTATAGATGTTTATGATGCCAGCAAAGGGAACAACTATTACGAATCCTTTTCAAATATTAGGAAGAAATAAACATTTTGGCGTGGATTTTGCTAAGGCAGGAACAATTCAAATAGTTGCAAGTGCTGATGGTACCGTTTCAAAATCGTATTATTCCAGCAGTTATGGGGAATGTATTATGATTCTTCATTATTTAAATGGGCAAGTTTTTGAAACAGTGTATGCTCATTTACGGAAAGATTCACGCAAAGTGACGACTGGCCAAAAAGTAAAGCAAGGCCAAGTAATCGGTATTATGGGGAGTACAGGAGATTCTACTGGACAACATTTACACTTTGAACTTCATAGAGGAAGATGGAATGGAACTAAGTCAAATGCTGTTAATCCAATGAATTATTTTCATATAAAAACTCCACAAACGTCTAGTTCTCCAAATTCAACTATCTATACAGTAAAAAAAGGGGATACATTAACAAAAATTAGCCAACAATACAAAACGACTGTTGCAAAAATTGTTTCTGCTAATAAACTTAAGAACAGCAATCTTATTACAATTGGTCAGAAATTAAAGATTCCGTCCTCTTTTAGCTACCATGTTGTTAAAAAAGGAGATACTGTTTCTGCCATTGCAAAAAAGTATAACAGCTCGGAAGCAGTAATAAAACAATGGAATCAATTAAAAGATATTAATAAAATTTTTCCTGGTCAGCGTCTGCGTGTTAAATAATAGCGATGCTGCTTTTCTTTTTCTTTGTGTTCGTTGTTTGGACTCTCTCGAATAATCCGCAGCCAGCATACACTTCGCTTTCCTGCGGGCGAGCGTCGAGCCTCCTCGCTGCGCTGCGGGGTCTCGTCTTTCTCGCATTCCCGCGGGAGTCTTCGTGTATGCTGGCTGCTCCCTGCTCTAATATAACAACAAACTTAACCACACTCGCCTATTTTCATTTTTCATGGTGCAAATTTGTTGCATAGATATCTAGCTTGAAAAAGGGGATTTGTAGTCAGTATGTATGTGATTGTTCATTTTGTTTGTTTATGTAAGTGTTTTTTGTTTTTTTTAGTAAAAAAAACAAAAAAAAGGTAACCAAAATGGTTACCTTTTTTTAGCCGCATTTGCCGCTTTGATGTATGGAGTTTCAAAACCTGCTCCACCAGGTGGGTGCTCGCAAAAGATTTCTTCATATGTCTTTATGATATACATAAAGCCTGCTGATCCGTCTTTAATATAGAACTCCCTAATTAACGATAAAGGTTGAAACTTCATACGATAACGTACAACGCAGCGTTTATATTTATATAATACAGGAAAAAACAATTAAACGCAAATGTGAATACTTGTAAACAGCTCCGAGGAGTAAACTTTGATAAAAAAATGTGAAAGATGTTAAAGTAACTT
>JBDNRM010000037.1:0-24544 GCA_047718615.1 Bacillus sp. (in: firmicutes) | reverse complement strand
GATGAAGGGGTTAATACGTGGAATTTTCTGAAAAATCATGTGAGAACTTTTCACAAAATCCTTTACAAAATTATAAGTTATTCGTAATATTTATATATAACGTATCCTGTATACAGGATACAATTTAAAATCCGATATAGTATAAATAATAAACGAACGCTTTAGTTTGCATAATTTATAAAAGGAAAAGGGGAGTGAATAATGCTTTATATTGATGGCGTATGGCAAGAATCAGAAAGCAAGGAAACTTTTAATGTTTTAAACCCTGCTACTGGAGAAGTGGTAGATTGTATTGCGAAAGGTGGAAAAAAAGAGGCACAGTTAGCAATTAATGCAGCGCAAAAAGCATTTTTGCCTTGGTCTAAGCTAACTGCAAATGAAAGATATGCTTATTTAAAAGCTGCTGCTGATATTTTAAGAGGAAGAGTGGATCGTTTAGCTGAATTAATTACAAAGGAAATGGGGAAACCTGTTTCAGAAGCAAAGGGTGAAATTGGTTTAGCAATTGATTATTTAGACTGGTACGCCGAGGAAGGAAAACGCATATATGGTGATACCATTCCAGCATCTTCTCCATCTAAACGTTTAATGGTAGTACGTCAACCAGTAGGGGTTATTGGAGCCATTACTCCTTGGAATTTTCCTATAGCCATGATCACTAGAAAGCTGGCACCGGCTTTAGCTGCAGGATGTACAGCCGTATTAAAACCATCCGAGGAAAGTCCATTATCTGCAATGGAAGTAGTTAAAGCACTGCATGAAGCAGGCATTCCTAATGGTGTTGTTAACTTAGTTCATGGACAACCGAAAGAAATTGGCGATGTGCTGATGAGCAGTCCAATTGTTAAGAAAATCACCTTTACGGGATCTACAGCAGTTGGAAAAGAACTTGTTCGAAAATCGGCGGATACGATGAAGAAAATATCGATGGAGTTAGGTGGACATGCACCATTTATTGTGTTTGAAGATGCTGATTTAGATCGAGCAGTAGACGGAGCAATTGCAAGCAAATTTCGAAATGCTGGTCAAACTTGTATTTGTACAAATCGTATATATGTTCAAAAGTCCATTTCCGTAGAATTTGCTAATCGATTAAAAGCAAAAATGGAGCAATTAATTGTCGGAAATGGATTACAAGAAGGAGTCAACATCGGTCCATTAATCAATGAACGTGCGATTGAAAAGACAGAAAGTCATGTATCTGATGCTGTATCTAAAGGAGCCAAGGTTATTTATGGAGGTTCTAAACCAGAGGGAAAATCGTTTAGTAAGGGATATTTCTTTAATCCAACACTTCTTTTAAATGCTACAAATGAAATGAAAATAGCTTATGAAGAAACATTTGGACCAGTAGCGCCAATCTTTGTATTTGAAACGGAAGAAGAAGTAATTGAAAAAGCAAATGACACCGTGTATGGTTTAGCATCCTATATTTTTACTCAAAATGGAGCTAGAATGTTCCGTGTCTCCGAAGCACTTGACTACGGAATTGTTGGAGTAAACGATGCGATGCCAACGGTAGCACAAGCACCGTTTGGTGGAGTAAAGGAATCTGGAATTGGTCGTGAAGGCGGCAGATATGGAATAGAAGACTATTTAGAAACTAAATTCGTCTCATTTGATTTTTCCTAATAAAGATAGCTAATCTATTATGAAAAGAAATGATGTTGAGTGAACGAGTGTATTATAGATGAAAACAGTAGAAAACTTGGAGAAAAGAACTATTTAAAAAGATAAAAATTTTAAAACATAGATAGTAATAATCAAAGATATTTTTCTAAAATGTGTTAGGAAATATAACAATAATATTGAATTGGTTTACCGCTTATGTATACTTATGACATAACATACAAGTATTCAGGATACGGAATACAAAAAAGAAAGAGGTTATGTTTAAGTGTTTAATAAAATTGTACAATCAGAAACATTGGCAGAACGTGCCTATAAAGAGATAAAAAAAGCGATTATTCGTGGAGATTTTAAGCCTGGTGATTCATTGGCTGAAGAAGAACTTGCTTCCATGCTGGGCATTAGCAGAACGCCCATTCGAAAAGCAATTGGAGAGCTAGCATATGAAGGGTTAGTTATATCTGAGAATGGAAAAAAAGCGCGAATATCTTTTCTTTCTAAAGAGGATGTCCAGCATTATATAAATTTAAGAAAAATATTAGAAGTGTTTTCGGCAGAAGAAGCGGCTCCGCTTGTAACAGACGATATGATTAATCATCTAGAGAAGCTAATGGTAAATCAGAAAAAAGCAATAGAAGAAAAAGATCTTTACGAGTATATTGATTTAGATTCTCAATTTCACCTTAGTATTGCGCAAATTTCAAAAAATAAAAAACTACAAGATTTTATAGAGCAAATTCATAACCAATTAACAAGATATCTTGTGCTTTCTGGCACACTTTCTGAAAGTGCGGAAGAAGCACATCAAGAGCATTTAAACATAATAGAAGCATTAAAGGAAAGAAACCCCAAAAAAGCTGCTGAAGCTGTTCAATATCATATAGAAAATGTGGAACGGCGTTCATAACTTGGAGGTATTATTGCATGATTGTGAGTGTTTGTGAGGAGATGTTGCCTTCACATCAAGAGAAAATAGGCAGGGAGACAGGGAAAGAAATACTTCTTTATCGTTCTGTGAAGGAGATTCCAAATCATATAAAGGAATCTCTTGAGATATTACTAGGATATGGACCTAGTTTTAATGATCAAGAAGTAGCTACTTTTGAACAGTTTCCGAACTTAAAATGGGTTCAGTGGTTCAGTGCTGGGATTGATGATTTAAAGATTGATGAACTAGACGAGCGAAGAATCATTTTGACAAATGTATCGGGTATTCATGTTAAACCGATGAGTGAATATGTACTTATGTGCATGCTGTATTTTGAAAAAGACATGGATCGCTATCAATCGTTAAAGCATCAAAAGCAATTTGACCGCAGTAAGCTAGTAGGAGAATTAACGGACCGAAAAGTTTTACTTTACGGGACTGGTGTGATTGGTCAAGCAATCGCCAAGACGTTATCCCTATTTAATATAACAGTTTATGGTGTTAATACATCTGGAAAATCACATCCCTATTTTCAAGCGACATATAAATTAGAGGAAGCAGAAAAGATAATTGGGTCGGTTGATTATGTAATTTCCCTTCTTCCTTCGACTGTAAAAACGAGAAATTTCTTTACAAAAACGTATTTGCAGAAGATGAATCCAAAATCTGTATTTATTAGTATTGGCCGTGGCGACGTAGTGGAAGAGCAGGCAGTAGTAGAGTTGATTCAAAATAAAATGTTAAGAGGAGCGGCGATGGACGTGTTTCATCAAGAACCCCTTCCAGCTGACAGCCCTCTATGGGAATGTGAAAATTTGATTGTAACACCACATATGTCAGCAAAATCAATTTATTATATTGACCGCTGTGTGGATATTTTTATTCACAATCTCAATGCTATAGAAAAGAATAAAGAAATGATAAATGTAATTAATACATGCAGAGAGTATTAAGAGAGAGGTGATTCTATGTATACCAAAATAAAAAATTTGCCATTATTTGATCAAGTAGAAGCCATTACGACCTCTCTTGTACAAACATTAAGTATAAATGGGACAGCTGGAGAAGTAGAGATTGCAGAAAAAATAGAACAATTTTTACGTAGCTTCCCTTATTTTCAAGAACGTCCTAATCAGGTATGGACACAAGATCTGCCGAATGATGAAATTGGCAGAAAAAATGTGTTCGCACATATTAAGGGAAATGGAAAGTCCAAAAAAACAGTCGTTTTTCATGGACATATTGATACGGTTGGAATTGAAGACTTTGGTGGACAACACTCTAATGCGAATGATCCAGAAGCACTCTTAGAATATTTTCAAACCTATTCAGATGAAGAGATCCGAACACAGGCTTTGTCAGAAGATTGGATGTTTGGCCGGGGAGCACTGGACATGAAGAGTGGGCTTGCAGTTCATTTAGCGAATGTTCTCTATTTTAGCAAGAACTTAGAAGCATGGGATGGAGATATCATCTTTATGGCAAACCCAGTAGAGGAAAATCAGCATTCAGGTGCGATTGCTGCCGTTGATGAGTTGTTGCGGTTACGGGCGGAAGAAGGCTTGGAGTATATAGTGGCGATAAATACTGACTATATTTCTGCCTTCTATCCTGGCGATACGAACAAGTATATTTACACGGGTGCAGGAGGAAAACTTCTGCCATGTTTTTATGTGTATGGCCGAGAAACTCATGTCGGACAAACGCTTAATGGTCTTGACCCAACACTAGTGACAGCAGAATTAAATAAACGAATTAATAATAATATGGAATTAACTGAGCAAATTGAAGGCGAATTGATTACCCCTCCTTCTGCTCTCTATCATCGGGATACGAAAGAGTTTTACAATGTACAAACAGCCGTAACTAGCCACTTATATTTTAACTTTATGGTTTTAGAAGCAACACCAAAAGAAATTATGGAGAAGTTAAAAGTCGTAGCGCAAGAGGCAGCTGCTGAAGTGACGGAATATTATGAAAAAAATTACGATACGTTTGCTAGTGTAAATAATTTTCCATCTAATCGACCAAATTGGGATATGGATGTCTATAGTTATTTGGAGTATTGTGAGAAGCTTGCTAAACAAGGAATAGATGTCAAGGCCGCTTCAGCACAGGTGCTTGAAGATAATCCTGCACTTGAGCTGCGCGAGCTTTGTTTCAAAATAGTTGATAGATTACGAGAGTTAGATCAAGAAGTAACACCATGTGTGATTGTTTTTTATGCACCACCATATTGCCCACATAATTATTTGACTGGAAATGGGGCAAGAGATCAAGCTATTTTACAAACAATTAAAAAGGCAACAGCAAGTACATCACAGCGTACGAATGAAATCTTTTCAGTAAAGAAATTCTTTCCTTATCTTTCTGACAGTAGTTATTTATCTCTCCATGACACAGATGAGGAAATTGACTACCTTGTCGATAACTTTCCTGAATGGAATAAAATCTATCCGGTGCCGATTAAAGATATTCGCAAATTAAATATCCCTTCCATTAACGTTGGAGTATATGGGTTTGATGCTCACCGTTGGACGGAGCGTGTATTCAAACCGTATTCTTTTGAAACAGTACCACAACTTATTCGAGATATGACAAAGTCTTGGCTAAAGGCTTCTGCAAAACAATTATAAGTAAAGGAAAAGGTGATAACTATGACAACAATATCCGAATCTTTAGCAGCACGCGCAAATAAAGTTTTTCCTCCTATTGCCCAAAGAGCAACTACTGTTGGCATTGTGAAAGGAGAAGGTTCTCATGTAACTTCAGAAGATGGTAAAAAATATTTAGATTTTGCGAGCGGAGTAGCCGTAACGAATGTTGGCCATAACCATCCACTTGTTGTAGAAAGAGCAAAGGCGCAAATCGATGAATTAATTCATGGAGGTCATAACGTCCTTTATTATCCAGTATATGTTGAGCTTGCTGAAAAGCTTAATGAATTAAACGGCGGCAACTGTAAGGTGTACTTCTCAAACAGTGGTGCAGAAGTGAATGAAGGAGCTATTAAATTAGCGAAACATGTAACCAAACGCCCTGGCATTATTTCATTTAAACGAAGCTTCCACGGACGTACACTAGCAACGACAACATTGACAGCATCCAACTCATTATATCGCAAGGGGTATGAAGGTCTTTTGCCTAGTGTTTATTATGCTGATTATCCTTATGCATTTAGAACTGGATTGTCTGAAGAGGAAGAAGTAAAACGCTGCTTGGATTCTTTGGAAGAAATCTTTAATTTCTTGATTGCACCAGATCAAGTAGCTGCAATTATTATGGAGCCAGTTCAAGGAGAAGGGGGATATATTGTTCCACCGGCATCTTTTATCAAAGAGGTTAGAAGAATTTGTGATCAACATGGAATTCTATTAATTTTCGATGAAATACAAACTGGTTTTGGACGTACAGGAAAAATGTTTGCTTGGCAGCATTTTGATGTGCAGCCAGATATTTTGACACTTGCAAAAGGAATTGCAAATGGATTTCCATTGAGTGCATTAGTAGGAAAAGCAGAATTAATGGATCAATGGACGGCTGGAACTCATGGAGGAACGTATGGAGGTAATCCTGTATCATGTGCGGCATCCCTTGCAGTAATTGAACTGTTAGAAAGTGGGCTGCTGGAGAAATCAGTTGAAATGGCAGAATACTTTACGGAGAAACTATCAAATCTTACTGCTACTTATCCTAATATTCGTGATATTCGTGGATTAGGATTAATGATTGGCATGGAATTCGTGCAAGCTGACGGTAAACCGGATGCACAAACAGTAGCAGAATTAAAAGAAAAAGCGTTAGAAAAGGGGTTGATTCTACTGACTTGTGGAACGGAAAAAAATGTTATTCGTTTTATCCCCCCTCTTACGGTTGCAAAAGAAGAAATTGATGAAGCATTCAGCATCATCAAAGGCTCTTTGGAGGAAATACAGTAATTGTAAAATTAAGCTTGTACATTACATTCTAATAGAAGCAAGAAAAAAAGCTTTCGTAAAGAGTTTCTTAGAATTTTTGATTAATATAAATAATTAAAATGTTAGACAACTGAACTAGCAATTGTTTCTCCTATCTTATGTAAATTAGAAACTTCCTAATTAGTGCGTGTTCAAAAAGGAGGATAAAACGGATCAAGAAGTTCAAGACCGCTTTACTTTGAGCATCGGCCTTCCACAGGATGTGGTGACTTCAACATTGCTAGCAGGACGTGAGTGTTTTTAATTAATATCTTCTAGTTAAATAGGGGAGAAGCGGAAGCTGAGCCAACGAGGAGATTGGACGTGTCATTTTTACCGGACTTTTGAACAATCTCTATTAGTTGTTTAGAAGTATTAAAAGAAGAATATACCATCTTTAGAAAGATGCATGAATAACAAACTTGACACCTAAAAAAGGGAGAAATATTTTGTGAAACATTTAATTAACCCAAAAGCAAAAAATATTGAAACTTCCATGATTAGAAAAATATCGGACAAAGTGGCTCAATATGAGAATGCAATCAATTTAACTGTTGGACAGCCTGATTTCCGTACACCTGATCATATTAAAAGTGCTGGCGTACAAGCGATTAAAGAAAATCAAACAAATTATACTAATAACGCTGGAATACCTGAATTAAGAACTGCTGCGAGTGAATTTATCCGGGAGAAATATCAGATTTCCTACAATTCTGAAACAGAAGTTCTTGTAACGGCAGGAGCAACTGGAGCTTTGGATATTGCTTTTAGAACAATACTGACAGAAGGAAGTGAAGTTCTTTTGCCAGCTCCTATCTATGTAGGGTATGAACCTTTAATCAAGTTGGCTGGTGGCGTTCCCATCTATATAGATACCACGGTTAATAACTTTGTCTTAACGGCTGATATGATCAAAGAAAATATTACAGATAAAACTCGTTGTATTGTACTATCTTATCCCTCGAATCCAACTGGGTGTATTCTAGAGAAAGAACAATTAGAAGAGATTGCGGAATTACTTAGGGATAAAGAAATTTTTATTTTATCTGATGAAATTTATAGTGAATTAACCTATGAAAAAAAGCATACTTCCATTGCATCACTAGAAGGAATGAAGGAAAAAACGATTATCGTGAATGGAGTATCCAAATCCCATTCTATGACAGGGTGGAGAATTGGGTTATTATTTGCTCCCGAATACCTTACATCTGAAATATTTAAGGTTCATCAATATAGCACTACATGTACTTGTTCTATTAGTCAATATGCAGCTGCTGAAGCCTTGTCTACTGGTATAAAAGATGCTTGTGAAATGAAAAAACAGTATATAAAGAGAATAAACTTTGTTTATAAGCGCCTAAAAGAGATGGGACTTCCTGTTCAGAAGCCTGAAGGTGCTTTTTATATCTTTCCTTCTATAAAAAGCTTAAATATGAGTTCGCAGGAATTTGTTGATTTGTTGCTTGAAGAAAAGAATGTTGCGGTCGTACCAGGTAATGCCTTTTCAAAATATGGAGAAGGATATATCCGAATTTCTTGTGCTGCTTCATTTGCACAGTTGCAAGAGGCAATGAATCGAATGGAATTATTTATAAAAGAGCTACTTATCCAAAAGAGGATTAAGTATATATCCATCTAATGCTAAAGTTATAAATATTTTTGTTGATAACTAGATCAGCCTACTTCTTAAATAGGAACGAAATGTTGTTGTGTCTCGATAATATTCTGCAGTGGCATGAGAAATATAAGTGCTGGCTCCGTATTAGCTGTCAATTTCTTTCCTGCTGATGCATTGCCAGTTGTTCTCGAAATGCTTTTTCAACAAGTATTCGCATCGATATTTGGACAAATACTTAATAAATATTACTTGAACAGGAAAGTATCATTATTTTAATTCAATTGGAAGGAAAGGCGAGGCGGCTAGTGCCTCGTTTTTCGTTGAAAGATGAGAAAGTATAAAATTTTTCAACTTAGATTAATGTCTAGCTCCAGCGCCTAGCCCCTGTGAAAGATAACCTCCATCCTCTAAAAGTAAAAAACACTTTTTGAGTCTGGAGAACATTTTTCTTCAGGGCTAAACAAGGCGCTTGCGCTTTTCTTAATGTAACTTTTCAAAAGGATAGGTAGTTAAAAAGATGTGTTATTATAGCTTCAGAAATATTGAAAAGAAAGGGATAGATCAAAGTGAATTATAATACTTTTTTTCCTGAAAATATAAAAACAGCAATGAAAAATAATCCACCTGGAGATTGGATGCCTAAACTGCCAAGTGAGTGCATAAGATTAAGCTCAGGCTTTCCAGCACCTTCACTTGTCCCTTCAGAAGAGATTAAGGAAGCGGTATACCACTTAATAGAAGAGGAACAGGATCAACCATTTCATTACGCTGGAAGCCTTCGATCAGCAAGTTTGCAGCAGTTGATTCAAAAAAAGTTGGAGAATCGTGGTATTAACGTTAGGAAAGGAGAGCTCTTAATAACTGCGGGGGCATGCCAAGCTATTGATTTGATTGCACGAGCATTTCTTGATGAAAATTCAGTAGTTGCGGTGGAATCTCCCACTTATATGGAGGCGCTTGAAATATTTCAAAATTACACGAATCAAATTATTACGATACCGATAGATGAACAAGGGATTCAAACAGATGTATTAGAAACTGTATTAAAAGAAAGAGAAGATGCTGGTCTCCATCTTCCTCGATTTCTATATACTATCCCATCATTTCATAATCCTACAGGAACAACAATGCCACTTGAAAGACGAAAACATTTACTAGAACTTTCTAAAGAATTTGAGTTTTTAATTGTAGAAGATGATGCATATGGAGAATTATCTTTTTTTGAAAATCCATTACCTTGTAAAGCCATTGATTTAGAAGGGAGAGTCCTGCATGTTGGCTCATTATCCAAGGTTGTTGCTCCAGGAATGAGAATAGGGTGGATTGTAGGGGAAAAGGAGTTAATATCTACTTTTGCATGGTTTAAAAAAGATTTAGACCATCCGTTTTCACATGCAACGATGGCAGTATATTTAGAAAATGTTGATATGGAGAAGAAGATTAAAATGGAAAGAGAAGAGTATCGTACTAGATGTGAGACGATGCTCCAAGCTCTTAAACAATTTTTCCCAAAATCGGCTACTTGGTATATACCAAAAGGAGGTTTTTTTGTGTGGATAAAAATTCCTGGTAGAGATACTGCTCACTTGCTAGCAGATGCTTTAGACATCGGTGTTTCATATGTTCCTGGAAAGCATTTTTTCTTTAATCAAGCTGAGGGAGCTGAGTTTCTTCGGGTTTCGTTCAGTTTTGAGAATGAGAAAGAAATAGTCAGAGGAATTAAAAAGCTTGGAGAGCTTTTTTCTGCTTCTAAATAAATAGTTAGCTATTTCTGTCCCTGCCTTTGAAAATGCTAAAACCTTGTGGTGGGAATCTTATTCGTTGTTAGAAGTAGGTTAATGACTGGAAAAATGGGTGATGGTTTAAATAGTTAAAGCCTTTCAAATAGATGAAAGGCTTTAACTATTTGTTAATTTTGTCTGTACACATAAGGGTCTTTCGGCTCTGCGACCTTTGTCCATTTTGTTACTTTTAAGACAGGTATTGTTTTTTTAAATGGTTGATAGTAGATGCTCTCCAACTTCCCGCTGACTTGGAACCATTCGTCGTTTTTGGTTGTTAAATCATCAGGAAGATCTAACAGAATCCCATATACGCCGGAATCGGCAATGCAATGAATAATTCCGAAGCGCAATAAGAAAACTTGGTTAGCAGCTAATTCGTTTTCATGATAAGCAAAGCCGGTAAGCGATACTTCTTTATCCATAAATTGACCAGGATAGTTATAAATTGTTTCTAAGTCATTTAACATGGTGTCTTCTTTTAAATCAATTTTATCTTTATTTATTAATTTTTTTAGCCCTTTATCCATCAATTCTGAATAACCATCCCGTCCATAATATCCTCTTGTATCTGGCTGGAGAAACTGGTGCTGGCTATATTGATCCCCTTCATCATAAACTGGAAAAAACAAGCCTTTTTTTGCGACAATATTCGAATCTAATGTAGCAACAGGCAAAAATAGACCGGTAATAATTGGGGTTAATAATACAAGGAACGTAAATCCTCTTTTCCACCAAGTGTTTTCTTCTTTGGCGTGATCATGTCCACAATGATCACCGCAGTCTTCATGGGGATGATTCTCTTTTTTTACATAAAAATAAATACAAATTAAGCTGAAAAGGATAAAAATATAGATAGCAGACTCTGATATATAAGCGTATTTCATATTAATATATTTTGAAATATTACCAGAGGCATGAAGGTGTAAAAATAAATAGGTGAAACCGATAAGAACTAATATACGAGCCATTTTCAAACCTCCTTATAAACCAATCGTTACTATTAAAACGGTGATGGTAATAAATCCTATCAATAGTAAAACAAATTTACTCTTAAAGGTACTTAAAAGCATAAACGTGTTTTTAATGTCCAGCATAGGTCCAAAAACTAAAAATGCAACAAGGGAGCCAGTGGAAAAGCTGCTTCTGAAACTTGCTGCTACAAAAGCATCTGCTTGGGAGCAAAGGCTTAGTACATAAGCTAACCCCATCATCACAAGATGAGAGGAAACTGGCCCGTTTCCAATAGAAACAAGTGTAGAAGTCTTAATAAATGTTTGTACAGCTGCAGCGATAAGAGAGCCGAGCACTAAGTATTTTCCAACCGAAAAAAATTCATCAATGGAATGTCTAAGCATAGCGGTAATGCGTTCTTTAAATGTTTGATAGTGAGAATGGCTGGATATTTCGTTCTTTAAAGGAGATTCCTTAATAAATATTTTCAGAAGAATTCCCACAATAATACTTACAAGTAAAGCAAAGCCACCACGATATAACACAAAGGTCCAACTGTTTCCAAAGGCAATATAGGTAGAAAACAGCACAATAGGATTAATGATTGGTCCAGTCATCATAAATGCTATAGCAGCAGGCAAAGACACTCCTTTTAAAAGCAACCTTCTTGTAATAGGAACAATCCCGCACTCACAAGCTGGAATAATACTTCCTAAGAATGAGGCAACGATAACAGCTAAAATTGTATTCTTTGGCATAAACTTTGCGATCATTTCTTCTGATACAAAGATTTGAATAATGCCTGATACAATTACTCCAATTAAAATAAAAGGCAGTGCCTCAATGATTATACTAATAAAAATGGTATTCATTTGATATAAAGTCTGAGTGTTCATAAGCAACTCCTATTTTCAATTAATACTTGTACATTTTAATAAGCCATTATGGCAGTTCTAAATATAGCATAATTAAATGAAGAAATTATGAGAAAAATGGGAGAGGTTAATTTTCTGAATGGATAAGAGGAAAAAGAAAGCAGCATAAAGAAGGAAGAGAACTTTTTTGGGTTGTAAAAGGGATTAATCATTAGAGCTAGACTGACATCACTTATTAAAAAATTTATCTTTTTTTGTAAAAAACAACAGAAAATTCGCATATATTATCTAAATGTTCAGAAAATTGTCAAATTTAATAAAGATTTACTAAGTTTCTTCCTGTATAATTTCCTTATATTAAAAAAATTTGGGAGGTAGTGGAAATGAGAATTAGTGCAAGAAATCAATTAGAAGGAAAAGTTATAGCAATAACAGAAGGGGCAGTAAACGCAAAAGTAGATGTTGATTTAGGAGAGGGGAAAATTATCACATCGATCGTTTCAATGGAAGCACTGAAAGAATTGGAGTTAGCAGAAGGATCATCAGTTACAACATTAATTAAAGCTTCTTCTGTCTTATTGATGGCATAAAAAAGCTCCTTATTTAAGGAGCACAGAATGTCAAATCTACGTACATAGTCGTTCACCCATTCTTGAGGTAAGACTCCTATGGGAATTGCGGGATAGGCTCGGCGCCCGCCCCATGGAAAGCAAAGTGTATACTGACTGCTGATTATTCGAGAAAGCCAAACCTATTTTTCAGGGTAGACACCCATGCACACAAAATTTGCAGTTTGATTAAGTTTGAAGATAGGTTGAAACTAGGAGTAGCCTGCATACATGAAGACTCCCGCGGGAATGCGAGAAGAAAGACGAGACCCCGCAGTGAAACGAGTAGGCTCGCATCCCGGAGGAAAGCGAAATGTATGCAGGCTGCGGATCCATTGAGAGTCCATTCCTTTTTCTAGTGCATTCACCTAATGAAGCATGTTGAATATACTAAGTTCAACATGTATTTAGGGAGGAAGCAAAGATGAATCAAAAAAAGCCTAATTACGGATACGAAAAAAAATGCGAGGAAGTGCCAATTACTTATCCTCCACAGCAGCAGTATAGACAGCCTGGATTAGAGTATTTAATGGTACCACGACCAATCTATGATAATCCCAATTATATAGGAACAGGAAAATTAAAAGACAGAGTAGCTATTATCAGCGGCGGAGACAGTGGAATAGGAAGAGCAGTAGCGGTAGCTTTTGCAAAAGAAGGAGCAACTATCATTATTGCTTATTTTGATGAACATCAGGATGCAACAGAAACAAAAGAAGCAGTAGAGAAGCTGGGAAGACCTTGTGTATTAATTCCAGGTGATTTAAGAAAAAAAGAGCATTGCAAATATGTCGTCCAGACGGCTGTTCAACTTTTTGGAAAAATAGATGTTCTGGTTAATAATATTGGGGTTCAATTTGTAGAAAATAACTTTGAAGATATGAAAGAAGAACACTTAAAAAACACATTTGCTACAAATATTATGTCTTTTTTCCATATAACCAAAGTTGCACTTCCCTTCATGTCAAGCGGCAGCAGCATTGTAAATACAACCTCTGTAAATGCCTATATTGGTAAGAAGAATTTAGTTGATTACTCTGCTACAAAGGGAGCAATTGTCAGCTTTACAAGAGCATTAGCGAATAATGTGGTTGATAAAGGTATTCGCGTAAATGCTGTAGCTCCAGGTCCAATATGGACACCACTACAGCCTGCAAGCCTTCCACCAGAAAGCATCAAACATTTTGGAACAGATGTACCGATGAAAAGAAGTGGTCAGCCGTATGAGTTAGCTCCAGTATACGTTCTTTTAGCTTCAGATGACGGCTCGTATATAACTGGTCAAACGATTCATGTGAATGGCGGGCAAATGGTAACAACATGAAGTGAAAAAAGTATATTAGAAAAAGTAGAAATGTTCGTAAAGAGCCCGAAAATGAGAAAAAATCCTTATGAATCCTTAACACATGCAAACCAGCATTGGAGAGTGCTATATCCGTTTCAAGATGGCCAAAATAGCCATCTATTTTTATGCACTAATTTATGACAAGTGATAAAATATTAGATGAAATGGATAAAAAAATATATAAAATTTGCTGTCTAAGGAGATTAAAAACCGTTAATAAAAATAGTAACATACGTAGACAAATGTGATGAAATATACTTATGAAACAATTTAAACCTAAGGAATTTGCAGAGTTGTTAAATGTATCCGTAAAGACATTACAAAGAAGGTGTATTAACAGCTTACCAAAACCCTAAAGGAAGAAGATAGTATACGGAAAATCAGTATAAAGAATAGATGGGAATCCAAGAGGATAATAAAGTAGGTAAAACAGTTATATACACTAGAGTCTCCAATCAAGGACAGAGAGAGGACCATGAAAACCAAATGGAGTTTCTAAAAACATTTGCAAATGCAAGAGCAATGAAAAAGAAATGATTCAAGATTTGATTTCTATTATTGATGTTTTTAGCTGTAGAATATACGGATTGAGAAAATACAAGAAAAAAATATCAGAGGAAAAATCAAAATGAAAAAAGCTTATCTAATAGAAATGAAACCAACGGCCGAACAAATAGTTAAGATACATCAAACCATTGGCGTGTGTAGATATGTTTATAATTTATATCTTAGTAAAAATAAAGAAATGTATGAAAAAGAAGGGAAGTTTATCAGTGGATACGATTTCTCTAAATGGTTAAATAATTTCCACACGAAAGAACAGGACCAATGGATTAAAGCAGTTTCCAGTAAGGCAGTGAAGCAAGCCATTATGAATGGAGATAGAGCTTTTAAAAGATTTTTTAAAGGATTATCCCAATTTCCTAGATTCAAAAAGAAAAAGAATCAAGATGTAAAATGTTACTTTCCTAAAAATAATAAGACAGACTGGACAGTAGAAAGACATCGAGTGAAAATCCCTACGATTGGTTGGACAAGGCTAAAAGAATTTGGTTATATCCCAAAGGATACTATTGTGAAGAGTGGGACTTTATCTCGTAAAGCAGGAAGATATTATGTTTCTGTTTTATGTGAAGTGCCAGAAAAAATACAACTACCGTCAAGGAATCAAGGCGGTATAGGCATTGATTTAGGCATTAGTACATTTGCTATGTGTAGCAATGGTGATATTCACAAAAACATCAATAAAACAAGAAGAGTAAAAACGATAGAAAAGAAGCTCAAACGTGAACAACGCTCTCTATCACGAAAATATGAAAATCTAAAAAAGAAAAGAGGTGAATCTGCTACTAAAAGGAGAGCGAATATAAACAAGAATATCCTTAGAGTGCAAAAGCTACATGTTCGATTGGCTAATAGAAGATTAGAGCATGTAAAATCTGTTGTGAACGATGTGGTGAAAACCAAACCACGCTATATTACAGTAGAAGATTTGCACGTAAAAGGGATGATGAAAAATAGGCATTTATCTAAAGCAGTGGCACAGCAATGTTTTTATACTTTCCACACATGGTTGAAAGCTAAATGCAAGGAATATGGCATTGAATTACGTCAAGTAGACAGATTTTATCCTTCTTCTAAATTATGTTCCTGTTGTGGACAGAAGAAAGTGGATTTAAAATTGTCTGATCGAGTATATGAATGTAACTGTGGTCATGTAATGGACAGAGATGTAAATGCATCCATCAACCTTTTACAAGCAAAACAATATACAATATTAACTTAAATAGTATATATGTACGGTGGGCTACATCGGAATTTACGCCTGTGGAGAGCGATACAAACCAGAGTAGCGAGCAATTGGCTAAATGGCGTTCGTAGAAGCAGGAATACTCTAAGGATGTACGTTTGGGTATATTTTTAGTAGCAGTGTTGAAATGAAGCCTAAAGTATATATTACTAGAAAACTTCCGCATGAAATCATTGCAAAATTAGAATTGCATTGTGATATTCGAATGTGGGAAGAAGAGGATAAGCCTGTTCCTTATGAGGTTTTAGAAAAAGAAATAGCAACTATTGATGGTCTTTATTGTTTATTAACAGAGGCAATAGATCGGCCGTTATTGGAAAAAGCAAAACAGTTAAAAGTGATTAGTAATATGGCTGTAGGTTATAACAATATTGATATTGATGCAGCAAAGAAAAAAGGAATCACTGTGACCAACACGCCAGGAGTTTTAACCGAAACAACAGCGGATTTAACATTTGCCCTTCTTATGACAACAGCAAGAAGAATAGTAGAAGCAAGCGACCATTTAAAAGGTGGGAAATGGCAAGCTTGGTCACCGATGGAATTAACAGGACAAGATATATTTGGAGCAACGATCGGCATTATCGGTATGGGGAGAATTGCAGCTTCTTTAGCTAAAAGAGCAAAAGGATTTGACATGAATATCCTTTATTACAATCGCAGCCGCAAACCTTCTCTTGAAGAGGAACTTTCGATGAAATATGTCGAATTGAATGATTTATTAACACAATCTGATTATGTTTGCATTATGACACCATACACATCTGAAACAAAAAATATGATTGCAGCTAAAGAATTAGCTTTAATGAAAGAAACATCTATTCTAATTAATACAGCACGTGGTGGAATTGTAAATGAAGAGGATCTCTATCAAGCATTGGCAGAAAAAAGCATTTGGGCGGCAGGTCTTGATGTTTTTGAAGAGGAACCTATTTCATTGAACCATTCCCTGCTTACACTTGATAATGTTGTGGCAGTTCCCCATATCGGCAGTGCAAGCATCAAAACAAGAATGAAAATGGCAGAGCTTGCAGCAGATAATTTGCTCCTAGCATTACAAAATCAAACACCGAAGCATGTGGTTGTATAATGTATTCACTTTAAATTCTAAATAAAAAGGAAAATAAAATGCTCTTAGAAAGATGCATTTAATTTTCCTTCGCTGTTTTTTCATTTTCCTCTTTGTCTTCTAGAGAGTTTGGCTGCCATCCATAAAGCTCATTAATTTCTCTCACTACTTCATCTAAAAACTCATCTGTAATGATATCTTCTCTTTCCATATTCATAAAATCACCTCTATCTATTCTAGTATTTAATAGAAATTAAAATTATATACAAGTTATGCAGTGGAATATAATGAATTTGACAAGATAAACACATTTACTTTAGCACTTTACAGGGTATTTATAGACAAGATTGGAAACGGTTGTTATGTGTTTAAACGATTGAAAAGACTTAAAGTGCTAGTCTTTTTTGTTGAATAATTTATTGGGAGGCAATAATAATCAGGTAAACTTACGGGTAGGTTTAATAGGAACTCCTTACTAATAGTATACACTAAATTATCAAAAAATTCACAAATAAACAACAAAAAAAGTGATAAAAGATAAAGGGTATGTAGTAGGGAAATAATTTGAAAAATATAAATAGCCTATTTACATTCACGTTACGTTAAGGTTTATGATGAAATGGTTAGGAGGTTAGAAAATGGAGTACACCGTACAAAAGTTAGGAAAGTTAGCTGGGGTGAGTACAAGAACATTACGCTATTATGATGAAATTGGCATTCTCAAGCCAGCGAGAGTAAATTCTTCAGGCTATCGAATCTATGGACAAAATGAGGTCGATTTTTTGCAGCAGATTCTTTTTTACCGAGAATTGGGAGTAAGTTTAGACATCATAAAAAAAATGATGATGTCTCCAGCATTTAATAGGGAAAATGCGTTAAAAGAGCATCGGCAAAAACTTCTGGAGAAGCGAAAACAGTTAGATCTATTAATAAATAATGTAGAAAAAACGATTAATACAATAGATGGGGGAATAACAATGAGCAATAAAGAAAAATTTGCAGGCTTTAAACAAAAAATGATACAAGAAAATGAAGATAAGTTTGGAAAAGAAATTCGGGAAAAATATGGAGATAACTCCATTGATCAGTCTAATGCAAAACTAAAGAATAGGACGGAAGCAGAGTATGCACAAGTTGCCAAACTTGCCGAAGAGGTGAAGAGTACATTAGAAGAAGCTTTTAAAACTGGAGATCCAGCAAGTGACTTAGCACAAAAAGCAGCTGGTTTGCATAAACAATGGCTTTGTTTTTATTGGGCGGAATATAGTAAAGAAGCGCATGCAAGTCTTGCTCAAATGTATGTTGATGATGAAAGATTTACTAGCTATTATGATAAAGAACAGCCAGGAACAGCAAAGTTTTTAAAAGATGCTATTCACATCTATACAGGTATAAAGGCTTAAAGGAACTATTCGTATCTTTGTTTACAGGGAATGAAATGGATGAATTGAGAAAATTTAATGAGAGGCTTTCTTAAGGTTCCCTTTTTACACGATGACATAAATTTGTCATAAAAAAACAAGATAAAATAGTAGCTTTATATACCGTACAGGGGTATGATATATTTATTGAGAATAAGTATCATAAAGGAGTGCTTTTATTGGAAATAGATTGGAAAGAACACCATGATAATGAACATTCCTGTCATACAACAAGCAATCGAAAAAGTCATCATTCCGATAATGTCAAAAAAAATCTAGTAACAAGATTAAATCGTGTAGAAGGCCAAATAAGAGGTATAAAGGGCTTAATTGAAAAAGATACGTATTGTGACGACGTCATCACACAAATAGCGGCAACACAATCTGCATTAAACAGTGTGGCGAAGATTTTACTGGAAGGCCATTTGAAAAATTGTGTAGTGGATCGTATTCAAGAAGGCGATATGGAAGTATTGGATGAGGTATTAATAACGATTCAAAAATTAATGAAAAAATAAGGAGTGTATTAAAATGGAACAAATTACATTAAAAGTGGATGGCATGTCATGCGGTCATTGCGTAAAAGCAGTTGAAAGCAGTGTAGGGGAGCTTTCAGGAGTATCTACAGTTAAAGTGAATTTAGAAGAAGGACTTGTTGACGTAGCATTCGATGAAAAAGAAGTAAATTTAGATGCCATTAAAGAAACGATTGATGAGCAAGGATATGATGTAAAGTAACCACTTCATGGAATAATGTCAACCTAAAGGCAGTTGGAGGCTTAAGCTTATGAATGTAAATAAGCCTCTTTCTTTTTTTATCGAAAATATACCCCGTGTAGGTATAAGGAGGTTTAGAAATGAGCGAAGCATTACAAAGAAATAAACCAAAAGAGCAGCAAATAAAAGAAAATCATTTTCAAATTACTGGTATGACTTGTGCTGCCTGTGCTGCAAGAATTGAAAAAGGTTTAAAGAAAATCGATGGAGTACTGGATGCATCCGTTAATATAGCGTTAGAAAAAGCAACCGTTCAATATAAAGAGGATCAAGTAACGGCGAACGAGATTCAGACGAAAGTAGAAAGACTAGGCTATGGTATTTTGAAAGAAAGATCAGAGTTCGCAATAACTGGAATGACATGTGCAGCTTGTGCTAACCGTATTGAAAAAGGATTAAACAAAATCGATGGGGTTCAAGAGGCAACAGTAAATTTTGCACTTGAAAAAGCTTCTATTGAATATAATCCTTCCACCGTTTCCATTAAAGATATTACCGAAAAAGTAGGAAAATTAGGATATGGAGCAGCGATAAAAGATGAGAAAAATGAGAAAAAAGTAAAGAACTTTCGGGAAAATGAACTGAAAAATCAACAAAATAAATTCATTTTTTCTCTTCTTCTTTCTTTGCCGTTGTTATGGACCATGGTTGCCCATTTTCAGTTTATTTCTTTTCTGTATGTTCCAGAGGTTTTGATGAATCCATGGCTTCAATTTTTATTAGCAACGCCTGTTCAATTTATTATAGGGAAACAATTTTATGTAGGAGCATATAAAGCGCTGAAAAATTATAGTGCCAACATGGATGTGCTTGTTGCATTAGGAACATCGGCTGCTTATTTTTACAGCGTTTATTTAGCATTCCAATCAATAGGACATTCTGGTCATATAGAAGGTATGTATTTTGAAACAAGTGCTGTCTTAATAACATTGATTATTTTAGGGAAAGTTTTTGAAACAAAAGCAAAAGGAAGATCTTCTGAAGCAATTAAAAAACTAATGGGATTACAAGCCAAAACGGCTACTGTATGGCGAGATGGGAAAGAGGAGATCATTTCTCTTGAAGATGTGATAAAAGGTGATATTGTTTTAGTCAAACCAGGGGAAAAAATTCCGGTAGATGGGGAACTATTAGAAGGAACTTCCGCTATTGATGAATCGGTGATTACCGGAGAAAGCATTCCGGTAGATAAACAAGTGGGAGACAATGTGATAGGTGCAACTATTAATAAAAATGGCTTTATTAAAATAGAAGCAAAAAAGATCGGAAAAGAAACTGCGCTTTCACAAATTATAAAAGTAGTGGAAGACGCACAAGGATCGAAGGCACCAATTCAGCGGCTTGCTGATAAGATTTCTGGTATTTTTGTACCGATTGTAGTCGGAATAGCTGTGATTACATTTTTTATTTGGTTTTTTGCTGTGGTGCCTGGCGACTTTGCCGAGGCGCTGGAAAAGCTTATTTCTGTTTTAGTAATCGCCTGTCCTTGTGCACTTGGCCTTGCTACTCCAACTTCTATAATGGCAGGTTCCGGCAGAGCAGCAGAATTTGGTATTTTGTTTAAAGGTGGGGAACATTTGGAAATGACCCATACAATCGATACAGTCTTATTAGACAAGACGGGTACAGTCACAAATGGATCCCCCATATTGACGGATATTAAAACAATAATAGAGGAAAATCATTTTTTATCTCTTGTGGCTTCTGCCGAAAACCAATCAGAACATCCTCTAGCACAGGCAGTAGTAAGTGGTGTGAAAGAAAAAAATATTCGATTAAAAACAGTTTCTCATTTTGAAGCAATACCGGGATATGGTATTAAAGCATTGGTAGAATCAGAAGAAGTGCTGGTTGGTACTAGACGTTTAATGAACGAAAACAATATACAAATAGATGGAATTATTCAAGAAATGGAAGCTTTTGAAGCACAAGGAAAAACAGCAATGCTTGTTTCTGTGAACAGAAAGTTTGCAGGAATAGTCGCTGTAGCTGATACCATAAAGGATTCTTCTAAAGAAGCAGTTAAAAGAATAAAGGAGCTTGGTATCGATTGTATAATGATTACAGGGGATAATAAACATACAGCACAAGCGATTGCCAGTCAGGCTGGTATTGAGCGAGTAATTGCCGAAGTCTTGCCAGAAGGAAAAGCGGAAGAAGTGAAAAAACTACAAAACCAAGGGAAAAAGGTGGCGATGGTTGGCGACGGAATAAATGATGCACCAGCTCTTGCTTTGGCAAATATAGGAATGGCGATTGGAACAGGAACAGATGTTGCAATGGAAGCAGCCGATATTACGCTAATTAGAGGAGACTTAAACAGTATTGCTGATAGTATTATGATGAGTAAAAAGACAATTCGTAATATTAAACAAAACTTATTTTGGGCTTTTGCTTACAACATAATCGGCATCCCGATTGCGGCATTTGGTTTTTTGGCACCATGGTTGGCAGGAGCAGCAATGGCCTTCAGCTCAATATCCGTTGTTTTAAATGCGCTTCGTTTACAGCGAGTGAAATTGTAGTAGAGTGATCTGTTTTATAAAGTCGTTCTCTTTTCAGCAAAAGCAGGAAGAAATTTTCATAATTTCATCCAAATAGATCCATACTAACTCTGTACGTTTTAAAAAAGAGGATAGATGGAGGGAAAAATAATGGATAAAGCAAAAAAATCAGAAACAAATAACCAATGGGCATCAGCAAATGTTGAGGTAACAGCAGATTCAAAAGAAAATAAAAAAAGTGAAACAGATAATCAATGGGCATCTACAAACAAAAAATCAATCGAATAAGCAAATTTTACCTTAAGCTGTTAAATAGTCAGCGATAAGAAAATATTTGAGTAAATGAATTTCTTATTAAAAAAAAGTATCCAAAAGTCCATTGACTTTTGGATGCTTTTTTCACGTTTCGATTATTTCACAGATTTTGGCACGGATAAACCTAGTCCTTCTGCAATGCGAGTTCCGTATTCAGGATCCGCTTTATAGAAATGACCGATTTGGCGTAATTTAATTTCTTCTAATTCTACCGGCTTCATGGCTGCAACGATATTCTCAACTAACCTCTTACGTTCTTCTTCAGATAATAGACGGTATAAATCACCTGCTTGTGTATAGTGGTCATTATGATCGTATGCCACACTATCTGCCACTCCAGATACAGCAAATGCACTTGTTTTGTCTTCAGCAGATTCTGTCGGTCCACCAAAGCTGTTCGGTTCATAATAAACAGATCCTCCACCGTTATCATCAAATCGCATTTGCCCATCACGTTGATAATGATGAACGGGACATTTTGGGCGATTGATAGGTAATGCTTGATGATTCGCACCAACTCTGTAACGATGGGCATCACTGTATGCAAACAGGCGTCCTTGAAGCATTTTATCTGGAGAGACTTCGATGCCAGGCACTAAAGTTCCAGGAGAGAAGGTAGCTTGTTCTACTTCTGCAAAATAATTTTCAGGGTTGCGATCTAAAACCATACGTCCCACTTCCATTAATGGATAATCTTTTTGCGACCATACTTTTGTTACATCAAATGGATCAAAGCGATATGTGTCAGCATCTTCTATTGGCATAATTTGCACATAAAGTGTCCAAGCTGGGAAATCTCCGTTCTCAATACTGTTGAATAAATCTTCTATATGATAATCAGGATTTTCTCCAGCAATTTTAGAAGCAGCATCTACCGCTAAGTTTTTTACCCCTTGTTCGGTTTTAAAATGATATTTAATCCAAACAGCTTCTCCATTTTTATTCACCCACTTAAATGTATGGCTGCCGAATCCGTGCATATGCCTTAATGTAGCCGGAATCCCCCTGTCAGACATAAGAATGGATACTTGATGTAAGGATTCTGGAGAATGCGACCAGAAATCCCATACAGCAGTTGGGTTTTTCAAGTGTGTTTTTGGATCTCTTTTTTGTGTATGAATAAAATCAGGGAATTTTATAGCATCACGGATAAAGAATACAGGTGTATTATTTCCAACAATATCATAGTTCCCTTCTTCCGTATAAAACTTCACTGCAAATCCCCGAGGGTCACGAACAGTATCCGAAGAACCAAGTTCCCCTGCAACAGTTGAAAAACGAATAAACAATGACGTTCTCTTTCCAACTTCTGATAAAAAGTCAGCCTTTGTATATTTTGTTAAATCATTTGTTACTTCAAAATAGCCATGTGCACCGGCACCCTTAGCATGAACAACACGCTCTGGCACTCTTTCTCGATTAAAATGAGCTAATTTTTCTAATAAATGAACATCTTGTATCAATGTTGGACCACGGTATCCTGCAGTCATGGAGTTTTGATTATCAGCTACTGGTGCTCCCCATCCAGTTGTTAGTTTATTATTCGTCATCTAAAATCACCTCATCTATTTTTCTTGGTCTTTCGAGACCAGTTGAAAATAATAATATCATTTATCATTAAAAAATCAATACTATTTTATAATTATTATAATTAATTAAGGTTTTCTATTCCAACCCTGTAACATGGGCAAGATTCTGCAATCGTAATCGATATAAAAGACGAACTATCTAAGAAAGCAGCTCACAACCGACCAGGAAACGTTTTATTTTTAATCCTGAAAAGGGAGGACACAGCTACAACCCTTTAAAGAAAAACTTAAGATTCTACCGGTAAATCCCTATGAAGATAAAGATAAAATGAAAAAAGATCATTATTCTAGTTGACGAGAGTTTTACTATTTATAAAATTCTTTTTAGTAATAACAATAATTGTGTTAAGATAGGGTAAGGATTATTTACATTTAATATATATATTTACATATTTGGTTAATAAATCAAATATGTAAATTTTGCACTTCTATCTTTACGAGCATACCATGTTCCTTCTGTACCTAATGAAACTGAAAAACCAGCTTTTTCATATGTACCTTGTGCAGAACCCTTTATTGGCGTTTCGACAGTAGCTGGTTATTTAGGTACGAATATGGATTATGGTATTGAACTAAGAATTAATAAGACTTTCATATCGAATACAGTTAGATATATTCCAACGGAAGTAAAGGATCAAACTGATAAATGGAGATGATTTCATGAAGAGAATTGATGTTATTTTACTATTCATGGTTCTAGTAATCTCGGTATTGCTATTTCTTCTACTTCAAGGAAAAGTATCTAACGGCTATATAGTTCTAATAATATTAGGGTTAGGATTAGTTGTTGGATTCGTTAGACGCTTTTTTCTAAAAACAGAGACTTGATTAGTCAAAAAGAAATTAGAGATTTAAGGATAAATCGATTAGGATTATGAGAAAAGAAGCTGGGACATTAGTATACCAGCCGAAGATAAACCCGAACAATGATACGAAGATGTAAAAAATATTTCGTATTATGGTTTGGGTTTTTTATTCATGTAAAAAGAAGGTTTGTGGTAATTACCCGCAGCCTGCATACACTTCGCTTTTCATGGGGCTCGGCTTTAGCCGCTTCGACCCTGGACTGCAGGACCTCAGCTATCTCGCTAATCCCACAGGAGTCTACGTGTAGGCTGCTCCATTTTCCAATCCATTTCATTTTTTTTGGTAAAAGAATTAGGTTTTAGAAAATAGCATTTAAAAAACGAAGTGAAATGGAGCGGAAGACACTCGACTCCCGTGGAAAACGAGTGTTTGTAGCGCAATGGAACAACCTAGTTTTTATACTTAACTCAAACTTCGCAGTTATACATTCCTCTTCATGTTTCATGTATTAGCATAACTTGGTTTAGAGTAATTAGAAAAGGATGATTAATTCGTGTT
>JBDNRM010000036.1:0-24559 GCA_047718615.1 Bacillus sp. (in: firmicutes) | reverse complement strand
ACTTATAATAAATTAGGAATATACACTACACTATATAAAGCTTAGGGGGAAACAATGAAACGCTTACTATATCTTTTTTCTGCTATTATGATTGGATTTAGTTTTTTACCTATTACAACTTTTGCAATCGAATCTACTGACAAAGATTTAGATGGATTTCTAAAAAACATTAGCTGGGATAAACAAGAATATATTAATTATCTTAAAAGCAAAGACTGGGAATTAGATGATTTTGACTCTATTGATGAACTAGGAACTCCACTTACCGAAGAAACGATACTTCCTGTACTCCAGGATTTTGATTTAACTCGGGAAGAATTAAATGCTCTTCTTACAGAAAATGGAGATATTGAAAAAGGACAAGATGTGTTAGAAGGCAGCTCTATTCTTTTTAGCGAAGAATTATATGATTATATCGATTTTTATTTAAACGGAGCAGAAGGAACGCCGATTGATGATCTTAATTTGCAAACTCTTCTAAATAAATATGGATACAAGTCTAAAGAGGAGCTGGAAAAGTTTCTACAAGAATATGATGATTCCATTGGAAACTATGAATATATCGAGGATCTTGAACTTACCGTAGATTACTATCAAAGCGGCGGTGATAAATTAGACGAGGAAATGGACAATTTGTTAAATGCCTTACAATTAACAGATGAAGAGCTGGAGAAACTATTTGCTCATTTTGAAAAGCTTGATCGTGAAAATCCTGTTTTTGCAGACCAAATGATGGCTCTTAGTGAACGAATGATGGCATTTGGATCATTCGATTCCGCTGATGATCTTTCTGCTGAACAAATTGCTGAGCTTTTATCTATTTCCAATAGCATGCTCCACACCCTTCAAATAACACCAAAGTATTACCTTATACAGGACGGCAAAAAAACACCAGTCACTCCTGATGCATTAATGACAATGGATCTAAAAAAAGGAACAAGTTTATTAATTGAAATTTACAATAACGAAGGCGAATTTCTAGCAGATATTTTGTTAACTGCCGATATGTTTGGTTCTGAAATGATTAAAGAAACAGGAAAAGACATAAAAGAAGTAGAGCAAGTAATAACCAATACTCCTGCAAAAGCGAAAACGCTTATGACGACAGTAAAAGGTGGAAAACTTCCAAATACTGCTTCGGATTATTTACAAAATACGATTATTGGACTAGCCTTTGTTGCCGTTGGACTCTTTTTATTTAGACGTATTCTTGTTAAAGGAATGTAACAAATGAGAGCAACTAAAAAAAGGGGAAGAAGTAAAACGAAAAGACGTTTTCTTCTTCTTTTCTTATCTGCTTCTATTGTTTTGTTTGGTTTATGGTTTACTGGCACAAATGCTTATACGTATTTAAAAGGCTACTTTTTGTTTAAAACAGAACAGGTACAAGAAGTGGATGCATCGAAACAATTCAATAAAAACATAGAAGAAGTAAAACCAAAAAAGGAAGAAGTGCAATCCCTGTATGATAAGCCTCCAAAAACAGGGGAGAATATTGGAGAGCTGATCATTCCTAAGCTGAAAGCTACCCTTCCTATTTTTCATGGTACTGATGAAGAGGAATTAGCAAAAGGTGTAGGACATTTTGCAGGAAGTGTTTTACCGGGGGAAAAGGATAATACCGTGCTTTCCGGTCATCGAGACACCGTATTTCGAAAACTTGGAGAAATTGGGAAAGGCGATCTTTTAACAGTTAAAACATCTGCTGGCGCCTTTACGTATAAAGTAAAAAAGGTGAGGATTGTCGATAAGGATGATCGAACCGTTATTGTACCAAAACCAAAAGCAACTTTAACTGTTTCAACCTGCTATCCATTCCACTATATTGGAGATGCCCCAAGACGATACATACTTGTGGCAGATTTGGTTTCTTCTGATTTAACGAGAAAATAATGAATTATACGTTTAATAGTATTTTAAAACCTTGTCCATATTACAAAACTGGACAAGGCTTTTTTAGTATCTAACCATTTTTAAAAGAAATAGAATGGTCAACGATCTTCAAGTTCAATCCTAATATATAAAAAGAAATACTAGTGCCGATTCCCCCTCTATTTAGATACTTTTTATCTGTATAACGATAAAAAAATCCCTTTAAGATACAAATTCACGAACCAATCGTTATTTCTTTACATAAATAACAAAATCTTTGACATACTGATAAAAATGATGTACATTACCAAAGGGTCGAACATTTTTATATAAACATCTTTAAATATTCGTGTTTAGGAGTGTAAACCATGGAAAATGTATTTGATTACGAAGATATTCAATTAATTCCAGCAAAATGCATCGTAAATAGTCGTTCTGAATGTGATACAACTGTAACATTAGGCAAACATACATTTAAGCTTCCTGTAGTACCTGCAAATATGCAAACCATTATAGATGAAAAAATCGCCCTGTACTTAGCAGAAAACGGTTACTTTTATATTATGCACCGTTTTCAACCAGAAAAAAGAATTTCCTTTACAAGAGATATGCAAGCAAGAGGTTTCATTGCCTCCATTAGTGTTGGCGTTAAAGACGAGGAATATGGATTTATCGAACAATTAGCTGCAGAGAATCTTATTCCAGATTATATTACAATTGATATTGCACATGGTCATTCCAATGCAGTAATTGAAATGATTAAGCATATAAAAAAATACTTGCCTGCTAGTTTTGTGATTGCTGGTAATATAGGCACACCAGAAGCAGTAAGAGAATTAGAATACGCTGGTGCGGACGCAACAAAGGTTGGCATTGGACCAGGAAAAGTATGTATTACAAAGATAAAAACTGGATTTGGAACTGGTGGCTGGCAGCTAGCTGCATTACGCTGGTGTGCAAAAGCAGCCAGTAAACCAATTATTGCAGACGGCGGTATTCGTACACATGGTGACATCGCTAAATCCGTTCGTTTCGGAGCTTCCATGGTGATGATCGGCTCCCTATTTGCTGGTCATGAAGAATCTCCAGGGGAAACTTTTGATAAAGACGGAAAGCTTTATAAAGAATATTTTGGTTCCGCCTCAGAATTCCAAAAAGGGGAAAAGAAAAATGTGGAAGGCAAAAAAATGTTTGTCGAGCACAAGGGTTCTCTTCAAGATACACTGACAGAAATGGAGCAAGATCTCCAATCCTCTATTTCTTACGCTGGAGGAAATAAGCTAGAATCTATCCGAAACGTTGATTATGTTATAGTGAAGAATTCCATTTTTAACGGAGATAAAATTTATTAATATCGCTAATATATTCATTCTTTAAACATGAGCAAAGATACTTAATCGATCATCTGCTCATGTTATTTTTTTATAAATATTCCGTATTTTCTGTTATTAATAAGTGACAAAATCCCATATAACCATTATACTACCAATAAATACTCCTAGAACCTCCTTATCGCCATCCTTCCTTTTTTCAAAATTCAATAGAAAGCTGGTTGATTTATTATGAAGAATTCTCCTTATTTTTTAAGCAGCAGTAGACATTCAAAAGAAATTAGCAGTGAAAAAAGTATCTCTCCAACCAAGATAATAAGGCTTCGCCCGATTGAAAGTCCACAAGATCGTAAAAAGCTCCTTAAAAAAATTCAAATTAGCTCTCATTTCAACATGCGCTTCAGTGCCCTTTATGAATTTTATGGTGATGATTTAATTGATTATAAACAAGATCATTTTTCAGATTCAACCTGTAATGAATTTCTACGTATTTTCTCCCGTTATATGACCGATTATTTAAAAGAAAAAACTCCTTCCTCTTGGGAAGAATGCAAAGAAGCTTTTTGGGAAAAGTTGATTCTTCTTTATTTTCCTCTGTCTATAAAAATAACTCCAAATATAAAAGAAACAAAAAAATTCATATCCGAATTGCAAAAATTCACTCAATGGCTCGATCATCGTGCTAATACGAATTCCGCTGAAATAATAAGCAAATTTAACAAAGAATTCGATGAAATTAACAGCTGTGAATACCTTCTCAATCACCTCATTTTAACCAACTACCCAAATATCCACCAAAAAAATTGGGATTGTGAAGATGATTTTATAGAAATGGATAAAGAATTTTTTAAATTTACACACTCAATAGACGGATTATTCGTAGTAACTAGTATTATTTTTGATACAGTTGGACTAACCGAAATAGATACTAACCAAATATATCATTTAAAAGGTTTGCCACTTCATTTAATGGAACGTGGAATGATTTTACATGGCATAATTGGCAAAAAAACAAATGATATGTTCTGGAAATGGCATCAAACGGAAAGAATTTATCCACAAAGTGCAAAAAAATATTTTTTGTTCGTATAAAAAGAAAAGCAAGAGATCCTAGTCTCACAGTCATACAACTAAAAGTTCCTTTTTTAATCAGCCAGTATATGACTAAAGCTAGACACTCATCAAATTTAACATTTTATGCTTACTCAAACAAAAAACAGAATTTTTTATATTTTTATAACATTCTTTAAAATTGTCAAAAAAAAGTCACAACTACTAAATTAAAACCATTTAAATAAGGTTTACTATTATACTATACCCCTTAATTTGAAAGGAGAAGTTATAATGGATAAATTTACAATGGTTGAAAAAGATACTTGTATCGCATGTGCAGCCTGTGGATGCATCGCTCCAGATATCTTTGATTTTGATGAGGACGGACTTGCTGAAGTTATCCTTGATAACAATACAGGTACGGTAAAAGTAGAAAAAGAGATGCATGATGAATTAATGGAGGCAAAAGACAGCTGTCCTGCCCAATCAATCAAAATAGAAGATAAGCCTTTTTTATAACCTTCTTTGACTCTAAACAAAACATTTATAAGGAATATTGGACTTTACTTACTTATCTATTGCATATAAAGAGTATGTGCTAAGCCTCTTTCTCAGCACATACTCTCTTTTCCAGAATCCCTTTTAATCAGGAGAATTTATGCATATATCGAGTATCGTACAAAGATCGATAGATGGAAAAACAGTCAAACAACATATTATCAAGTATTCAAGGACAAGGACTGTTCGCATTTTTCTAGTCGTTTTGCATGCTAATATGGACAAGTTTTATAAATTTTTACTACTAAAAGTATCACCATCTTCTATTTTCCCTGATTGGAATCCTTTGTAAAACCAACGTTTTCTCTGTTCCGAAGTTCCATGCGTAAAGCTTTCAGGCATTACATATCCCCTCGCTTTCTTCTGCAGAGTATCATCACCTACTGCTGTCGCTGCTGTTAAGGCCTCTTCTAAATCTCCTTCTTCAAGCAAGTCCATTCCTTGTGCATGATTTGCCCACACTCCAGCAAAATAATCTGCTTGCAGTTCAAAACGAACAAGATATTTATTAAATTCTTCCTCACTTAATTTCGAGCGCAGTGGCATAATTTTATCCGATGTACCAAGAAGCGTCTGCACGTGATGGCCAACCTCATGTGCAATCACATATGCCATTGCAAAATCTCCAGGGGCCTGAAACTTATCTTGAAGCTCTTGATAAAAGCTAAGATCAATGTAAAGCTTTTGATCTCCAGGACAATAAAATGGACCAACTGACGATCCAGCTGTTCCACAGGCAGAATTAACGCTTCCTGAGTATAAAACCAAGGTTGGCTCTTTATAGGTTAATCCGTCTTTCCGAAATTCTTCCTTCCATACTTTTTCCGTGTCAGCAAGAACAACAGATACAAATTGAGATAGCTCTTTCTCTTGTTCTGTTTCTTGATAAGATGTGTTGCTGTCTGAATCTGTCATTTGCAAGTTATTCAATAATTCGCTTGGATTACCGCCAAACAATGTAACAATTAGGACAATTACTAGGCCAAGTCCTCCTCCAACAATCCCTTTTCCGGCCCTTCCCATTCCTCTTCGATCTTCTACATTTGAACTTCCTTGCCTGCCTCTCCATTTCATCGCAAATCCTCCTTTTTATTCCTTTTATTTATGTACCATGCAGCAATATACTAATCTTTATACCCCTTATCGGCAGATGTTAGCCTTGAAAAAAGGTAATGCTTCTGTCCATTAACAGTACCATTGCACTTTCAAAAGGAAGATATCTTAAACATGAACTTTGATTCCAAAACGAGAAGAGTGTCCCAAATACAACTTAGTGGGACACTCTTTATTTCATAATAGAAAATAATCATCCTTTTATATTCCATATTGAAATTCATTATCCATATTATGACTCGTTATGTTTCTTTTTTCCCCAATACGGTTCGAATTGAACAATTTGTCGATTATTTAATTGAATCGTACGATCAAAAAAATGGATGAAGAAACCAAGAAACATAAAACTAATAATTGTACCAATATTGATTCCATAAATTCTGTTCTGAACTATTCCAAAAGCACCGCTTATGCAAAGCGGGATGCCAAGACTTATAATCTCTGCATAGATGACATTCCCATTTAAATATTTATGTCTTAAAATATTCAAAAGATCATCACATGGATGAAAAACAAGGTCGACTCTTAAATAGATGGAAACTGCCGCACCAATCATTAAAATACCAACTATACATAAGAACAAGCGAAATGAAAAATGATTAAATTCGACATGTTTCATGGAGAATAACCATAAATCAATAATATATCCAAAAGAAACCAAATAAAGAAAATTAAATAGATTCTTTATTTTATTAAATTTTCGTCGAAGCAAATCATCGATGACAAGTACAATACTGCCGATCATAATAGTTGCGGTTCCAACTGAAATTCCAAGGCCCATTGAAACATTTAAACTTGCGGCAGTCCACGGAGCTGAGCCTAAAGCTGCTTTAATGGTAAGTGCATTTCCAAGAGCATTCAGAACAATAGAAAAAATCAACAAGATAATTCTTATACTGATTTTCATCTACAGTTAACCTCCTTTCGATGCTTTTTTAATTATTTACACCTATATGTGCGTGTTCAAAAAGGAGGATAAAAAGGACCGAGAAGTTCGAGGCGTCGTAACTTTGAGCATCGGAACGTATGGTATGGATACGTGAGAAGCGGAAAAGTAAGACAACGAAGAAATTCGATGTGTCATTTTTACCGGACTTTTTGAACAACCTCTATATAATTAAATAGACTCTTTTACCTTTATGCAAACGCAAAATTGGTAAAAAATATTAGGCTACTCTGAAAAGAGGGTTTCTCAGGTAGAATACACTTCGCTGCGCTGCGGGGTCTCGCATTCCCGCGGGAGTCTTCATGTATGCTGGCTGCTCCCAGCTTCAATATATCAACGAACTTAATCAAACTGCCTATTTTCATGTGCCATGATGCAAGATTTTGTAAAGATAATAAAATACTACTATTCATATTTTTTTTGTATAATAAAAGAATCGGAAATATATTTCAATAAATGGTCTTGAGCGTTTTATTTTAACTAGATACTAGTTTATGAACCGTTGATATTCAGACAGAATAAGGGAATAATCATGACTATTCTTATGGTAGATGACAATTCAGTCAATCTATTCGTAATGGAAAAAATATTAAAAAGTGCAGGTTATGATAACTGTGTTTCACTCACATCTGCTTATGAACTATTTGATTATTTACAGCTAGATGCTCAGAATCCAATAGGTGAATCGATTGATTTAATCCTGTTAGATATCATGATGCCTGAAATAGATGGCATTGAGGCTTGTAAAAGAATTAAACAAAATAAAAGATTAAAAGATATTCAAATTATTTTTGTTACAGCACTTGAGGATAAAAATAAACTGGCAGAAGCATTGGATATAGGAGGGGTAGACTATATTACAAAACCACTTAATAAGGTGGAACTTCTAGCCCGAATTCGTGTTGCTTTACGTCTAAAAGCTGAATTAGATTGGCATACCCAGCATGAGAAGAAAATACAATACGAGCTGGATCTTGCTACTCATGTTCAAAGAAGCTTATTAAGCACCCCTTTAAAAGAAAATAATATCCAAATCGACGTTTCATACCTTCCCTCCTTTAATTTAGCAGGAGATATGTATTATTGGCATAAAATTAATGATCACCGCTATGCAATTATGCTTCTTGATATGATGGGACATGGAATTTCTGCTTCACTTGTTTGTATGTTTATTTCATCCGTTTTGCGCGAAGCCATTAAACAGCTCGTTGAACCTGAGCTTGTAATTCAAGAATTAAATCGCTATATGACATTGCTAAAAAATGAAAAAGAAGATCTCCCTTATTATTTCACTACCATTTATTTAGTGGTTGATACAAAAAATAATACTGTTGAATATGTAAATGCAGGTCATCCTCCTGGATATATGCTGATTGATGGGGAGGAACTAGTTCCATTAGATCACGGAAGCTGTGCAGTCGGCTTTTTTGAAGAGATAAAAATAGAAAAAATGGTAAAAACATTTAATCACGATGTGCAAATAATTTTATATACCGACGGGGTTCAAGAAGCTATGGGACCCTGCGATTTAGAATCAGATAAACATATCCGTACTATAGCCTCCCAAAGACTAAATCATACTCATTCTCTGATCGACGTTCTTTTGACAAAGGAACAGCAAAAGGAACAGCCAGATGATATGTGTGTCTTAATGATTCAAGCTCAATCAGAAAATGTAAACGTTTAGTAAGAAAAGCGATGGCTCCTTGTTTACTCCCGAAGAAAAATGTTCTCCTGACTCAAAAAGTGTTTTTTACTTTTAGAGTCAGGAGGTTATACTCACTGAGGCTAGGCGCTGACCGGCGAAGCTAGACACTCTCCACACTTCAAAGTTTTATGCGTTTTTACCGTTTGAAAAACAGAGACTGAGACATACAAAATAGATAATAGATAAAGACGAACATTCTCTAATTTAGCACGTAAATGGTTACTTCCCTATACTGGTTATTTAATCTAGTTAAGTATAAAAACTAGGTTGTTCCATTGCGCTACAGACACTCGCTTTCCACTGGGCTACGCTTGAGCTGCTACTTGCGGGGTCTCAGCCTTTCCTCCACTTCCCGCAGGAGTCGAGTATCTTCCGCTCCATTTCACTTCGTTTTAAAGGCTATTTTCTAAAACCTAATTCTTTTACCAAGAAAAAAAGGAAAAAGATTGGACAATGGAGCAGCCTGCATACACGTAGACTCCAGTAGAATTAGCGCGAGCCCCACGGAAAACGAAGTGTATGCAGGCTGCGGGTGATTACCACAAACCTTCTTTTTTACATGAGTAAAAAACCCAAACAATAATACGAAATATTTTTTACATTTTCGTATCATGGTTCGGGTTTATCTTCGGCTGGAATACTTATGTCCCAGCTTCGTTTTTTGCACAAAATGCAGCAAAAACAATCTACTATTTAATAAACCTTCTGATAGATTCGTTCTTTTCCTATTAATTCTTTATAGCGGGACATTACGTCTACAAAACGAAGTGTTTCCTTATCCCCTAAACCAAGAAAGCCCTTTTGACTTAAGCTTTCGTAAAATAACTGATGGACCTGACTTTGCAATGCAGGAGAAAAATAAATGAGTACATTTCTACATATAATGACGTGAAATTCATTAAATGACTGATCTGTTACTAAATTATGCTGTGCAAAAATAATATTTTTCAAAAGAGAAGAATGAAAATAAGCGTAATGATCGTCTGTCTTATAGTATTCTGAAAAAGCATTTGTCCCCCCAGCAAGCATATAATTTTTAGTATATGCCTGCATTTTATTTAGAGGGAATGCGCCTTGATTTGCTTTTTGTAAAACATGTTCATTCATATCGGTTGCATAAATCACTGTTTTATCGATTAATCCTTCTTCTTCTAACAGTATAGCCATTGAAAATACTTCTTCACCTGTTGCACATCCGGCATGCCAAATACGAATTTCCTGATAATCCCGTAATTGTGGGATGACCTCTTCCCTAAATGCCTTAAAGAAACTCGGATTACGAAACATTTCTGTTACGTTAATAGAGAAATCATTCAGAATCTGTTCTAAAAAGGTTTCTTCATGAATAATTTTTTCAATCATTCTAGAAATTGTGGGGATGCTATCCATTTTCATTCGATAATAAACTCGCCGAGAAATAGAAGATTTATTATATTGACGAAAATCAAAGCCCGATAAGCGATAGATACCCTCTAACAATAAATCAATTTCTATGTTTGTATGTGGATTTCCCTCTAGTTCTTGCTCCAAATTGAAGGATGGGTGTTCCATGACCTTTAACCTCCCTGCTTTACTAACCATACTCGCAGAACAGAATATAATTGGTCTAAATCCAATGGTTTACTAATATAATCAGAAGCCCCTGCTTCAAGACACTTTTCTCGATCATTTTTCATTGCTTTGGCTGTTAAAGCAACAATCGGTAAATCCGTAAGCATCATATGCGTTCGTATTCTTCTCATTGTTTCATACCCATTCATATGAGGCATCATGATATCCATTAGAATCAAATCAATATCTTTATTTATGCTCATAATATCTAAGCATTCTTGTCCATTTTGTGCTACAAACACATTCATCCCTTTTTTATCAAGGGTTGTTTTTAATGCAAATATATTTCGATAGTCATCATCAACAATTAATATATTTTTCCCTTGAAAAACATCTTTTTCTTGTAAAGGATGGTCTATTCCAATATGTTGCTCCTCATTATCCTCTTCTTCGCTCTTCACCTGTATATCCGTAACTGCTGCTTCTTCATATGCTCGCTTAATATGATTTCTCTCCGAAACCCCATGTGGAAGACTAGGAATAAGGAATGTAAACACACTTCCCTTCCCCTCCTTGCTTTGAAGGAATATCCATCCGCCAAGCAGTTTTACAAATTCTTTACTGATAGACAAACCGAGACCAGTTCCTCCATATTTACGAACGGTTGCACCGTCTGCCTGCTGAAATGTTTCAAAAATAAGCTTATGCTTATCTTTTGAAATACCGATGCCAGTATCTACTACCGAAACTTCCAGCCATTGTGAGCTGATATTTTGCATCGTTTTTGTTAATTCTTCCTTTTCCACTTGTTTTATATTTAACGAAACAGACCCATTTTCTGTGAATTTAAAAGCATTAGATAATAAATTTCTTAGAACTTGCTGTAGTCTTTTCTCATCCGTATAAAAAATATCACTCACATTGTCTGCTTTTGTAATCGTAAAGTCTAAATTTCTTTTCTTGGCAATTGGAGCGAAGTTTCTTTCCATTTGCAAAGGGAGTTCTCCTATGTTCACTTCACTGAAGTGAACGTCCATCTTCCCAGCTTCTACTTTAGATAGATCCAAAATATCATTAATTAAGGATAGTAAATCCTTTCCTGATGAGTTTATAACCTTTGCAAATTCCGATTCTTCCGACGTTAAACGATTATTTTCACTCTCAGCCAACATTTCTGATAAAATTAATATACTGTTAAGAGGCGTCCGCAACTCATGCGACATATTTGCCAAAAACTCTGACTTATAATTAGAATGAAGTAAAAGTTGTTCCGCATTCATTTCCAGCTCTTTTTTTGCCTTTTCAAGATCCTTCGACTTAGCCTCAGCCTCTCTTGTTCTATCTTCCAACTGTTCATTAATTGTGAGCAATTCCTCTTTCTGCATTTGCAACTCTTCCGATTGCGATTGCAACTCTTCCGATTGTGTTTGAAGCTCTTCGGATTGTACCTGTAATTCTTCTGTCATCGCTCTTGATTCATTTAATAAACGTACAATTTCCATACGTCCTAAAATACTATTAATTGTTAATCCAAATGTTTCAGTAATTTGCTTTATCAATTCTACTTGTAATTCGGTGAAATCTGTCATCGTCGCTAGCTCAATAACAGCAATAACCTCTTCTTCAAATAATACAGGGATAATTAAAATACTCTGTGGCTGCACTTCTCCAAGCCCTGTAGCAATTACACGATAATCACTTGGAATTTCCTTATACGTAATTATTCGTTTTTCCACAGCACATTGTCCAATTAATCCTTGTCCCAATTCAAAGCTTGCTCTTCCTACATCATTTCCAGAATCTGCAAAAGATGCTTTTTTAACAAAATCAAACTTTTTATTATTTTCTTTTCTTATATAAAAAGCTCCAAAAGACGTCTGAGTCATCTTAGAAATCTCTGAAAGGAATACATCAGCCAATCTCTTAATAGAGGAAATCCCTTGATTTTTTGTGAAAATTTCCGCAATATTCGATTGAATCCATTCTCGCTTTTCGATGTTATCTAACAGTTCATTCGTTGCATTGGCAAGAGCATTTATCTCGTCATTTGTTTTAACCTGAATCCGTTCTTTAATTACCCCTTCAGAAGCAGCCATTTTTTTAATTGCCTGCGTAACCTCTGTAATTGTTCTAACAATGGATCGCGAAATCTGATTGGCAATCATACTGGAAATAATTGCTACTAATACAAGTATTCCAAACAAAGCAATTGTTAGATAACTATTTTTATTATCCAACCCCTCTGCTTTTTCTCGGGTGGATTCTTTCTCAATGGAACGAAAGGAATCGAACTGTTTTCGCATTGCTTCTATATCCTTATGACCAATATCCGTTTTAAAGAATTCTTGAATTTCATCCATTTTATTGTCTTTTTTATATTGAATAGTTGGTTCTCCAGCAGTTGCTATCCAGTGTTCCATCGTTTCTTTTATTGTATTTAAATTTTTCTGTTGGTCTGGCTTATTCTCTAATAACTGATAAATCTGCTCATAAGCCAACTTCCAATTTTCCTCTGCCTTATAATATGGTTCTAGGTAGCTAGAGTCTCCTGTAATAATAAAACCACGCTGCCCTGTTTCCATGTCCAGCATATATTTTTCAATACGACTGGTGAGGTCATGTATTTCAGAATCATGATTAATAATAAAATTTCTTTCCTGTTGCAAAGACTTAATTTGATTATTTAAAATGATGACAGACGCTAGTAAGCAAATAATTATAATAATGTAACCAAGGATAATCTTAGAACGTATACCGAATTTCACGTTACTTCCCATTAGGTGCCCGCCTTTACCTTTCATTTAATTATATTAATAGTATAGTATTTAAAGCTAAATTGGAATATGAATAACTTCTGTTTATTAACTACTTTAAGTATAAATAAACTCTAATGATTCGAAGCTAAGCTTCCCTATATTTTATTTTATCAGAATAGTAATAAATAAAATATATAAGATAATAGAAAGATACTTATTTTTACAGAACAAAAGGGCAAACTCCTTGAACAGCTCAGAAGAAAACCCTATACGGGGTTATTTATGTTTTTTAATCAAGTTAACTCAAACTTCGCACCTTCAAATTCGTTTGCAAGTCTTGATATTACTCGGTTTAAGAACAATAAAATGGGAGGTTTGTTTTTTATTATGGGGGTTGCTTTCCACTACGGGTTGCTTCGCTTTCCGCGGGGTGGGAGGTGCGAGACTCCTGTGTGATTAGCGGGTTAGATGAGACCTAAGCAGGCGCCTGTGCCGAGGAGGCTCATCGCACGCCCCACGAAAAGCGAAGTGTATGCAGGCTGCGGGTGATTACCACCAACCTTCTTTTTTACATGAAAAAAACCCGAACAATGATAAGGAATATTTTTACATCTTCGTATCATAGTTCGGGTTTATCTTCGGCTGGAATACTTATGTCTCAGCTTCTTTTCTTGTATTTATTTTTTACAGGAAGTATCAATTTCAAAATTTTATACAAATGCTTTAAATATAGTTAAGATGATACCAATTATAAAACCACAAACGGCTCCATTCACTCTAATCCACTGCAAATCTTTCCCTACATTGTTTTCCATTATATCGATAAGCGTTTTATTATCCAATTTTTCTAGATTTTCTTTTACAAGAACCCCAATTTTAGAATGGTTTTTCTCGATTAAATAAAAAATTTGTTTTTGAATCCAATTTTCTATTTGATTGATTTTTTCAGGGTTTTCTTTTATTTCATCTAGGAAGTTTTTAATAAATGAAAGTACATATTGATTTATAAATGCTTTATCATGCGCTAAGAGAATCAGTTTATGCTGGAATTGCTTTAAAATTGCTGTAATTTGATCCGCTGCACTCCAACTATTCACTGTTTCCTCTAACCAATTATTTAGATCATCCACTAACTCTTTTTTATCCTGAATACTATTCAACTCTTTGCGAATGCGTGAAAGAATCAAATGCCTGTATGGATTATCAGCCTCACGCAAGAGAACAATTCTTTTAAGAAGAAATGGCTGAAGTATATTCCCAAGTTTTTCTGCGTTAATTAAATTGTTGAATGAATGAAGAGCCATTTTTAAAAATCCATCAGCTTCGGTATTGTCTAGCATTTGTTTTGCCATTACACCAATTTTGGCTTTTGTATCATCCTTTTCTAACCACTTCTCCGTCTCCACTAAAACGTAATCCAATCCCTTTTCATCCAACTTTCTTTTCAAAACCTGATTTACAATGGATGAAAGAAAATTAGTCACATCTAAAGAAAGAATATATTTCTTTAACTCTTTTTCTATAAACGGAGCAATTTTTTCAGGATTAACATAGGTAATCGCTTGATGAAGAATGGACTGAATCCCTTTATTAAATTTATCTGATTCCAATTCCTTCTCTACAGCCTGCATTAATTTGTCCGTCATTTTAATTTGTTTGATCTTTCCTTGAATGCTTTCTTTTGTCAGCCAATCATTTTCAAGAATGGAGACGAGAGCCTTGATCATTTTATCACGGTTTTTTGGAAGTAATGCTGTGTGTGGAATTGGAATGCCAAGAGGATGACGAAAAAGAGCTGTAACAGCAAACCAGTCTGCCAACCCTCCAACTAGTCCTGCCTCAAAGCCACCTTGTAACAACCGACCAATAAGTGTGTCTTGAAAAGGAATGCTTATGAGAAATCCTGCTCCCATAACTCCTAATGAAATTTTTGCAAAGTATCTTGATTTTTTTTCTTGTTTCACCATCGTAGCTTCCCTCAAATATTCGTTTTGTTTAACTATACCATAAAATTCTCCATGTTTACCCTGAAAATAGGTGCACTCTTAAATAGTCCCAAGTCAGACTACATTTCGCTTTCCATAGGGCTACACTTGTTCCTCCTCGGAGCTAAAGCTATGTGCTATCATCTCACCTGTCTCGCAATTCCCATAAGAGTTTTCGTATATTTTGACTGCTCCCTGCTTGAAGCATAAACAATAAAACAAATTAGAAAACAGCTTAATAATAGTATAATGATAGACCAAGTTGCTTCTTTCCTTATTTAACCTATAATCTTAGTTTATCCTTTATACCGAGGAATAAACAACTCTCCGCTTCTGAAATGCTGAAGATAAACGGAATAACCTATAGCTGTTTTTGTTTTACTTTTTGAAAAATAGGAATAAAACCGGAATGTCACCATTAAAATTGTGTATATAGTGTTTTATTTCAAAATCCATTGAATTTGGGGAGTTGAGCAAATAAAAATGAAAACGTTACCATCTTTCGGAGAGAATTATAATTTAAAAAACTATGAAGAGATGTATCAGCATTTTCATTGGAAGCATGCAGAAGAGCATTTTTCATGGCATCAGACTAGAAAAGTAAATATAGCCTACGAAGCCATAGATCGACATGCTGAAAGTTTTCGAAAAAACAAAGTAGCTCTCTGTTATCAGAATAGTTTCAGAAAGGAAACTTACACATTTCATGATTTGAAAAAATTATCGAATAAAGCAGGAAACGTTTTAAAAGAAAAAGGAAAGGTGGCAAAAGGAGATCGCGTGTTTATCTTTATGCCTCGTTCTCCCGAATTATATTTTGTCCTACTCGGAGCAATTAAATTAGGGGCTATTGTTGGCCCTTTATTTGAAGCCTTTATGGAGAGCGCATTAAAGGATCGCCTGCAAGATAGTGCGGCAAAAATAGTAATTACCACATCCGAGTTAGTGAATCGTATTCCAATAGACGAATTGCCAGCACTTGAAACGATTTTTATTGTAGGAAAAAATGTCGAGGAGAAAGGGAAATTGGTGGATTTCCAAAAGTCTTTCTATGATGCTTCTGATGTGTTAGAGATAAAATGGGTAGATCTCCAAGATGGATTGATCCTCCACTACACTTCTGGATCAACCGGCAAACCTAAAGGGGTTTTACATGCTCATTCTGCCATGATTCAGCATTATCAAACGGCGAAATGGGTATTGGATTTACGAGAAGATGATATTTATTGGTGTACGGCAGATCCTGGGTGGGTTACTGGTACGTCTTATGGCATATTTGGTCCGTGGTTAACTGGAACAACTAATATTGTTATTGGCGGACGGTTTAGTCCAGATGCTTGGTATAAAACGATTGAGACATTTGGAGTAACAGTTTGGTATAGTGCCCCAACATCTTTTCGCATGTTAATGAGAGCTGGAGAAGAGAGTGTCCAAAAATATAACTTGTCCTCATTACGTCATATTTTAAGTGTAGGAGAACCGTTAAATCCTGAAGTCATTCGATGGGGACAGGATTTGTTTCATCATCGAATTCATGATACCTGGTGGATGACAGAAACAGGGGCACAGCTTATTTGTAATTTTCCATGTATGGATATTAAGCTTGGATCGATGGGAAAACCAATCCCAGGCATAGAAGCAGCCATACTGGATGATCAAGGAAATATTCTGCCGCCTAATCAAATGGGGAATCTAGCCATCAAAAAAGGCTGGCCATCTATGATGCATACCATTTGGAACAATCAAGCAAAATACGAAAGCTATTTTATTTTAAATGATTGGTATGTATCTGGAGATTCTGCTTATATAGATGATGACGGCTACTTTTGGTTCCAAGGTCGTGTAGATGATGTCATTATGACAGCTGGGGAACGAGTAGGCCCTTTTGAAGTAGAAAGTAAGTTAATTGAGTTTCCTGCTGTTGCAGAAGCAGGCGTAATCGGAAAACCAGATTCCATTAGAGGAGAGATTATTAAAGCATTTGTTTCACTTGTTGATGGCTACGCTGAGTCTGATGAATTAAAAGAAGAAATACGCCAATTTGTGAAAACTGGCTTGGCAGCACATGCAGCACCTAGAGAGATTGAGTTCTGCGAAAAATTACCGAAAACAAGAAGTGGAAAAATTATGCGCCGTGTATTAAAGGCATGGGAACTGGGACTTCCAACAGGTGACTTATCAACGATGGAAGAGTAGTAGTTTTTCCTAAAACTAAAATTAAAAGAAAATCCTACAATAATTAAAATTCTAAAGATGAAGAAGTGTTCAATTTGGGAGATTATATTAAGTACAACAATTAGGCATATTATATGCACCATTAATTAAGCAAGTTCTTATGTGGTGGTAGTGTATGAAAGATTTTTATTGGCCATATATTTTGACAAGACTGTCAACTATTCTCCTGCTTTTGTCGACAGTCTTGAAAAATAGTAATTTATCTAATCAGACAGCAAAAAAATCTTTCAGCGGCTGGAAATCTTTTGATAAATCAATACTGTTTGGTTTCGCTTTAAGCAAGCGATCTGCGATTTGTTCTAGTTGATCAATATCTTGTTCATCTGTATATTCAATGAAATTTAATTCCTCGAGCCAATCCATATAAGAATGTTTTGCTTTCCCATAACTATTACCAAATACTAAACAAGGGGTTTTGGTAATAATAGAAAAGATCATTGCATGCAGACGATCTGTTATAACTAATTTACTCGAGGCAATTCTATCAAGCGTTTTCAAAAAATATTTTTCTCTATCCTTATAATCAATCATTTCTACTTCGTTTAATACGGTATCTGCTCGTTCCACAAAGGTTGTTTTTTCTACCCAATTCATTAATTCAGATACAAAACCTTCATCTGTTACTTTCTCTTTATCTTCTCTTAAAAGAAAGAGCACCCCATCCCTTTTGATATCTTTAGGCTCTATATTTAATGACAACACCATATCAGGGGTATATATATAATTTGATTGGAATGTGTCCTTCACTACATCCAGTGTTTGTGACTCCCTTGCCGCTATTGTTAAATGGGAGTTTTGATGATAGGCATCCTGCGTTTTCTTCTTCTCTTTCCTACCTTCTTCCGTATCTTCAAAATAAACAGATTGTGGAAATGAAATAGTTTTGTACTCTTTAAAAGCTTCAATTACTTTTCTTCTGTCTTCTTCTATATCGAGATAGAGACTTCCTAAGTTACCGCCACCTGTAAAACCAACCATATCATTTTCTTTGATTATTTCTTTTACTAAGTCGATTCCTTCATCTGTTGCATAATCCATAATTTCAATATACTCATAGTAAGGAAAGTGATTTCTTATAAATTTTTCTTCTGCATACGCAATCGCCTGATCTCCCATGTTTGTATAACTTGGAGAACCAAATAGAAAGACTTTTCTTTTATCGTTTAATAAGGCCTCCGCATCCACATTTGGAGCAATACCTTTTACTAGTTGAATACCTTTTTTTGTTTGTTCACTCATTCCTATTCTCACCTTTCTTTATAAAATTTTTCATACATACTATAAACAAATGCTACTACCACTTGTTTTAAATGTTATCGCAAAAAGTTGCTGGTATTGTTATGTACCCTTAACAAACGATACCTATGCATCAATATATAGGAGATTTTCATTTTGGAAGTATATGTAATTATCAGAAGAGAAAAATTTTTAAAAAACAACTAGTAAACTCTTAAAGAAATAATATAAAAAACGCTTGGAAAATAAAGTGCCCTCAGTGATTAGTTTTCTAACCACTGAGGGCACTTCATTACAAGCGTTTTAGAAAAGAATATATTATTTAGCCTTTTTAACTAGTTGAACAGCTTCCTTCGATACATAGAATTTTCCATTGCTCCGTACCGTTACACTATCTAATTCTATTTCTTTTCCATTTAATTTAACGATATTTTTATTAACAGGAAATTCTGCTGTTTTCTTTCCTTTTTTAATAAGTAAAACAGGGTTTTGCTCATTAGAAGAAGCTACGCTTACTTTTGCTCCAATTGCTTTAAATGCTGCTTCTGCATCAATAAACAGTGTGTTGGAAACTTGCTTTAAATTAAATCCTAACGAACTAGCAACAGCATGTGCAATATCCCTATTTTCTACAAGACCTACCGGTTGTCCTGGTCCATATGAGTATAAAAATAAATCTTCACCCGTATGTCCACTAGTTGTAAAACCAAGATTAGCCCGATTAGCAAGAAGCTGTACAAGCGTTTTGCTCAAATCATCCGATTGTTCAATTGCTTTTTTTTCTGTTTTTGATGGGTGATCAATTCCGTATAAAGCTGCTACTTCTAATACATTCGATTTATCTGGTCTTAACTGCTTTAAAGCACCTTCCAGCGTCATTTTTGCTTTTTTCAATGGCTCTATATATGCAGAAACTGGTGTAGAAGAGTAAGTTCCATCTGTATTTTTATTTCCAATAGAAATTCCGCTGTTTCCATGGTCTGAAACGGCGATGACCAAGGTATTTTTATCTTTTTTAGCAAAATCCAATGCTTCCTTAACTGCCTCATCAAATGCAAGCGTGTCACTAATCATGCCAATTGCATCATTGGAATGGGCTGCCCAATCCGGTTTGCTTCCTTCGATAAACAAAAAGAAGCCATCTTTATCTTTCGAAAGGGTTGCTATTCCTTTTTTAGTCATTTCAGCAAGTGTAGGTTCTTTAGGATTTGTTTGGGAACGATCCATATCATAAGCCAGTGCAGCAGGGGCAAACGATCCCCATAGTTTTTTAGATTTTGATTTTACTAGCTCATCTTTGGTTGTTACAATATCATAGCCTTTATCCTCAATTACTTCCAATAGATTTTCTCCGTCTTTACGATTGTTTTTTTCCTTCCCTACAAGTAAAGAGTCCTTTCCTCCTCCTAACACCACATCTATATTTTGATATACTTGTTGTTCTGCAATATTATCATATTGACTGCGATGTTCTGCATGGGAAGAAAAGGCAGCAGGTGTTGCATGTTGGATTTCAGAAGTTGAAATAATACCAGTAGATTTCCCACTGATTTTTGCACCTTCTAATACGTTTGCCACAGGTTTATAAGCATCATCGGCAAGAGAAGGATCAACCCCTGGTGTTTTCACTAGTTCTGGCAATACACCAACAAATTTATCGTTTGATTTATTGCCTGTTGCAAGAGCTGTGCCTGCTGGCGCTGAATCAGTTATTGCTGACTCAGCTGAGTATGTACGGACTCCACCTGATACTATCCCATCCAATGCTAGAGGTTTCCCCTTATACCATCTAGCAAGAGTGGTAGTGCTTGAGCTTACCCCATCCATTACAAGTACAATTACATTTTTTGCTTTTGGTGGGTTATTTTTTGCTTCTACCTTTTCCTTTCCACTGATCATTCCTATGGAACCTAAAGTTAAACTGCTCGCTAACGTAACTCCGAGTACTTTTTTGCTTAATTTCATGTTTTTTATTCTCCCCTTTGTTCAGTGATCTAGAATAACAAGTACTACATGTACCACTAAGGTGATTATATAATCGCAAAGTTAATGGAATGTTAAGAGAATACAAATCTACTATAAAGAATAATAGGAAAATTTTACTTATACTAGATTATCATTATAGGCTCTCCGACTTATCTTCATCTGAAAGGGGGAATTTTCTCCTATTATTATGTAAATATCCGGAAGTACAAAAAAACTCTTCCTTCGTACCGTGTGATTAAAAACAAACACACTACACAAAAGAAGAGCTAAGACAGTATACATTAGACTTTAACTAGTGATAGATTATTCCATTTGTAAAATTTTTCTTTTATCTAAGTACGGCGCATATAAGCACGAACTGTGATAGGTGCAAAGATTGCCACAATAACCGCAGCTCCAATAAGGGAGATGGCGAGGTCTGAGCCAATCGTTCCTGTATTAGCAAGATTGCGAACAGCCGTGACAAGGTGTGAGATAGGGTTGATATTCACAAACCACTGGAGCCAATCAGGCATCGTTTTAACCGGTACAAAAGCATTGGATAGAAACGTTAGTGGAAACAATACAAGCATCGAAATTCCCTGAACACTTGATGCAGTACGGGCAATTACACCAAAGAAGGCAAAAATCCAACTGATTGCCCAAGAACAAACAATCACAAGAAGTGCAGCAAGAGCGACATATCCTAAACCTCCCTCAGGTCTATAGCCCATGATGTAGCCCATAGTAAAGGTAAGCACGGTTGCAATGGTATACCGAATAGTGTCTGCGAGCAAAGCTCCCGCCAACGGAGCAATACGAGCAATAGGCAATGATTTAAACCTGTCAAACACACCTTTATCCATATCCTCGCGCAATTGGACGCCGGTCACGATTGATGTTGTAATGACCGTCTGCACGAGAATCCCAGGAATAATAACAGGCAAATAATTCTGAACATTTCCAGAGATTGCCCCACCAAAGATGTACGTAAACATCAATGTGAAGATAATGGGCTGGAGTGTAACATCAAATAATTGCTCCGGTGTGCGCCGAATCTTTAACACCCCTCGATACGCCATCGTCAATGAATTGCGTACAGACTGACTAAAGCTCGTTTTATTCTGCAATTGGCGTTCAGCAGCTGTCTTAAGAGAAATGCTTTTCATATTCTTACCTCCCCTATTTTGCCAGTTTCATTGGATGTCTTCGATAAATCTTCTTTAACACCATGACCTGTGATGGTCAAAAACACTTCGTCTAGGGTCGGTTTCTGTACACTTAACTCCGCTAATTGAATTTTTTCTTCACGAAGAGCGATAAGTAAATCCGTTACTAAATCTGCATCTGCCATTGGTGCGGTAATCTTTCCGACTTCTGCTGAGACAGCTGACTGGACCTTAAGCACTTTTTCAACAGTGTGCCGAGCATTCGCGATGTCCTGTGGATTTTGGATGCTCAATTGCAACGACGAAGTACCAATAGACGATTTTAACTCATTCACCGTTCCCTCTGCTACCACCCGGCCACGGTCAATAACCGCAATGCGGTCAGCCAGTTCATCTGCTTCTTGAAGGTACTGTGTTGTTAATAATACCGTTGATCCTGTTTTCACCAATCGACGAATCGTATCCCACATTTGATTGCGGGTGCGTGGATCTAGACCAGTAGTCGGTTCATCCAAAAAAATAAGTGGCGGCTGTGCAATGAGGCTTGCTGCAAGATCCAACCGACGACGCATTCCACCGGAGAAATTCTTCAGCGGACGCTTTGCTGCTTCTGTTAAACTAAATTCTTCCAATAATTCAGCAGCCTTTTGTTTCGCCTCTGCACGCCCTAATCCTAGCAGTCGGGAGAAGATAATTAAATTTTCGGTAGCGCTGAGCGACTCATCGACAGAGGCATACTGACCAGTGACACCAATCAGTTGACGTACGATCTGCGATTCTTTCACTATGTCATGCCCGAAAATACGTGCAGATCCGGCATCCGGTCGCAGTAATGTAGCCAGCATTCTAATTGTAGTAGTCTTGCCTGCCCCATTCGGACCAAGCACTCCGTATATAGAACCTGCTTTTACATTCAGATTTACTCCATCAACCGCATGATTGTCGCCAAAAGTTTTGACGAGTCCACTTGCTTCCACAGCCAAATCACCATTGTTCGGCATAGCTTTCTTTCTATATTCATTGCTCATTGTAATTCCTCCCTCTCTTCTAACTATAATCTGTATAAGTCCATTTAAAAATGAACTAACGCAGTGTCATTCCTCCGTCTTCAGTCGGATTTTCACCCTCTCATTTCTTAACTAAAACAGTTGCCTATATTTCTATCTGCTGCTCATATAGAGCATATTACCCCACTTTTATGAACTGAATATGAACATCAAATAATTTATATTTATAAAATATTGAGAGTATACCCCAATGTCACCAACTTGATTTATCATAATTGTAAGAAATATTGGTTTGGATAGGCATTGCTCGACTCCTATGGGAACTGCGAGACAGGTGCGCCTCAGAAAACCTAGCGCATCCGTTCGTTTTTTATCTTTCCAATATATCGAAATTTAGCTTGATGATATTGGAATATCCCCTCATGAAATTGAATACAGCCATTTAACTAGCAGGTAAGAATAAGCTCAATAAAAAGAATTAAGCTAAAAACAAATAAAGCAGCTATTCATTTAGCTGCTTTGACTCCATTCGCATATTAACATTAGATGTCTTTTTTACTTCGTATCTTATCGGACTACTTTAGGTCCTACTAAAATTTCCGGATTTTTCCCTAATACTAATTGTGAAATAGTAGCGAAACCAATGTTTTTATATTCAACTAATATTCTTCTTAATTCCACAAATTTACTTTCTACTTTTAGTTTATCTATTTCACTTTTATATAAGGATAATACATAATCATCTTGAACATTAGGAAGAAACTCACTTGGCTCTTCATCGACGATTAAACAGCCCATATATTGAAATTTGAAGTGCATTTGTCGTGTTAAATGGATAACATGCAGAAATTTATTATATACAGTTGGCATACTAGTTTTTAATTCTTCAATTTCGCCTTTTGCCTTCATTAAATCACTAAAACTGGATGTTACTAACATGTAACGTCCTCCTTCAATTTATAAGTTACTCATCCCAAGGCTTTTTAGTAGATAGTTTTTCTACAATATTTCTATTCTGCTCTCGCTTGAGTTTTCGTATTTCCGCTCTTTCACTTCCCGTTTCAAAAAGATATATTTCTTCTTCTGATTCCGGGATGATAGGCGGCACAAGAATCGGTTTTTTATTCTCATCAAGTGCTACAAAGGTTAAAAAAGCAGTAGCAGCTATTTTTCGTTCTGCCGTAACCATGTCTTCAGCAATTACCTTACAAAAGATTTCCATTGAACTTTTCCCAGTATATGCAACAAAGGATTCAATACAAACAGAATCACTTTGCCGAATCGGCTCAATAAAATTGACCGAATCGGTCGAGGCCGTAACACACTCTGTAACTCTTGAATGTCTGCGGGCAGAAAGCGTTGCGCAGGCATCTAGCTTCTTCATTAATACCCCGCCAAATAAAGTATGATAGTTATTTAAATCGTTAATTAATACTTGATCATTTTGAATAATACGAGTATCTTTCATTTTCTTTGGTACCATTCATTATCACCTTATTCCTGCACCTATTTATTCTTTTTTTCTATAATATTTATACATATCTATATATTAATTATTATAATGCGCATACTTACAGAAAGTACAATGCAGATAATACATGCAGTTTATAACAAAGTGTTATGTAAATGCTTTATTATTGAAATCAAAAAGGGATAGTGTCCTTGACAGTAACAGAAAAAAGAACGAAAGCGAGGGGAGGGAAGCGTTGAAGTTGATAGGGCGCTGGCTGGCTACGCAGCATCGATTGACTCGCATCCTGCGTTTCCTGCGGCAATGCCGGCACTTGAACATCCTGTATGGCGATGCTAGACATACCTTTTTAAAAAAGAAGCTGAGATATAACGAAATAGGTAATAGGTAAAGACGAACATGCTCTAATTTAGCACGTAAATGGTTACTTCCCTATACTGGTTATTTATGTTTTTTCATATAGTTAACTCAAACTTCGCAGGTATAAATTCCTCTTCATGTATTAGCATAACGTGGTTTAGAGCAATTAGAAAAGGATGATTGGTTCTTTATTCCTTATAAATAGGGGCAAGATTCTCGTTTCAGGATGCTCGCTTTCCGTGG
>JBDNRM010000035.1:0-24709 GCA_047718615.1 Bacillus sp. (in: firmicutes) | reverse complement strand
CCATAGCGGACTTGCACCGCCTAGCTAGTGAACATGCCCGGCACACTAAAAAAAGGAATGCAAAAGCATTCCTCAAAGTTATAGAAATAGCTAGAACTACTAGTCTAAAAAATTTGTCCACATCATTCAAAACCCTTTAAAGAGCAGGTAAATGAAAAAAGTAAAAGCTTATTCGCATTAACCATGCCATTCTTTTAATGAGAAGTGACTTCCTCCATTTTATCGATCCGCTTTTCCATCCGCAATCGATCTCTCTCCAAAATTGGTTTTAAATATTTTCCAGTGTACGATCCTGCAAGTTCTGCAATCTCCTCAGGTGTTCCTGTACCTAAAATAGTACCGCCCTTATCTCCGCCTTCTGGACCTAAATCAATAAGGTAGTCTGTTGCTTTAATTACATCCAAGTTATGCTCAATTACCAATACTGTATCGCCATTTTCCACTAATCGTTGCAGTACAATTAAAAGTCTGGAAATATCATCAACATGTAAACCAGTTGTAGGCTCATCTAATATATAAAATGATTTTCCTGTTGAACGCTTATGAAGTTCAGAAGCAAGCTTAACCCTTTGCGCTTCCCCTCCAGACAAAGTAGTCGCAGGTTGTCCCAATTTAATATAACCTAAGCCTACATCGACTATTGTCTGTAGCTTACGCTGAATTTTGGGGATATTTTCAAAAAACGATACAGCATATTCTACTGTCATTTCCAACACATCAGAAATATTTTTTCCCTTGTATTTGACTTCTAATGTTTCACGATTATAACGTTTCCCATGACAAACTTCACAAGGTACGTATACATCTGGAAGAAAATGCATTTCAATTTTAATAATGCCGTCTCCTCTGCAGGCTTCACATCTTCCACCTTTTACATTAAAGCTGAATCTTCCCTTTTTATACCCGCGCACCTTTGCTTCATTTGTTGCTGCAAATACATCACGAATATCATCAAATACACCAGTATATGTGGCTGGATTGGAGCGAGGTGTACGTCCGATTGGGGACTGATCGATATCAATCACTTTTTCTAGTTGTTCGATTCCTTTTATTTCTTTGTGTTCACCTGGCTTCGCTTTTGCACGATTTAGTTTTTGCGCTAAGCTTTTATGAAGAATTTCATTAATTAACGTACTTTTCCCCGAACCAGAGACACCAGTTACTGCAATAAACATCCCTAAAGGAATTTTGACATCTACATCTTTCAGGTTATTTTCATTTGCACCAATTATTTCAATAAATCTACCATCGCTTTGTTTTCTTTCTAATGGAAGAGGAATGAATTTTTTACCAGATAAATATTGTCCTGTTATCGATTTTTTATCTTTCATTACTTGTTTTGGTGTACCGGTTGCGATAATTTCTCCACCATGAACTCCTGCACCTGGTCCTACATCAATAAGATAATCTGCTGCCATCATTGTATCTTCATCATGCTCTACTACAATAAGCGTGTTTCCTATATCACGCATATGTTTTAATGTTTCTATTAGCTTATCATTATCTCTTTGATGAAGCCCAATGGAAGGCTCATCTAAAATATATAATACACCTGTTAAACGGGAACCAATTTGTGTTGCTAATCGAATCCTTTGAGCCTCACCGCCTGAAAGTGTTCCTGCTGCTCTGCTTAAAGTTAAATAATCTAACCCGACATTTATCAAAAATCCTAAACGCTCCGTTATCTCCCTTAGGATGAGATTAGCAATTTGTTTTTCTTTATCAGTTAAATCTAAATGATAGAAGATATTATTTGCCTCAACAATTGATTTTTCAGTTACTTGCCCGATATGTACCCCATTTATGCGGACTGCCAAAGCTTCTTTTTTTAGACGATAGCCACCACAGGTTGGACAACTCTGCTGTGCCATATATTTTTCCATTTGTTCTCTTATATAATCAGAGCTGGTCTCTTTATAACGTCTTTCTACATTTCGTATGACACCTTCAAACTGAATGTCATTTTCTCTAATTTGTCCAAAATCATTTTCATATCGAAAATGGATTTTTTCTTTTCCTGAACCATATAAAACCTTATCTAAAAGGTTTTTCGGAATATCCTTTATCGGAATATTCATGTCAATTCCATAATGATTGCAAACACTTTGCAATAATTGAGGATAATATTGGGAACTAATCGATTCCCAAGGTGCAATCGCATTTTCCTTTAATGTTAATGTGCGATTAGGAATGACTAAATCAATATCCACTTCTAATTTTGTACCAAGACCGTCACAATCTGGACAAGCACCAAACGGGCTGTTAAAAGAGAATAATCTCGGTTCTAACTCTCCTATAGAAAAACCACAGATTGGACAGGCATGATGTTCGCTAAAAAGCAGTTCTTCTTTTCCGATTACATCAATAATTACCTTGCCTTCTCCAAATTGTAAAGCAGATTCTAATGAATCAGCTAGTCTTGCTGCAATCCCCTCTTTTACCACCAGACGGTCTATTACTACTTCAATATTATGCTTTTTGTTCTTTTCTAGAGCGATTTCCTCACCAATTTCATGCATTTCTCCATCAATGCGCACTCTAACATATCCTTGTTTTTTTATATCCTCCAAAGTCTTAACATGCGTTCCCTTTCTTCCGGAAATCACAGGCGCCAATACTTGAAGTCGCGTTTTTTCAGGATATTCTACTATACGATCAACCATTTGTTCAATGGTTTGAGAGGATATTTCTATTCCATGCTCCGGACAAACCGGTCTTCCAACCCTTGCAAACAACAACCGTAAATAATCGTAAATCTCCGTTACCGTTCCCACCGTTGACCTTGGATTTCTGCTTGTTGTCTTCTGATCAATTGAAATAGCAGGAGAAAGGCCTTCAATTGAATCAACATCCGGTTTATCCATCTGTCCTAAAAATTGACGAGCATATGCTGATAAGGATTCTACATATCTTCTTTGTCCTTCTGCGTAGATGGTGTCAAAAGCAAGAGAAGATTTCCCAGATCCAGATAAGCCTGTAATGACTACTAATTTGTCTCTTGGAATGGTAATATCTATATTTTTTAAATTATGTGCTCTTGCACCTTTAATGATTAATTTATCTAATGCCATTCCCTCACCCCTCTACTTTTAATTCTAATAATAAGTCACGCAACTCTGCTGCACGTTCGAAATTAAGCGCTTTTGCTGCTTCTTTCATCTCTGTTTCCATTTGTGCAATCATAGCATCTCTTTCTTTTTTCGTCAGCTTTTCCAACTTTGCACTAGTTTCATATTCATCTGGATTTTCTGCTACCTGTGTTGCACGTATTGATTCTCGTATTCCTTTTTTAATGGTTTGTGGAATAATGCCATGTTTCCGATTATATTCTTCTTGAATTTCACGGCGGCGTTTCGTTTCACTAATTGCCAGCTCCATTGAATTGGTCATTTTGTCTGCATACATAATAACATGCCCATTTGAATTTCTTGCAGCACGCCCAATTGTTTGAATCAACGAGCGTTCCGAACGAAGAAAACCTTCTTTATCTGCGTCCAGTATTGTCACAAGAGAGACTTCTGGAATATCGATTCCTTCTCTTAATAAGTTAATTCCAACTAAAACATCATATTTTCCAACACGAAGTTCTCTAATTATTTCTATCCGTTCTAATGTTTTAACCTCGGAATGCAAGTATTGCACTTTAATCCCTATTTCTTTTAAATAATCCGTCAAATCCTCTGACATTTTTTTTGTTAATGTTGTAATTAACACTCTTTCGTTTTGTTTAATTCTTTCGTGTATTTCGCCTATTAAATCATCTATTTGCCCCTCTATTGGGCGAATATCAATGGTTGGATCCAATAGACCTGTCGGCCGAATAATTTGTTGCACCATCTCAGGTGTATGTTCTAGTTCATATGGACCTGGAGTGGCAGAAACACATATCATTTGATTAATATGTTTTTCAAATTCCGTAAACGTTAATGGTCTATTATCTAAAGCAGAAGGCAACCGGAAACCATGATCCACCAGTACATTTTTTCTTGCCTGGTCTCCATTGTACATTCCTCTAATTTGCGGAAGCGTAACATGTGACTCATCTATTACAAGCAAAAAATCCTCTGGAAAATAATCTAATAATGTATATGGAGTTGATCCTGCTGGTCGTAAAGTTAAATGTCTGGAGTAATTCTCAATTCCTGAGCAAAAACCCATTTCCCGCATCATTTCTAAATCATAACGACAACGCTGCTCTAATCGTTGTGCTTCCAATAATTTATTATCATCTCGCATCTTTGCCAGCTGTTCTTCTAATTCTTTTTCAATATTTTCGATTGCTACCTTCATTTTTTCTTCTCTTGTTACGAAATGGGATGCCGGAAAAACAGCAATATGGTTACGGTCACCTAATATTTCACCTGTTAGGGCATCTACTTCTCGAATACGATCGATTTCATCACCAAAAAACTCAATTCTTACACAGTGCTCATCACGAGATGCAGGGAAAATTTCGACAACATCTCCTCTTACCCGAAATGTACCGCGTTTAAAATCAATATCATTGCGGTCATATTGAATATCCACCAATTTTCGAAGCAGCTGATTTCTTTCCAGCTCCATGCCAGTTCGTAAAGAAACCACCATTTCTTTATATTCTTCCGGAGATCCTAAACCGTATATACAAGATACACTGGCAACAATAATAACGTCTTTTCTCTCAAACAGTGAGGATGTTGCAGAGTGCCGAAGTTTATCAATCTCATCGTTAATGCTTGCATCTTTTTCAATAAATGTATCTGTCTGAGGAACATATGCCTCTGGTTGATAATAATCATAATAGCTGACGAAATACTCAACAGCATTATTCGGAAAAAACTCTTTAAACTCACTATATAACTGCCCTGCCAATGTTTTATTATGAGCTATAATTAACGTTGGTTTTTTTACTTCTTTTATCACATTGCTTATTGTAAATGTTTTTCCGGTACCAGTAGCACCAAGCAATGTTTGAATCTTTTTGTTCGATTTACTTGCAGAAACTAACTCCTTGATTGCACTCGGCTGGTCTCCTTGAGGAGAATAATTGGAAACTAATTCAAATTCCTGACTCACGTAAACATCCTCCCGTTCAATCCATAAAAACAAAAATAAAATTCATATGTTTGTCTATAAATAATCTTATTACTACCTATTAAAAACCTGTTTTTTTATTGTTAAAACCCTTGAAAATCAATGATTTTGAAGTAATTATCTATTCTTTTTCCTTTTCTAGCTAAAGTTGCTCCAGCATCAACGAACTATTCGATATCCAGCAGAACTTTTGCAATCCTATTTTTTTAGCAACACACGAACATAAGTTCCTTTATTTAGTTTATCAAATTCCAATCTAAAAATCTTCTTTTCCCTAAAAATTTTTTCAGTCTTTATTAAATAAGCAAATTTTCAACTTTCCACAGTTATCCATATATCACCATTCTACCACAAATGCAGAATTTCAAACCAGAAAAACGAACGGATATTCGTTACCAATAAAGGCAGCAAGCCAATTCGAACCACCCTTTTCTCCACGAAAACCAGAAAGTCACCACTCACGAAAAAGATCAGACACCACAAGTGGCAACAAGAAGACTCAACACTCGCCCCATAAAAAGCGAAGCGTATTCCAGCTGCGGACTTATTGAGAGAGACAACCTCTTTTTTCAAGGTAACCACCCATGCAAACAAAATTCACACCATACACATGAAAAGAAGCAGTTTCTCTAAATACGTTGATATGTTGAACAGGGAGCAGCCAGAATACACGAAGACTCCCGTGGGAATGCGAGAAAGACGAGACCCCGCAGTGAGGAGGCTCAACACTCGCCCACAGAAAAGCGAAGTGTATTTTGGCTGCGGACTTATCGAGAGAGACAACCTCTCTTTTCAAAGTAGCCAAAATAAAAAAATGACCTCTTCAAACAGATATCCACAAAGAAGCAGACAACAGTTTGACAAGCCATTCCTTTTATTCAATACGTTTTATCATGCCATCCTTCACCCATTTACTAATCCAAAAACCAGCCGTTAAAGAATAAGCATCCATCACAATTAACAAAAAAGTATTTGTATAGCCTTTATAAACAGAAGCTGCAATCAAAGCCACCGTTAAAATTAATGCAAGAACTCGATTAAAAGTGACTCTTGTAAAAAGCACGACAATTAGTCCAGGAAAAAAAAGTGCAGATAGATATTTGATCACAAGCTCCACCTCTTTATAACTTTAAGCAAATTTCGTTCCATTCACCATTAAACCTAATTTCTCTAAAGCACTCGCTAAATCATTAAAAACAGGTATTTTACTTAAATTAATGCCAAGCTGCACAGCAGTTTGGGCAATCTCTGGTCTTAATCCAGAAAGGAAGGCGCGAACACCTAATAAATTTAATGCTTCAATAACCTGAAAAAGCTGATGTGCCACCATTGTATCAATTATAACAACACCAGATAAGTCGATAAATAAATATTCAACATGTTTTTCACTACACTGCGTTAAGGTTGTTTCCATAATAATATTCGCTCTTTGCGTATCAATATCACCAATTAATGGTAATACCCCAATACCTTTTGTAATCGGAATAACCGGACAGCTAAGCTCATAAATCGTTTCTTGCTGGGCAAATAACTGCTGATGTTTAAACTTATCGTAAGCTTCTATAAAAATATTTGTAAATAAATCAAATGCAAAGTTTGTTAAATCAATCCATTTAAATACAACTGAGACAGTTAACTTTTGAGGATCGTCTGCTGCAAATTTCTCCATGTAAGTCACAAAAATAGCTTTTACTTTATTTAGCTCTTTAATGGATTCCATAATAGGGACAGCATCTCTTGATCGTTTCTCCGCTACGGATACAGCCCAATTAGTTAAATTTTCTTTGTAAACATCCTCTTCTTCTATAAATACTTTGATTACATTTTCCATTAAAGTTCGATGGCTGTTTATCAGTATTTTTTGAGTTTGCTCATCATTATTCAATGAATAAAAAGTGGATGTATTATTTTTTATCGTTTTTAGCCATTCATCACACATTTTATCAATATTTTTATTTAAGTAGATATATAAATCTTTCATACACTCTGACACGAATTTATCCTCCTACTTTTACACTTTAATGTGCCGCTTGAGGTTAGATGAGCCTAACGGAAAACAAGCCTTCTATTGATAAGGAATAATGTTTGCAAGAAAACACACCCTACAGACTAATCAATCATCCTTTTCTAAATTGCTCTAAACCAAGTTATTGCATTACATGAAGAGAAATTTATAACTGCTTGAGTTATTTACTCCTAAATGCTTAATCTCCTATTGCAACAAACTAACTTACGGTTTCCTCATTAAAAAACAAGTCTAATCATGGTTCATTTACCTTTTATTATAAAACGGTATTATTTTTCTAACAAGCAAGTTGTTTTGAAGGAAAGAGATTGAAGGAGTACCAGTGTTTGGAGTTGATATGCTTTTTCATTTTTTTATTAGACCGGCAGCTATAACTTGAAAAAGAGGTTTTACAGAAGAAGATCTTTTTTTGGCATTCCGCACCATGTGAATAATCTCATCTAATTCGTTTGGCGATAATTCCTCTACAATCCAATCCGCTAGTTCCTCATGGTTTATTGAAATACTTTGAAAAGGAATCTTAATTGTACGGCATTTCATCAATTCGTTTCGAATAATATTTATATGATATTCATATTTTGTTAAGGTTGAATGTTTCTGCTCTTCATGAAATGATAAAAACTCTTCTTTTTCCATTCTTCCACCCCTACTTCACCATAATTATTTTCATCTATTAAAATCAATTAACCTTTATTAGTGCGTGTTCAAAAAAGAGGATAATTAGGACCGAGAAGTTCGAGGCGGTTTAGCTTTGAGCATCAGCCTTCCACGGGATGTGGTGGCTTCAACGTTGCTCACAGGACGTGAGCGATTTTAGTTGAAGAACATCTAGTTAATACGTGAAAAGCGGAAAAGCAAACCAACGAAGAAATTCGACGTGTCATTTTTACCGGAATTTTTGAACAACCTCTATTATATTCAAGTGTAAATATATCTATTTAATAAGAATTGGTCAAATAAGAAGAGGGAAAATTCCTTCATATTTAGAAAATTAGGAAATATGTATGATTCTATCTAGTAAGTTGGTAGGTTTTAATACAAGTTATTCTAAGGTAATATTTACTAATAAATACAACAAATAATTCGATTATTCTCATACCAAAAAACATTTTTTGTAAAGGAGAACAGCATTGGATATGGAAAATACTATAGCAGATATTATCGGGCATCCAATTAATAAAGATATCTTTTCAAATTCCTTACAAGGCCTTTTGCTATTAAAAAAAGGCACTATATTAAATCAAGCACATATTGAATTACTAGAGAAACATCATGTAAATCCTTCTGAATCCATTTTACCCATTGCTGATCACTCTCTATCTTTATCTATTGATAAAAATTATCACTCCTTATTAGATGAAGTGAAAGATGTATTTCCATTTATTCTGCAAAAAAAAGATGAAGGAGTAGAACAGCTTCTTACTCATTTTAAACAAATAATTGAACTATGTTTACAAGACTTTTCCGTATTAGATATTATCCATAAAAACCCTTCTCAATCAGACTATATTTATGAGCATAGTATTAATGTTGGCATCATTTCCGCCATGATAGGAAAAGTGCTAGGCTACTCTACTAAGCATTGTCAGCTACTTGGACAAATGGGTCTATTCCATGATATAGGTATGTTATCAATTGATCCCGCTATTACGAAGAAAAAAAGCAAATTGACCCTGAAAGAATATAAAGAAATTCAAAAACATACAGTAATAGGAAAAAGCATGCTGTTTCATGTCATACAACTAGATATTCTTGTTTCAAGAACAGCTCTTTTACATCATGAGCAAATAAATGGAAAAGGCTATCCATGCAACCGTTCAGAAAAGGACATTCCTTTTTTAATTCAAATTGTTTCTGTTGCAGATAAATTTAATAGTATGTGTACTTCCTATACATATAAAGAAAAAAAATCGTATTTTGAAGCCATAAATGAATTAATAAATGATGCATATGGAAACGCGTTAAACCCTGCTATCGTAATCCCCTTTACACAGTTTATTATGAGAAAACAGCTTTTTAAAAAGGTCAAATTAAACAATAATGAAACGGCAGAAATTATCTTTATCCATCAAAACGAACCACATTTGCCACTGATTCGTTTAAAAAATAGATATATTGATTTACGGAAAGCAGCTCCGTTAAAAATAACCAGTTTAGCATAGTTGTTCTAATCTTGAAAAAAATATGTTACAAAAAAAGAAAAGACCTTTCAAAGAATCTTTTCTTTTTTTTGCAATCCCCTGCATATTCTTTTCTTTAATCTAATTCGCGGATTTTCTTATATATGTATACCAAATGCTTATGTAAGCGCACCTTTCAGCGAGAACCAAAGGTACATTTTTATTTGAAGCCTTTTAGCATAAACCTTTTCTATTACACGGTAATTTACGCAAAGTGAGATAAGAAATAGAATTAGATTAATTTCATTTCTTATCTAATAGCTTGTGGGAACCATCACAGTTGGGCAGCTTTTTCGATAGTCCACAAGTGCAATCATTTAACCCCTTTCCATTGAGAATTTTTTGCACACATTTTTCAATCCTTGACTCTCGAGTTTTGGATTGTTTCGGTTGAGAAAAATGAAAGATGTATGCTCTTTGCCGTCCCGGCGTTAAGCTTTTAAAAGCAGTTTTCAAGTCAGGGATTTCATCAAATTTATTTTGAAGTTCTTCTGGAATTATGTACTCCGTATTCTTTTTTAACTTCACTTCCAAACCGGCTTTTTCCACTTCAATGGCCTCATAAATATAGGATTTCAAGATGGTTTCCATTTCCACTATTTCTTCAATATTGGTGAACCGAATTTGGCGCGCTGCTTGTACATTCTCCGTTTGTTGGATTAGAATTCCATTGGCATCCTTTAATAATGCCCCTTTGTGAAACAAAAGTGCACAATATTCTTTAAATCCATGAATTAAAACGATATTTTTTTTCTCGAACGTATAACAAGGATGCATCCACTTAAATTCTTCGGTCAAATCACAGTCAAGAACGATATTTCTCAACTTCTCAGATTCTTCCTTCCACTTTTTCGCCTTACTTAAATATTCATCAACCTTAGGATTCATTCTACTATTTGTCATCAAGAAACTCTCCTCTTCAATTTCGATCAGTTGACAGTCAAGACAGTTCATTCTCCATTTTTTTTCTGTCACTTTTGACATTACTTAAATGCTTATCAACCTTGAATATTTTCCACCATTCACTTGGCAAGCTCCCTTTAATCATTTCGGAATTCTTGCTGGTCGATTACCCCTGTTTAATAAGGAAGCATGACTTTTTCCATGATAGAGCACCCCAACAAGGTGTTGTGGATATAAAAGTGTGGGGCATGATTGCAGTTACGTAGCTACAACTCCACTTAGCCTCTTCGAATCCCTAAGAGTTCTTCATAGGATATCCCCAGCAATAGCTATCTTTTTCTATTGCCGCCAAAAATTCGTATATTCTGCTTTATCCTCTATATTAAATTCGATCATTTTCTTAAGCAATTCGTAATTCACCTGATCATTCCATCGAATTCGAAACAAGCCTTTAGTAGCACTGTAGCCAGATTGTGCAATATCATCTGTAAAATGCGTAATGCCTACCTCTTCTGGTGAAACACTCAAATGTTGCTTCGCTGTGGAAAAACCAATGATAAATGTGCCATGATCCGAAAACATTGGCGTATTCCACTTGATTTGCGGTTCCAAATTTGGGAATTTATTAGAAACCCACACTAAAATCTCCTCTGTTCGATCACGGTGATCAGGATTATCGATACCTGCTAAATATTCTGAAAATACTTTCATATTATTCCCTCCTATTAGAAAAGCTCAGGGCGCCTTGTTTAACCACGAAGAAAACTGTTCTCCTGCCTCAAAAAGTGTTTTTTACTTTTATAGGCAGGAGGCAATGCTAAAAAGGGGCTTGGCTCTGAAAATAAAAATTTTATACGTTCTTACCTTTAACTAAAAACTATGTCATTCAAAAAGGTTTCCCAAATCCAACTGGCCTTAATACTCCTTATAAAACCACTATCCACGTTCTTGAGCAACCCTAACTTCTAACTATATTTTAGTCAAAATGGCTTAAAACGCAAATTAACACGCTAATATTTATAATGCAAGTTAACCGTATAGAAGCTTTCTTCACTTCTGCAATAATATACTATATGTCGTTTCATTTTAGGATGTAAAATTGCATGAGAATACTTTGAAAGGAGTTTTATCATGAATATAGCATCTTTTTTGATTTACTGTTGTATAGTTACCTTTACACCAGGACCGACTAATATCGTCATATTATCGACAGTGCATAATTTTGGAACAAAACAAGCAATGAAATATACGTACGGGGCAACGATTGCTTTCGGTTTATTACTTATTATTTCTGCGATCTTGAATACGATGCTTATAACGATAATACCAAAAATTCTAATTGTGATGCAGATAATCGGAAGCTTCTATATATTCTATCTTGCTTATCAAATTTACAAAATGGATACATCAAAACCAACTGTAAGTCAAACTGGCACCTTTACGTCTGGCTTTCTTATGCAGTTTTTAAATCCAAAAGTAGTGCTATTTACAATGACTGTCATTCCTAGCTTTATTATGCCCTACTATACCGCAATGCCTGCGGTGACAATAAGTGTTATTGTCATAACTCTTATAGGATTTTCAGCATTTATTACATGGATTCTTTTCGGTACAATCTTCAAGAAATTTTTACAGCAACATAATAAAATGGTTAATGTAATAATGTCATTGTTTTTAGCTTATTCTGGTATAATGATATGGTTTGCAGGGAGTAAATAAGAGGTGAGTTTAATGGATAAATTTATCTATAAAAAAGCGGCAGGTGTTACTGTGTTATCGGCAAGTATGACAGATTTTATCTATAAAAAGCACGCTCACAAGGAGTATGCATTGGGTGTAACATTGCGTGGCATCCAACATTATAACTTGGATGGCTGCCTACAATTATCCTACAAAAACGGTGTTATGCTTTTTAATCCAGAACAGGCACATGACGGAATGGCGCATGATGAAGCAGGTCTTGATTATGTTATGCTATATATTGATCCACAATTGCTTTTAGAGGTTATGGAGAAAGAAGCTATAGTACGTTTTTCAACTCCTATTGTGTATGATAATAAACTTGAACAGAAAATATTAAGTCTTTCTAATGCAATATTAAGCGAAAAAGATGAGGCTTTGTGCAGCGAATTGCTCTTATCCCTCACAGATAGCCTTATTCAAACTAATCTTTCTACAGACAACAAGAAAGATAATACTCTAATTAGAAAAGCAAAGGATATGCTTCATACCAACTTAGAAAATATACTTAAACTAGACGAGATATGTAAAGAACTTAATCTATCAAAATTTCAGTTTATCAGATTATTTAAGACTCATACTGGCATTACCCCATACCAATACTTTCTTAACTGCAAGGTAGAACGTGCAAAGCAGTTAATAGAAAAAAATGGAGATATCTATTCAGCAGTAGCTGACTGTGGTTTTGTTGATTTAACTCATCTAAATAAGCACTTTAAAAGTATCTATGGAACAACAGCATTTGAATATTTGTCCCATTTTAATTAAGAAAAGAATACTATAATTTAATAGAAGGAGAACACTAATTAGTGTTCTCCTTCCTTTTGTTATTTAGGATTTGATTCTGTTTATTTAAAGAGATTTATTGACAATCTTTCTCTTCCACTATCGTGCATACAATTCCGTACATGGCGTTTTCATATAAGTCTGACACAGTTTGGAATATCCGCCATGCGTCTAATCAAATCTGGAGTAAACTAAATGTATACTTCGTTATTAAACCCCTTTAAATGCTTTACGGTAAATATCAGCCAATTCTGTAACTAGAGGTAATTTAGGGTTTGCAGTAGTACATTGATCCTCAAATGCGCGATCTGCTAAATAATCAACTTTTGCTTCAAAATCTTTTGCATTAACACCATTTGCTTCAATGCTCATTGGTATGTTTAATTCTTTCGCAAGACGGACAACTGCACGGATAAAGCTTTCTACCCCTTGTTCCACTGTGTTTGCTGGCAAACCTAATATTCTTGCTAACTCAGCATATCGCTCGTCAGCTACAAAATGCTCATATTTAGGGAATGCAGCAAATTTTTTCGGTTTTTCTGCATTATAACGGATAACATGTGGCAACAGAATTGCGTTAGAGCGTCCATGAGCAATATGGAATTCTGCTCCTAATTTATGTGCCAAACTATGGTTAATTCCTAAGAATGCATTCGCAAAAGCCATTCCTGCAATAGTAGATGCATTATGAACTTTTTCGCGTGCCACTTCATCAGAGCCATTGCGATATGCTTTTGGAAGGTATTCAAATATTAATTGTACTGCTTTTACTGCAAGCGCATCTGTATAATCATTCGCCATAATAGACACATATGCTTCTACTGCATGCGTTAATACGTCCATTCCTGTATCCGCTGTAACTGCTGGCGGCACCGTCATAACAAATTGCGGATCAATAATCGCTACATCTGGTGTTAATTCATAATCAGCTAAAGGATATTTCACATTTGCTTCTTTATCTGTAATTACGGCAAAAGATGTCACTTCTGATCCTGTTCCAGAAGTAGTTGGAATAGCAACAAATTGTGCCTTCCCGCCTAAATTTGGATATTGATAAATTCTTTTTCTAATATCTAAGAATTTTTGTTTTAATCCGAAGAAATCTTCATCTGGATGTTCATAGAACAACCACATTCCTTTGGCAGCATCCATTGGTGATCCACCGCCAAGTGCAATAATGCAATCCGGTTGGAATTTCGCCATCATTTCTGTTCCTCGAACAACTGTATCTAAAGATGGATCTGGTTCTACATCAGAGAAAACTTCTACCTGAACTAAATTCTCTCTTTTTCTTAAATGATAAAGTAATTTATCTACATACCCGAATTTAACCATATATGGGTCTGTTACAATAAATACTCTAGATATATCTGTCATTTTTTGTAAATATTGTACAGAATCTTTTTCGAAATAAATTTTTGGCGGAACTTTAAACCATTGCATATTATTTTTTCTTTTTGCAAGCTTTTTAACATTTAATAAATGTACATCTGTTACGTTAGTAGCTACAGAGTTTTTGCCATAAGAACCGCAGCCAAGTGTTAAGGAAGGCATAAAGGCATTGTAGATATCGCCAATTGCACCTTGGGAAGAAGGAGCATTGTTAATAATGCGACATGCTTTCATTCGTAAAGCAAATGCTTGTGTTACTTCTTCATTTTCAGAATGAATAACCGCAGAATGCCCTAATCCGCCAAACTCCAGCATTTCTTCTGCTCTTGTGATTCCTTCTTCTGTAGAATTTACTTTAAAGCATGCTAATACTGGACTTAATTTTTCTCTAGATAGCGGATGTTCCGGTCCAACAGCTTCTAATTCTGCAATTAGTATTTTAGTATCTTCTGGAACTTTTATTCCTGCTAGATTTGCAATATAATGTGCTGATTTCCCAACAATATTAGGGTTAACTGCACAAGTATTTTCATTGATTACTAGACTTTCTAGTTTCTTTTTCTCTTCTTCGTTTACAAAATAGCAATTATTGCGCTGAAGTTGATTTTTCACTTCTTCATAGATTTCTTTATCAATAATAACCGCTTGCTCAGAAGCACAGATCATTCCATTATCAAATGTTTTAGAAAGGATTAAGTCATTCACTGCTCTTTTTACTTTTGCTGTTTTTTCAATATAGCATGGAACGTTTCCAGCACCTACTCCAAGTGCAGGTTTTCCACAACTGTACGCAGATTTCACCATTCCTGGTCCTCCAGTAGCAAGTATTAACGCAATTCCAGGATGGTTCATTAATGCTTGCGTTGTTTCTATTGACGGTTTTTCAATCCATTGAATACAGTTTTCAGGTGCCCCAGCTTTGACAGCTGCATCTCTTAAGATTCGGGCAGCTTCACTGCTGCATTTTTGTGCAGATGGATGGAATGCAAACACAATTGGATTTCGTGTTTTAATGGCAATAATTGCTTTAAACATGGTAGTTGATGTTGGATTTGTAACAGGTGTAACACCAGCTATAACGCCGATTGGATCAGCTATTTCTACAATGCCATTTGCTTGGTCATCATTGATAACCCCAACTGTACGATCGTACTTAATATTGTGATAAATATATTCTGTTGAGAAAATATTTTTTATGATTTTATCTTCATAAACTCCTCTTCCTGTTTCTTCCACAGCAAGTTTCGCTAAATACATATGCTTGTCTAAACCGGCCAATGCCATTTCTTTTACGATTTTATCAACTTGAGCTTGGTCTAATTGATAAAATTCATCTAGTGCTTTTTTTCCTTTAGTTGCTATTTCATCAATAATTGCGTTTACGTCTTTTTTAGCTTTTACATCTTTTTCAACAACTGACATCTTAAATCCCTCCACTTAATTATAGAATGCTTTTGACGCTAAATTGTGAAATGTTTCACAATCAAACCTTAAAGAAAAACTACTATTTTAGTAGCTAATTTTTAGGGAGAACCACATCCTTTGAAACGATATTAATTGCACAAACGATGTCTTAATACTTTGTTGGTAAAGATACTTAGAAAATAATTCTTAAGCTTCTAAATTTATCTTTGCTTTTCTTTACAAACTTATAATATAACGATTTAGATTATGCGGCAATAGGGTAAATAAAATTTTGTTCAGTATTTCACAAAGTGTTTCACATTTTGTTCACAATTGCATTTTCACTTCCAATATTTTATACTTATCAAGTGATAAGCAGTATTAAAGAAAGGGAATAATTATGGGAAAATCAATTGAAAATTCAAGATCTGGTCATGAAACCGATAAATTAATCATTGAAGTAGCATATTCCTTATTTATGGAATTAGGATACCGTGCAGTTAGCACAAGAAAGATTGCCAAAGAATGCGGAATAACACAGCCTGCACTTTACCATCATTTCAAAAATAAACAAGAAATCTATTTAGAGGTTCTTCACACATCCATTAAACAAACCGAGGAAAAACTTTATTCCATCATTAAAAACAATGCAACACTTCAAGATCGCCTCTACAGAACGGCTTGTTATTTTATGACGAATTATCAAGAAGATTTAATGCAAATGTTCTATGATATTCAACATGAAATGCCGGAATATATTCAATCTGATATGAAGCAGCGTTGGCAAAAAGGTTTTTTACTGCCAATCGTTCAAATGATGGAGGAAGCTATATCGAAAAAAGAAATAGCTCCGTTTGAAAAGCACCAAACAAATAGCTTTGAAATAGCTCTTTTATTCTTAAATATGATTAAATCCTCCAACCAAAAGGATTATCTCAAAAATATGTCCATTAAAGAGCAGAAAATGGAAATTGAAAAAAAATCTAATTTAATTGCAACGATTATCCTATTTGGAATTACAAATTAATTTTCAGTTGAACAAGGACCATTTTGTTTCGGCGAAATTTTTCCAATCAATTCCTTTTGACCACTACTTATCACTCGATAAGTTCTTTCTTTTTGCAAACGTTTTCTATTAATTGTTGAGTTTCTATACTTTATTAAAGGAGCAGACCTGTATGAACAAAATTATTTCACAATATTTCCGTTTTTTGTCTAGTGTAAAAGGAAGCTGGCTGACAATAGCTGGCTGGATTTTGCTCGTGGTTATATTAAGCGTTTTTTTACCTCAAGCAAGTTCTCAAAAAAATGAATTGGCTCAAAATATACCTAATAATGCTCCATCTGTTCAAGCTCAAACGCTTGCAGCAAAAGAATTCCCAAATCAACAAGGAACTCCTGCTCTCCTGACATTTTATAAACAAAAAGGACTAACAGAAAAGGATGCAGCTTCTATTCAACAACTGGCAAAAGAACTGACAAACACACCACTGCTTCATCAGCAGAGTGTTGTTCCTTTCCATCAGCTTCCTTTGCCTGCTATTATGCAGCAAGTTTCCAACGATGGCACCACCTTTGTTTTTCCCATCTTATTTGAGCAGCATGTAGAAACTGCTGAACTGGAAAAAGGCATAAAAGAACTGACAAAAAAGATAAATGAAATTTTCCTAGAGAATCCTTTTGATACGAATTTAAAAAATGATTCATCCCTTCATGCACGAGTTACTGGTCCAGTCGGCATCTCTGTAGATGCAGCAGCATTGTTTAGCCAAGGTGACCTTTCCTTATTATTTGGCACCGTTATCATTGTATTAATTTGTTTATTAATTATCTATCGTTCTCCTATCCTAGCTCTTGTTCCACTAGTAGGGGTTGGCGTTGCATATGGTGTTATCAGTCCGTTGCTTGGTGCAATCGGCAAAGCAGAATGGATTGACTTTGATTCTCAAAGCATCTCTATAATGACCGTGCTTTTATTTGGTGCTGGAACAGACTATTGTTTATTTCTTATCACAAAGTACCGCACCTTTTTAACGATAGAATCTGATAAAGGCATCGCTATGAAAAAAGCGCTTCATCGTTCATCTGGCACCATTGCAATGAGTGGCTTAACGGTTGTTTTCTCTTTGTTCATATTATTGTTGGCAAAATACGGTGCTATTCAACGCTTTGCTGTTCCATTCAGCTTAGCCATTTTCATTATGATGCTAGCAAGCCTGACCCTTGTTCCTGCTCTTTTAAGTGTACTGGGCAGAATTTCATTTTATCCTTTTATTCCAAGAACGGAAAAAATGAAAGAAATCAAAGCAAACAAAAAAGGAAAAATAAGAAAAAAGAAAAAAAGCAAACCTTCTGTCGGACATTTTTTTGGTCAATTAGTTGTTGCTCACCCCTGGAAAGTTACGATAATAACAACACTTTTTCTTGCCGTTTTTGCTGGTTATTCAACAAAAATACACTATACGTATGATACTTTATCTTCTTTTCCAGATGATATGCCTTCAAGAGAAGGATTTACTCTAATCGCTGATCACTTTACAGCAGGAGAACTCGCTCCTGTTGATGTCATCGTACAAACAGATGGAAATGCTACAAATCTAAAAAAAGAATTAGAGGGTCTTTCATTTGTAGCAGCTATCTCAGAAGTTCAGCAGGGCAAAACTGATTCAAATCTTTGGAAATATACTGTCCAACTAAATACAAACCCTTATTCTAATAAAGCCATGGACGAATTATCAAAGTTGAGAAATGCAGTTGAAAAGGAATTAGCGCACAGTGGCATTATAAACAGCGGAGAAAAAGTATGGATAGGTGGGATCACCGCAGAACAATTAGATACCAAAAATACAACAACGAAAGATGCTTCCATTGTTATCCCAACCATTATAACGATGATTGCGATTCTATTATTTGTTTATCTTCGTTCGATCACTGCAACAATTTATTTAATAGCAACTGTACTATTATCATATTTCAGTGCGTTGGGAATTGGATGGTTTGTCCTTCATCATTTATTTAATGTGGACGCAATTCAAGGTTTGATTCCGCTTTACTCCTTTGTTTTTATTGTGGCATTAGGAGAGGATTATAATATTTTTATGATTTCAAGCATTTGGAGAAAAAGCAAAGAAATGCCGATTTCTCAAGCAATCAAAGAGGGGGTTGTCGAATCTGGCAGTGTTATTACCTCTGCCGGCATCATTTTGGCTGCAACATTTATGGTTTTAACAACATTGCCGATTCAAATCCTTGTTCATTTCGGAACGATTACAGCGATTGGCGTATTGCTTGATACCTTTATTGTACGTCCATTTTTAGTACCAAGTATAACAGCTATTTTAGGAAAAAAAGCATTTTGGCCGTCGAAAAGACAATTAGATGCTACTAAATCATTGACACAAAAGTAAAAAGTGGTTTCTTGGTGAATATTCCCTAATGCAAATCTTTTTAATACCCGTTACTTTTATAGATTACTAACAAAAGGTTGCGGTAGACCCACTCTGCTTTAAATTGATAGGATTAAAAGTAGAACAGAGGGTCTATTAAAATATAAAGATTTAAAACTAAGTGAACGAGCTGCTCTTTTAAGTATATTCGTCTATATTTTATTAGCTTTTTATTGGATTTTCATCTAACTCAGAAGCCCTGCAAGTGAACGGTTGGAATAACAGATATTGTCGCACCAATTGCTGTGCTAATTGGATTAAGACTTTCACAGAAGCCACCGGATAAAGATCATTTATATGGTCATTGGAAATCAGAAACAGCTGCTTCCTTAATTGCTTCTTTTATTATGATGGCAGTCGGATTGCAGGTATTATATAAAGCCATTACAACCTTTATTGCTGGCAGTCATGAAGCTCCCGATCTTATTTCCGCTTTCACAGCCATTGGCTCGGCAATTATTATGTATATTGTTTATCGTTATAATTATATAATCGGAAAAAAAATCAATAGTCAAGCGGTGAAAGCTGCTGCAAAAGATAATTTTTCCGATGCAATGGTAAGCATTGGAACAGCTATTGGTATAATCGGGTCTCAATTTCATTTATCTTTTCTTGATCCATTAGCTGCTTGTGTCGTGGGAACCTTAATTTGCAAAACAGCATGGGATATCTTTCGCGAATCGTCTCATGACTTAACAGACGGGTTTGATGAATCATTAATTGAAACATATCAGCAAACTGTTTCTTCCATTGCTGGTGTAAAAGCAGTGAGAAATATTAAAGCAAGAAATTATGGAAACAGCGCGGTAGTCGATGTCGTGATTCAAGTAAATCACGATTTAGACATAGTAGATGCTCATACTATTTCTACATATGTCGAAGAAAAGTTAATAAAAGAACATGATGTGCTAGAAGTGCATGTTCACATCGAGCCTTATTAACAAAACAAAAACAAGGGCTGAGAGTGTAGTCAACAACAGACACATCCTGGATGCATAAACCAGCTTACTTGTTCGATAGCATAGCGCTAGGCGCCTTGTATATCCTATACAGCAAAGCTAGACAGCCTTCACCTTTCAAAGCTTTCTTACCTTTTAAAAAACAGCTTTATAAAAAAGCATCGCCTCAACATAAATCTGTTGAAGCAATGCTTTTTCTTTTTATATTCACAACGAATAGTCCAATTATCTTATCTATCTATTTTTTTTATCTATTTTTCTATCTATTATTTTTACCAAACAGCTACACTGCCATCTGCACGGGATTCTGTGCCACCATAATACACACCCGTAGCAGGATCTCGCCAAATAATTTGCGCTCTGCCACATTCATTGGAATCAACAGACATGACAATTTCATGTCCTTTTCTTCCTAACCCTTCTATAATATGACGAGGAACATTTGTCTCAAGCATGATCTTTTTATCGCCAAACCATTGCCAGCGCGGAGCATCAATTGCTGCCTGTGGATTCAAGCCAAATTCAATCATGTTCATCAATACCTGTACTTGTCCTTGTGGCTGCATAAACGCTCCAATCACGCCAAATGGACCAATCGGAGTTTCTCCTTTTGTAATAAAGCCCGGAATGATAGTATGATAGGTTCTTTTCCCAGGTTTTAGACAGTTTACATGATTCGCATCAAGGGAGAAATTATGTCCTCTATTTTGCAATAATATCCCTGTTTCGGGTACAACTAAACCTGATCCAAAATCTCTATAATTGCTCTGGATAAAAGAAACCATATTGCCTTCATCATCTGCAGCAGCAACATATACGGTGCCGCTGTGTTGCGGCTTTCCTGCTTTTGGGAGACTCGCTGTATCTTTAATCTCTTTTCGTCTTTCCTCAGCATATGCATCAGATAGTAGCTCTTCTAATCTAACTTTCATATCTTCTTTTTCAGAAATAAATTCTTTGCCATCCGTAAAAGCCAACTTCATTGCTTCTAATTGCGTATGATACGTATCAACATTTTCCTTTTCATGAAATGTATAGCCTTTTAAAATATTTAACGCCATTAAAACTACTGTTCCTTGCCCATTAGGAGGAATTTCCCAAATATCATACCCTTTATAATTTGTAGACACTGGTGTCACCCATTCAGGGTAAAAATTAGCTAAATCGTTTTTTCTAATTTTCCCACCGAATTTTCTTGAAAATGCATCTATTTTATCTGCAAGTTCTCCTCGGTAAAAAGATTCTCCATTCGTTTCCGCAATGCTTTCCAACGTTCTAGCAGTATTCTCTGATTTCCATATCTGTCCGATTTGCGGGATTTTACCATTCGGTGCATAATGTTCAAAAAAAGCATCATGTGCTGGACCTTTTACTTGATTTTTTATCCGCTTGACACCTGTATTCCAGTTTCTCCCTGCAGTTGGAGAAAGCGGAAATCCTTCTCTTGCATACGTAATCGCTGGTTTCAGTACTTCAGTTAAGCTTAATTTGCCGAATCGTTTCGAAAGCGCTGCCCATGCAGAAGGTGCTCCTGGTACTGTTACAGGAAGAAATCCTCTTTCCGGAACCGAAGAAAATCCTTCTGCTTTTACTGCATCCACTGTTGTTTCCATTGGAGCAGGTCCGCTTGCATTTAACCCATAAAGCGATTGATTCATCCAAACAATCGCAAAAGCATCTCCCCCAATGCCATTAGAAGATGGTTCGACAACCGTTAAACAAGCAGCAGTTGCAATCGCAGCATCTACTGCATTTCCACCCATTTTTAAAATTTCCATCCCAGCTTGCGCAGCCAGTGGCTGTGAGGTAGCAACCATGCCTTTTTTTGCAATCGAGCATACTCTTTTAGAAGGATATGGATAGGTTAAAAAATAATCATTCATTCTGCTACACTCCTTTCTTTCACTATCCTTCCATTCAGAAGGGGATACAAATAATAGTATATTCCCCTTGTACTATACGACTTCTTAGGCGTTTTCCATATAAACATTCAATGCTGTTTGAACGCCTTCTCCTTTATTTACCTTTACTCCATGTCTAATTAAGCATGCCTCCAAGCTTGCTAATACTAAAAGAACATTTTCTTTGCGGCAGCTGTATCCCATTGTACCAATTCTCCAAATTTTCCCGTGAAGTGGACCAAAGCTGCTCGCGATCTCTACACCGAATTGTTGGAGCATCATATTTCTTACAGACTCTGCATCAATTCCTTCTGGTACTTTAATACATGTAACAGTTGGAAGCTTCCAGCGGCTGTCGCCAAACAATTCTAGTCCCATGCCTTCAATTCCAGCCATCAAAGCTTTTTCATGGTATTTGTGACGATCAAATCTTGTTTCTAAACCTTCTTCCAAAACAACTCTTAATCCTTCATGCAATGCGTATAACATGGAAGTAGCTTCTGTGTGATGATTCAATCTTCTAGGGCTCCAGTAATCTTGCAACTGACTTAAATCTAGATAGTTGCTGACAATGTGATGATGTGCAGATTTTTTTTCTAATTCAGCATCTGTAGCAATACCCCGTTCTACTTTTTTACGATCAAGCAGAATTTTTTCTATTCTTTCATTATAGGTAACAGGTGCATTTCCTGAAGGTACAGATAAGCATTTTTGATTTCCACCGATTACTGCATCGATATACCAATTATCTGTTTGCACATCAGCTCCACCGATCGTTGCAACCGCGTCGACTACAAATAACACATCTAGTTCTCTGCACGCTTTTCCGATTTCTTTTAGTGGCTGCATACAACCTGTTGATGTTTCACCATGTACCATTGCGACAATTTTTGGATTTACCTTTTTGATTTCCTTGATTACATCTTCTGGTTCAAATACTTCTCCCCATTCACAATGCATCAAATGAAGTTCGGCACCATATCTTTCAGCAATTTCAGTTAAAAGATGACCAAACCGGCCATAAATTGGGATAAGTACTTTATCTCCCGGTTCAATAATGCTCCCCAATACTGCTTCTAATCCCGATCTAGATGTTCCATCAACAGGGAATGCCCATTTATTTTTCGTTTGAAACACTTCTTGAAGCATACTCATCACTGTATTCATAATAGATGTAAAAGCTGGGTCAAATTGACCAACTATCGGTGTACTTAATGCTCTTAATACTCTTGGATCTGCTTCTACTGGTCCTGGTGTCATAATCGTTCTCAATGGGGTGTTAAGTTCTTTATAGCTCATTTTATTTCATCCTCTCTTTTAGTAACCTGTCTTGAAAAAAAGGTTGGCGCTCTCAATGAGTCCGCAGTCAGAATACACTTCGCTTTCCTTGGGGCTATCTTTAAGCCTCCTTGGTGCTAAAGCTCCTGTGGGAGTCTTCGTGTATTCAACCTGCTCCCTTCTTCAAACTAAATCCATAGAACAAAATAGAAATCTGATTCTTTTTATGTGCCATGGTGTGCATTTTAATAGGCGATTTTATAAAGCATTTCAGTTAAAACCATTATTCCATTCTTTAAATCTTCTGCATCTGTATATTCTAATGGTGAATGGCTAATGCCATTTTTACTTGGAATGAAGAATAAAGCTGTAGGACAAAAGGTTCCAAATATTTGAGAATCATGTCCTGCCCCGCTAACCATTTTTTTGTACGGAATAGACATATTTTTTAGAATATCATCTGAAATAGAGATTAGTTTTTGATCCATTTGTACTGGTTTTACAGCCATCCATTGATCAATCTCAATGCCAGTGCCTTTCTCCCTGCATCGTTCTTCAAAATAGGCAAAAACAGTTTTGCAATACTCAGCAATGGTTGATTCTTCATAATGACGAACATCTAATGTAAAAATAACCTCATTTGGAATAACATTTGGTACATTGGGAGAAACCGAAAGCTTCCCAACTGTAGCTACTAAATCTTCTCCAAACGAAGCAGTTTTATTTAAAGCAAATGCAATTAACTCTGATGCAATATGCATGCTGTCTTTACGATAAGACATTGGTGTTGTGCCGGCATGATTGCTTTCACCTGATATCTTAATAGTAAATCTTCTTTGTCCAACAATATGTGTGACCATGCCAATCGATTGTTGTTCCTTTTCTAAAACCGCACCTTGTTCAATATGGACTTCAATAAAACGCTCAATATCATTCCGTGCCGCGGATTTTCCTTCTGCTGGAAATCCAGCTTTCTCCATTGCTTCATGAAACGGAACACCATTTGCATCACTTAGTTTTTCACTGTCTTTCATTTTAAATTTCCCAGTAATAGAGCCTGATCCCCAAAATGCAAGTGGAAATCTGCTTCCTTCTTCTTCGCAAAAAGAGCCTACTTCAATTGTTTTTTTTGGGGGGCCATAATTTTCATATAAATTTTTAACTGCTAATAAACTAGCAAGCACGCCGTAAGCACCATCATATTTTCCGCCATCTACTACTGTATCCACATGAGAACCTGTCAGAATTATCTTATCTTTGACTTCTGTTCCTTCGAGCCTGCCAAATAAATTTCCAACTCCATCATAATAAGCTATTAATCCGCATTCATTCATCTTTGTTTTTAAAGCTGATTGAGCTTCTTGCCAAACATTATCATATAGAAGTCTTGTGACTCCCCCATTTGCCGTTCGTCCAAAATCAGCCAGCCACTCTATCCATTTTTCCACCTCTGCTGTTTGCAAATTAATTGTTGTTTTCATTCTACTCTTCCTCTCGATGAATATATGTCACAAACCGCCTTTGTCTGTAGCTATTTTAATAAATATATCTAATTTCCTAATTATTCTGTTATCTTTTATAACATTTATTTTTTATTGTAATAAGGATATAACTACATTAC
>JBDNRM010000034.1:0-26250 GCA_047718615.1 Bacillus sp. (in: firmicutes) | reverse complement strand
GTTGCCATGTCACTGCCACTGGCCAGTTAACCGCCATCGAAAGTGGCTGCGGACAGTACATATAGGTAAAATATCTATCCAAAATTTAATAATCAAAAGAATAAATAACATTTTCAAAATATCAGCTCCTCGTTTTGTTATTGGAAATCACCCAAATTTTTTTGTTGGAATTTTCAAATAAACTAATTTTTGCTCCTACCATTTAGTTTTCCTTTCTGTTATCTAAATAAATTACTGGTAAATGCTTTTGTAAGAATTTTGACTCTAATTTCCTCAGTCAAACCTTTTCTTAATTGAGTACAAGACGATTACATCAGTGATATTTTTGGGTTAAAAGGGAAGGATATAAATCAAAAAAATATAAATAAGTATAAAAAACAATTTTTTGTGAAATTATATTTAAGGACAATGAAAGGAGGAAATAAAATTGAAAAAAGTAATAACACTAGTTTCATTTATTATTTTGTTCACAAGTATTTTTGGTTTAGGTTCTTCTATTGCATCTACTTTAGTGAGTAAAGGAGACAAGAACGAGTATTTTGAGAATAATTCTGATAAAAACTTTAAAAGTGCGAATGAGTTTTATTTAAGTCTAAAAGAAAATCAATATAAAGAGTTTAAAAATGCTGATTTAAATATTAGACAAAAGGTATCGTATAAAGACTTAAAATCTGCTATAGATAAGTTAGGTAAGTATGGATCTGAAACGATGTATTCCTCAAATGCACCTCATATAGATCCTAATCGTCAAGTATATTTCTTAGCCACAGTAATTGATAATGATAAAATGTTTGAATCAAAGTACGTAGTATACGATGGTGAAACTAAGAATATTTTAAACTCAGGGCGTAGCGGAAGTGTAAAAGATAAAAAGAACAGTGATGTTGGAATTAAAGAGCCACCAACAGATTTAGATGAATTGCAAAATCATTAAAATTAAAAATATTAAAAGTATTAAATAAAAAAAAAGTCCATATTTTGTATCCCCTTACAGTATACAGTGTAAAAAAGTTCACGGATTAAGCGTTGATGTTACACTACTATATGGAGGGGATTTTTTTTCCAAGTTCGGAGACAACTTAGAATCAGCAGCGTGCACAAAAAAAGTGGGAAAATTTGAAAATACCGCAAATGATCAAAAGGTATGGTTTACACAAGAAACTAGAAATGGAGAACTTGTTACAGTTGAAAAGAATGAACAAACCATTAGCTTCGTTCCAATAAAAGCAAAAAAAGCACAGGGAACCGAGAAAAATAATGAAGTGAACTATAAAGGTGTTTTCGATAACGTCGATGTTCTTTATCGTGTACAGGGTAGCGCGGTGAAAGAAGATATTATTCTTAATCAGTATCAAAACAAAACGAAAATACATTCAGTTTTGAGCTGAAGATGAAGGGTGTAACACCTCATAAAGAGAAAAATGGGACAATTATTTTCAAAGATTCACAGGGAAAAACAGTATGGTTCTTTGAAAATTCTTATATGACAGATGCAAAAGGAGAATACTCGGAAAAAGTCTCTCTTGATCTACGTGAAGAAAATGGGAAAACGTTTGTTGATGTTATTGCGGATCAGGTATTCTTGAAAGATCCGGAAACCCAATACCCGGTCACGATTGATCCGACGATAAACAGCTGGGATGTGCTCCGTGATATGTAAACAACAGGTGCTTCGCCTGTTTGTCCTCTATAAAAAAGGAAAATCTCACCGTTATGAGAAATAACAGTGAAATAACAGTTTTTGATATATTAGGTGTTGTCTTTCACAATACCATTTGTAACAAGAACGTAGCATATCGTTAAAAAATTCCCCTATTTTCAGACTTATGTTAACTTGATAGGCCTGTGGAAGGTCCCCTATGCCGAAAAATTCATGGAAATAAAAACCATGCTATGACTCATTTTTACACGTATCTCGGTTGTACCCCTAGAGAACAGTACGAGGCATGCTAGCATATATATCCCAAATAAAGCGACAATATCTGATATAGAATTCTTCTTGAAATCCAGAGTGTTTGCCCGATCAGAAAATTTCGATAAAATTATCAAGAGTATGGGAACTACAGGTGACGATATCATAGGAATATTAAGGCATACCAAAGGCATCCTTGAAGGCGACTCGATATCAGTCGAATTTATGAATTAAAATTAGCAAATGATGGAATATCTATAATGTTTTTGAATGTGGGTGTGAATCGTATAACGTTACCGCTAGTTAGAGAAGGAGTGATTAATTTTCCGCAAGGCTTTGTTTGAACAGGTTTCATCATGATCCCGCCATCCAAAAGTTGAAGTTCCATCTCGGATACCTATATTTTTGGCAAAATGAGTAGGGATACGAACAGCTAAACTATTTCCCCATTTTTGAAGGCTTGTCCTATATTTTCCTCCATTTTCGTTTTGCTGATAAAAAAAGAGCAATCACTACGTTTGTCAGAACCGTAATAATTACTCTTCTTGTTTATATAATTCCATTAGTTATTGCTAAGACGCTCTAATGCTTTGTCGTTTGCTTTAACTGCTTTTGCAAAGATGTCATGAATCTTAGATTTACGATCCGTTTGTTGTTTTTGAACTACTGCTTTCATTTTATCATCATCCTTTTTTTTACTATTCACTGGCCATCCCTCCCACACGGATCATACCATTTTTATGATATAGATCTTTGCTAATTCTTCTGACTGACAAGAGACAAAGTCCTCTGTACATCCACCCATGGAGCAATAAGAAGTTACGACAATCCAACCATGTTCTTCGTGGTATGTTACATCAAAATCCTATTGGTTTGATTTTATCATCGTTTGGATTTGGCTTTCTACGTTTACTTTGCCAGTTCTTTTGCTCCAGCTATCTATTTTGTATTTGGCATATCATTATCTCCTGTTCGAGTTATGTTTTGTTTTTCCATTCATCCCGTTTATTGATTAGGTAGCGTAGCGGAATAACGTTTCGTTTTTCATGAAATTCTATCCTTTTCACAAATTGAAGTTCCGCTCAATCTAATAGGATCAGAATGAGTCGGATAGGGAAAACTTAGGAAAAGCACTTGTGGGTATGGTAATATATGATCATTAAGAGAGGAGTGGTTTTCTAATGAGTAAAAATCGTGAGAAGATCGCAGTTCAAGTTAAATCAGATGAAAATGAAAATAGAATACAAGTAGGGAAGGCTTACGATTTTCTGTTCGAAGGGGAAAACAACGACTATGACGAAGAGTACGGAGATTACATCTAAAGATGTAATGCATCAGGGACGTCTTGATGTGCCATTTCCTCCAATCTTCGCCAGTTCCCAGTGTAGGGGCGATTACCGGCTTGCTCCACCCCTGTTGTGGGTTGAAGTCTAAAAAGCTGATATCGCCCTTTTTAGGTACCGTTATAATCAAATCATTTCCTTCCCTTCGGCTTTTCCAAAGCCGTAATCTAAATGTGGATTGGTTCGCCCCTTTGTTTTTGCTAATAAGTCATCTAGTGTTGGCTTCGTTTGAACAGGTTTCATCATGATCCCGCCATCCAAAAGTTGAAGTTCCATCTCTGATCCATCTCGGATGCCTATATTTTTGGTAAAATGCGTAGGGATACGAACGGCTAAACTATTTCCCCATTTTTGAAGGGTTGCCATATACTTTCCTCCTTTTTCATTTTTTTCATCTTCCTTAAAAAAATAGCTTCCTCGCTATTTAGTGTTTAGTTTAAAATCTCATATAGCTGTCAATACTGGGTAAAAATTAGTAGAATTCTAGGAGTTGACTGCTTTATGAAAGATATCCAAGAAGAATATAATGTATTTGAATCTGCTTTAGAAATACCTGAGCCGTGGTATGTTTTCCATCATGAGTTAGCCAAAAAAGAAAAAACACTTCACATTTATCTTGAGTACAGAAAAGGTGCCGAATTCTCATGCCCTAATTGCGGATCACCAGGATGTAAGGTCCATGATATTCAGGATCTAGACCGTACATGGAGACACCTCGACTTTTGGCAATATCAAACCTTACTTCATGCAAGAATGCCTAGGGTTAAGTGTGAATCTTGTGGAAAAATTCGTACCGTTGTTATTGATTGGGCACGCCCAGGAGCTGGCTTTTCTTTGCCTTTCGAATATCATGTCCTGTCATTGATGGTTGAAATGCCTGTTGCTGCAGTTGCGCGTAAAGTTGGTGAACATGATACTCGTCTTTGGCGAGTCTTTAAATACTACGTTGATAAAGCAGTTGAAAACATGGATGTATCTAATGTTAAAAATATAGCTATGGATGAAACTTCACGTACTAGAGGTCATAAGTACGTTACATTATTTGTTGATACGGATACCAAACGAGTAATCTTTGTCACAACAGGTAAAAGTGCAGAGGTATTGAAGGAATTCTGCCAATTTCTTGATAGTAAAGGGGTTGCCCGTTCTCAAATTAAAGAATTCTGTTGCGACATGTCTCCGTCATTTATTTCAGGAATTGAAGATAATTTCCCTGAAGCATCGATTACCTTCGATAAATTTCATGTGATGAAAATGGTCAATGAAGCATTAGACAAGGTGCGAAGGCAAGAGCAGGGCACCCAACCTGAACTAAAAAATTCACGATATGTATGGCTTAAAAACCAAGAAAATCTGACTGAAAAACAAAAGGAAAAATACGCCAAATTAAAGGACATGGATTTAGCGACTGGTCGAGCATACCGTATGAAATTGTCACTGCAGAAAATGTTTACTAAATCAACCGGAATCTCCGAACTATACTTTGATGAGTGATACAATTGGGCTATTCGATCTCAACTGGAACCGATAATTAAGTTAGCACAATCTTTAAAAAAGCATAAAGATGGTATTTTGAGATGGTTTAAAACCAAATTGACCAACGGTTTGCTTGAAGGAATAAATAGTTTGGTTCAAGCTGCCAAAAGAAAAGCACGTGGATATCGCTCACCAGATAATTTTATAGCAATGATCTATGCAACAGTTAATAAAATGGATTTGATTATAGAACCATGATTAATTTTATCTTGGTTTCCTACAAACAAAAAAGAATGCGTTACAGTATGGAGCCATGTATCGCTCACAACCGAACACATTCCCTTGTCCATGAATAAGTGTGCCCACATATTTGGGTAATTATTCATGTTACAGGTGGTGAATGTTGAGTGAGCAATTGAACATATTCCCTTGTCCGGTTTTGGTTTTTATTCTTGTGCCACAATAACGACGGCAAACAGGAATGGTAGAAACTACTGGCCTATTAACTTGTTTTTTCAACACTAAATAGCGAAGAGCCAAAAAATACAATAGGAAAAACAATTATTAGTTTCCTATATTATTCCTAAAAGAAGTGTATTTCCTTTTTCCCAATCACCTAAATAATCAATGATTGCTATTGTATAAACGTTAAAAACATTGTATATTTAATCTAATTGAAAATGATAATCAATACTACTTGTTATAGAGGAGTGAATGATCAATGAAACAGGAAGAGTTATATGATGTGACGATAATCGGTGGAGGGCCAGCGGGGCTTTATTCAGCGTTTTATAGTGGTCTTAGAGAAATGAAAACAAAACTCATAGAATACCAGCCACAGTTAGGTGGGAAAATTCATGTGTATCCAGAGAAAATGATTTGGGACATTGGGGGGCTTACTCCAATTTCAGGTGAACAATTAATTCAGCAGCTTGTTGAGCAAGGACTAACTTTTAACCCTGAAGTTGTTCTAAATGAGAAAGTGGAAATGATTACACAAAATAATGACGGAATATTTGTTTTACAAGGTTCTTCAGGTGAGGTGCATTTATCCAAAACGGTTATTGTTGCAGTAGGAGGCGGAATTTTAAATCCGCAAAAGCTTGAAATTGAAGGGGCAGAGAGATTCGAAGTAGCCAATTTAAATTATACTGTAAAATCCTTAAAGCGTTTCAAAGATAAAACAGTCATTATTTCAGGTGGAGGAAATTCAGCAATTGATTGGGCGAATGAGTTAGAGCCAATCGCTAAAAAAGTTTATTTAACGTATAGAAAAAATGCATTAGCGGGACATGAATCGCAAGTAACGCAATTAATGAACAGCACTGCTGAATGTTTTTTCCAAACATCGATTACAAAACTAATTGCATGTGAGAACCATGAAGCAATTGAATTTGTGGAACTGACTAATCATGAAACAGGGGAAATTAACAGCTTATCCATTGATGAAGTTATTATTAATCATGGCTATGAACGGGAATCGACATTGCTTCAAGATAATGAATTAAATATTAAGATTGCAGATAATTATTATATTGCTGGGAATGCCACTAGCGAATCTTCCGTAGATGGACTTTATGCGGCTGGAGATATTCTTCATCATGACGGAAAATTACATTTAATAGCTGGGGCTTTCCAAGATGCTGCAAATGCAGTAAACAAGGCAAAACAATTTATTGAACCGGATGCTAATAAATATGGAATGGTTTCATCACATAATGAACTTTTCAAAAAACGCAATAAGGAATTAGTGAAACAACTGATTAAATAGTCAAGTTTAAAACGAGAGTATATCTTATTAACTTTGCACCTCAAATTCGTTTGTAAATCTTGATAGGACTCGGTTTAGAACAATAAAATGGGAGGCTTGTTTTTTAAAAGGTGAGAACGTTGCTCTCCCAAAATGTGCACTTTTAGTCTATTCAATAAAGTGGGGGTTTTTACCAGTTCAATGACAGCAACTAAAGCTTATGGGGCAAAACGGCTTGATTGGAGCGGATATGCGAGACTCCTGTGGGATTAGCGGGTTAGATGAGGCCTAAGCAGGCGATTGGACTGAGGAGGCTCATCGCACGACCCACGGAAAGCAATCCCCTATTTATAAGGAATAATGTTTGCAAAAAAATACCTAAAAAGACTAATCAATCACCCTTTTCTAATTGCTCTAAACCAAGGTATGGCAATACAAGAAGTGGAATTTATAACTGCAAAGTTTTAGTTATTAAAATTACTTAAGCCTAATTGGGGATGGAACAAGCGTCACTCACCTCCCTTTAATTAGGTTTATTTTTTTGTTATTGCCCCGTGAATAGCTCCCCTTTTAACCACTCATTTTTTTACTGCTGTTATTTTTCTTTTAAGAATAAACATTAGCTTACTGGAGCCATATATTGATTCTGCAACCCATGCTTTTCGTTTTGTGAAAGGATATTATTTTAGATGGAAGCATATAAAATAAGTAATGAATGGTAAGATAAAAAGAAACTAGTATACGAGGTTGTTCCAAAAAAGGACTCGGCTAGTTTCTTCGTTGGCTTATTTTTCGCTTCTATCGTATTTAACTCGAGGATCTTCAATAAAAAACGCTCCCGTCCTGTAAACAACGTTGAAGTCATCACATCCTGTGGAACTGATGCTCAAAGTGAAGCCGTCTCGAAATTCTTGCTCCTCTTTTTGAACACGCACTATACAAACTAACTATCCATAAATACGTCTTAAGACTTACTTTAGATTCCATTTCAAGTCCATAGCAATTTCTTGATTTTTTCGTTATTCTATAAAGAGAAAAGGAATATTTTACATTTTACTTAAATGAAACTATTAGTTGAATAAATCGTAAAATAAAAGAAGGAATATAACGTCAGGAGTCGATGAGATTGAATCCAGTTTTACTTTTTCTTGTTCGGTCAGGAGTGACAGTCCCAACCGGTATAATAACTTGGTTTAGCAGTATCCTCTTTTTTGATCAAACGTTTTTCCCAGCAGTTATATACGCAATCATCGCAGGCACTGCTGCATACTTGCTAACTGATGGAGTAGTTCATCATCGGTTTTTAAAGAAGCAGGGACTAACTAGAAAAGAATATAAATTTATTGATAAGCAATTAAAAGAAGCAAAGACGAAAATTACACGTTTAAATAGAGCCGTATTTGCTGTACGTCATTTTTCATCCATCAAACAGCGAGTCGATTTAATGCGGGTTACAAGAAAGATATACCGATTGACGACACAAGTGCCAAAAAGGTTTTATCGAGCAGAGAAGTTTTATTACTCTCATTTAGATTCAGTTGTTGAAATTACAGAAAAATATGCATTATTATCAGCACAGCCTAAAAAAAATCGCGAACTGCAAGTTACTCTTCGGGAGACGAGAAATACATTGGAACAATTAACTAAATCGATTGAAGAAGATCTTCATGAATTACTTATAGATGATATTGATGACCTGAATTTTGAATTGGATGTAGTGAAGCATACTACTTTAAAGAAAAAGGATAGTAGCTTGTTTGATGAAAGCAGGAGATTAAAATGAGTGATGATTTGAACTCGCTTTTGAGAAAAGAATATGAAAAGGAATTTTCTCAGTCACTTGAAGCAGCAAATGAGAAAACTGTCCAAATAGGAGGAGAGGAGGCGAGAGAGAAATCAGTTCGCCTTCTTGACGTTCTCAAAGAGGAAGAGAAAAAAAGAGCATATGAATTAGCTGAGAAACTTGATCCGAAAAAACACCGGGAAATGATTTTTTTCGGTGCTAAAGCACAAAAAAGTCTGCTTTCTTTTTCCCATGCCATGTTAGAGCATGTGAAAAAAAAGGATGTGGGAGAAGTAAGCGATATTATTGGCGAGCTTATGGGCAAGTTGAACGAAATCAATCCAGATGAATTAAAGATGGAAAACAAATCATTTTTTGCTAGACTTTTTGGCAGAATGTCTAGTTCTGTGCAGGAGATTTTATCAAAATATCAAAAAACAGGTGCTCAAATCGATCGAATTAGTGTGAAGTTAGAACGCAGCAAAAATATCTTATTATCTGATATCCATTTATTGGAACAATTATATGAGAATAATAAAGAATATTTCTATGCACTTAATATATATATTGCAGCAGCAGAATGGAAGCTGGAAGATTTACATAAAAACATTATTCCGGAAATGAAAAAGGAAGCAGAAACACAAAAAAATGAGATGAAACGCCAAGAAGTCGATGACATGCTCGAGTTTGCTGATCGTTTAGATAGCAGAATATATGATTTGAAAATAAGTAGGCAAATTACCCTTCAAACAGCACCGCAAATTCGTTTAATTCAAAATACCAATAAGAAGGTAATTGATAAAATTCAATCCTCTATTCTCACAACTATTCCACTATGGAGAAACCAAGTGGCCATTGCACTTTCTCTGCTGCGACAACGCCATGCAGTAGAAACGCAAAACAAGATAAATAAAGCAAACCAAGAAATAATCAAAAATAATGCAAAGTTAGCGAATCATCCTATGATAGAGAAAGAGAATAACAGCGGATTTGCAGAGATTGATCTGTTAAAAAATACACAGCTCGATCTCATTTCAACACTAAAAGAGACATGGAAAATCCAAGAAGATGCTCGTGAAAGTAGAATAAAGGCAGAACAAGATTTTGCACTAATAGATCATAAATTAAAAACCACTCTCGAACAAATAAAAAACAAATAAATAGATATTTTTAGATATGGATATGCACTCATTTGATATAGTGTTATCCCATATTTTTTTGGAGACTGAGCAAAGGAAAAACAAACATGGAGAAAGTGGAGATTTATTCAGACAAGTCTATCCAACCAATCTTGCACTATGAACCATGAAAAGAAGCAGCTTGTTCTATCATGAATAGAAGTTTTATTGTTGATGCTCGAAGCACAGAACGGCCTGCGAACTAATGGAGAATGCTTAAATGTCTGATTAAAAAAGTAAAACGGTTCAGTTTTCCATTGAAGAGTTGGAATGCTGAACCGTTTACTAAATATTTACTTTGTATTTTGAACACTTTGCTTATCTTCTATTAATTTATCAAAATGAACACGTTTATTCACAAGATAAATAATCGGAATACCAATTGCCATAACAGCTAATTCACCGACCGCAACAGTAAACCATGTATATAAAAACGGTAGTTTAAAAACTAAGAATAGTTCATATGCAATAATAAACATCGTAAATGTAAATACAATCGTATTGACGATCATTCGTTTTATAATGTTTTTAACATATTTGCCGACAAAAATGGTAATCAGTAATGCAATGATTGATTGACCGACACCAAAAATAAGGTCGTGTGCCTTCATTGGCGAAAAGAATAAATTAGCTAAAAATACACCAATCACAATTCCGTATAAATATTTTTTATTAAATACAATTAAATGATTAAACATTTCGGAAACGCGGAATTGTATGTTCGTAAAACCGAATGGCGCAATAATACCAGATACAGCAATATAAAGTGCAGCAATCATCGCATTTACTGCAAGTGTTTTTATTTTCATTTTTTACTCTCCCTTAGTTTTTTTACGTGGGATGGTTACGAACCACGACTGACAATCTCTAAACAAAGAATAATATTATAGCATGATAGTTATGTTCGTCAATGTTTTTTGGAATGAAAACTTCAAGCCTGTGCATTATTTTTTTTGGTAGCTATTCAGTATGCTATTAAAAAATAAGCATGGTTCTAATTATTTTCGCATAAAAATTTATTAGGATAGAGAAAGTAACGATTGAGATGAACAGTAGCTTAACAAAGAGGAATTGCAGCTTGAGAGGATGGATGCTTGTTGAGATCATTGGTATTGCAGTCAGATTTTTGTCTGAGTGATGGAGCAGTGAGTGCGATGTATGGAGTGGCGACAAGTGTTAATCCCAATCTTTGCATTTTTGATTTAACACATGATATTCCGCCATTTCATATTTGGGAAGCTTCCTATCGTTTACTTCAAACGGTTTCCTATTGGCCAAGAGAAACTGTATTTGTTTCAGTAGTAGATCCTGGAGTCGGCTCGGATAGAAAAAGTATTGTCGCTAAAACGGTTGATAATCACTATATTATTACCCCTGATAATGGGACGATTTCTCATATGAAGGATGTTTTGCAAGAAGTTCGGTTAATAGATGAAGCCAAAAATAGGCTTCCAAATAGTGGTGAATCCTATACATTTTATGGAAGAGATAGAGAGTTAGTAAATAAAAGTGAAATTTTGTATGGAAATATGGTAGAGGTATCTATCTTTTTTAAAAAAGAACAAGTTTTTAAAAAGCAAATAATCTTTGGGAGATCATTTGCTGATGCCCAAATAGGTGAATCCATCGCCTATATAAATTCTTTAGATAATGTAGGGCTGGCCATAAATCAGCAATCAATGGCTAATACCTATTCACTTGGAGCAGGGGCTGATTGGACGGTGCAAATACTGCCAACACGATAATATTTAAAAATCTGTCTTTCAAGCAAGGCAGATTTTTAAATGGAATTAATCGAAAATTTAGAATATAATAAAGTTATTACTTAGATTCACGAAATAAGTAAAGGAAGGGATGCACGTATATGACAGATATAGCAAAGTCTTTCGAAGATACATGGAAACAGTTAATAGAAAATGCCCTTGTAAAAAAGGGAATAGCTTTTTTAAAGGAAGATGCTAGCCATACATTAGAAGAACAAATCGAACTTACTTGCATTCCCGCTCCGAGTTTTTTAGAAGAAGAAAAAGGAAGAGTATATAAATCGAAATTGGAGCTATTGGGTCTTTCGCAAATAGAGACAGACCAGCATGGAAATGTTTTTGGCATCCGTTATGGGACGGGAAATGGTCCAAGAATATTTGTGTGTGCCCACCTAGACACCGTGTTTCCGGAAAGCACTGCTATTCAGGTGAAAAAGAAGGATGGAAAAGTATATGCGCCAGGTATTTCGGATGATGGCAGAGGGCTTGCAGCTGTTTTATCAGTAGCAAGGGCATTTAATGAAACGAATATTCAAACAAGCGGGGATATTATTTTTGGGGCGACTGTTGGAGAGGAGGGGTTAGGAGACTTAAGGGGTGTAAAAGGGTTATTTCAGGATAGAAACGATATAGATGCTTTTATTTCGATTGAGCCTGGAACGCCTGAACGAATTGTTTATCTTGCAACAGGAAGCCACCGATATCATGTTACATATAAAGGATCAGGTGGACATAGTTTTGGAGATTTTGGAATACCTAGTGCTGTCCATGCGTTAGGACGAGCTATAAGCAAGATTGCCGATATCGAAACACCAACCGATCCAAAAACAACTTTTACAGTAGGAACCATTACAGGTGGAACTTCTGTTAATACTATTGCGGAAGAAGCAAGTATGATGATCGACTTACGTTCTAATTCACAAGAAGAGTTGCTGAAGTTGGAAAAGAATGTGATGAATCTATTGGAGCTGGCAGCAAAAGAAGAAAATAATCGATGGAACAGCGATCACACAGTTATTGAAGTAAACATAAAGTTAGTAGGAGATAGACCAGCTGGAACACAAAACAGCGAGCATGCTATTGTGCAAGCATCTTTACATGCAGCTAGAATGTTAGGGCTAAACCCTGAGCTTTCTTTTGCAAGCAGCACGGATTCTAATGTACCGATTAGTTTAGGCATACCAGCAGTTACATTAGGTGGCGGTGGTGATTGTGGAGGAATTCATACATTGGAAGAATATTTTGATCCAACAGATGATTACTTAGGCACACAAAATCTATTTCTAACTATTCTAGGACTTGTTGGTATAAAAGATGAAACAGAAGCATTGCTAATTAAATGAGCAAAAAAAGTGAAGAGTTATTCTTCACTTTTTTTTGTGTTTATTAATACATAAAGTTTAACTTTCGTAAAAAAAGGAAGCATCTAGAAAAAATATGAAAATGAATAAAAATAAAAAAATTCTCCCTCGACTTATTCCTGACATATTACTTTTTTATTCTATTAATTGTAAAGCACACCCAAGTCAATAAAGGAAGACTTTCACACTGGTCTTATATAAGTAAATAAAAAAAGGAGGGCAGCATGAAAACTTGCTTTTTTATGCAAAACGAATAGCAGCTAAATTTAATTAATAGAAAGAGGATGAGAAAAAGGATGAAAAAAAATATAAAAAAGTGGATCGTTAGTGGCATTATCATTGTAATAATTGGTGCTGGAATTGGAGCATATTTCTTATTTTCTAAAGAGGAAAATAGCGGGGGAGTGGCCCAAGCAAGAACACAAACATCTACAGCAGAAGTAGGAAATGTTGAAATTAAAGTAAGCGGTACGGGAAGTATTGCAGCCATTAATAAAGAAACAGTTACAGGAACGGAAAATGCAACAGTAGCTGAAGTTCTAGTAGAAGTCGGAGATACGGTAGAAGAAGGCGACGAGTTAGTAACTTTTGACGGCGATGCTGATCCAATTGAAGCACCTTTTTCTGGTGAAATTACAGCACTTAATGTAGAAGAAGACGAAAATGTATCAATGGGCACAGAAGTACTGCAAATTACAGATTATAGCAATTTAGAAATGGTTGTAAATGTAGATGAATTAGATATTTCAAAAGTGAAAGTCGGACAAGAAGCAACCATTTCAGCTAGTGCTTTAGAAGATAAAGAGTTTACAGGCGAAGTAACAAACGTAGCAAAAGAAGCTAATTCTGACAGCTCAAGTGTTGCTAAATATGCTGTTACTGTAAAGTTAAGCAAACCAAAAGGATTATTAGTAGGAATGACTGCTGAAGCAACTATTACTACAAGCAGTAAAGAAAATGTTGTTACTGTCCCTGTAGAAGCAGTACAAAAACAAGATGATGAGTATTATGTGTTAATTCCATCAGGTACAACAACTTCAGAAGATGGAACAACAGAAACAACTACTACAAAACAAACAGTAAAAGTCGGCTTAGAAAACGAAGATGTTGCAGAGATTTCAAGTGGCTTGGATGAGGGAACAACTGTTGTACTACCAACATTTGAATCTAGCAGTGATGAAAATTCACAAAATATGTTTGGTAGAGGTCAAGGTCAGATGCCAGGCGGTGCTGGCGGCGGACAAATGCCATCTGGCAATGGAGGCGGTATGCCGGGCCAAGGCGGGGGAGGAAACCGTTAATGATTGAAGAAAAGAGATTGGTAGAAATAAAAAATGTAAATAAGGAATATTCACTTGGCGGTGAAACCGTGAAAGCATTAAATAATGTCAGCCTTTCTATAAATAAAGGAGATTTTATTGCCATAATAGGTCCTTCAGGTTCAGGGAAATCGACGTTGATGAACATGGTTGGCTGTTTGGACACACCTGATTCGGGTGAGTATTACCTTGACGGAGAAAATGTTTTTGCATTAAAAAGTAAGCAGCTTGCCGAAGTCCGCAACCATAAAATAGGGTTTATCTTTCAATCATTTAATTTATTAACAAAACAGTCAGCTTTCGAAAATGTAGAATTGCCATTAATATACAGAGGTTTGAATAGTAAGGAACGAAAAGAGATTGCTTTACATGCATTAAAAAAAGTTGGGTTATTAGAAAGGGCAGGACATAGACCAACGGAATTATCTGGAGGACAGCAGCAGCGTGTGGCAATTGCCCGTGCTCTTGCTGGAAATCCGCCCATTCTCCTGGCTGATGAACCAACTGGAGCGCTTGATAGTAAAACAGGCATGGAAGTAATGAAGTTAATAAAAGACCTGAACGAACAAGGTCATACCATTATCTTAATTACACATGATTTAGAAATAGCAAAACAAGCCAAAAGAGTAATCCGAATCCATGATGGAAAACTTATAGAGGCAAAGGAGGTAGTGAATTCTTGAAACTCGGTCAAGCAATAAAGATATCTTTTAAAAATATAACGATGAATAAGCTGCGGGCAATATTAACGATGCTCGGCATTATTATCGGTGTCTCTGCTGTTATTGCTTTAACATCTCTTGGAATGGGGGCTTCTCAATCAGTTTCTGATGAGGTTTCTGGTCTTGGAACAACGACTGTTTCAGTTAATTTGTCAGGAAATTCTAGTGATGAAGAAGTAGTAACATACGATGAATTAATGTCATTTGAGGATTTTTCCGAAGTAGAAGCTGTTTCGCCTACTGTTACTTCTAATAGTACAGTGAAAAATGGAACGACATCAAGTGATGGTGTTACCGTTAATGGTGTTACTCCTTCTTATGAAAAAGTGAATGAAATCACGATTCAATCAGGAAGAACAATCCTAGATGTAGATTTAGATAACCGGAATAAAGTAGTGGTATTAGGATCGAATGTAGCAACAGAGCTTTTTGGTTTTTCAAATCCTGTTAATCAAACAGTGAAAGTTGATGGAACTACTTTTAAAGTAATAGGTGTTTTAGCTGAACAAGGAGAAGAATTATCTGGTTCAGTTGATGATCAGATATTGATACCATTTACAACTGCTCAACGATTTATCGGGCAAACGTATGTAACCTCTGCAACGGTAAAAATGACTTCTGAAGATACAGTTGAAATAGGTATGGCAAAAATGAAGCAAGAACTTTACAACCAATTTGGTGGAGATGAGACTTCTTACACTGTCCGAAATCAATCATCTGTAGCAGATGCATTAGATTCGGTGAATAATACGATGACATTGCTGCTAGCAGGAATTGCAAGTATTTCCTTAATTGTTGGAGGAATTGGCATTATGAATATCATGCTAGTTTCGGTAACAGAAAGGACAAGAGAAATTGGCATTAGAAAAGCAATTGGAGCAAGAAAAAAAGATATTATGCTTCAGTTTTTAATAGAAGCGATTGTTTTAAGTGCATTAGGCGGAATAATAGGAGCATTAATCGGCATTGGAAGTGCAGAACTATTATCCAATACATTAGATATGACATTGCAAATTACATGGTGGGTTGTAGGAGGTTCCGTAGGGTTTTCCGTTATAATCGGTATTATATTCGGTATATTCCCAGCCAATAAAGCATCTAACTTAAACCCACTAGAAGCACTAAGATATCAGTAGAAAAGAAAAGCGGAAGCGCCTTGAAAGCCCCAAAGAAAAATGTTCTCTTTCCTCAAAAAGTGTTGTTTACTTTTAGAGGAAAGAGGTTATCTTTCAAAGGGGCTAGGCGCAGCAGCTGGACAAAAAGAAAAGCGGAAGCGCCTTGAAAGCCCCAAAGAAAAATGTTCTTTTTCAAAGGGGCTAGGCACAGCAGCTGGACAAAAAGAAAGTGGGTTTATCCTATCAATAAGGTTATTATCCAATCCAGCTTATCTATATCTAACGTAATATAGATAAGCTGGTTGTGGGGAGTGACTTTATAGGTGGGTAACCCTCTTTTTTTATAAAAAGCATTCTTTTATGTATAATAAGAAAAAAACAAAAGGAATAACAGTATGAAACATATATTAATAGTAGAAGATGAATTAGCGATATCCATGGTATTAGGAGCGTATTTAGAGAAGGAAGGATATACGGTCAGCTATGCTTATAATGGAGAGGAAGCACTTCAAAAATTGGCTGAATCCTATCCTTCTTTAGTATTATTGGATATTATGATGCCATATATGGATGGCTGGGCTGTCTTAAAGCAAATAAGGCAAAAAACTGCCTGCCCTGTCATTATGCTTACAGCTCTATCCGATACAGAACAAAAATTAAAAGGCTTTGGTGAGGGAGCAGATGATTATATAACGAAACCGTTTATTGCGGAAGAAGTAATTGCTCGTGTTCAAGCTGTATTAAGAAGATCCCCGCAATACCAAAGAGAAGACGATATAAAATATTATGGTCATTTAAAAATAAACTATCGTTCACATCAAGTTTTTCTGAATGGAATTGAGATACCGTTTACACCAAGAGATCTTTCCGTCTTTCTCTTTTTAACAAGCAATCCAAATCAGACCTTTACACGAGAACAGCTGCTTGATCATGTGTGGGGAAGAGATTATGACGGGAGTGACCGGGCCGTAGACCTTGCAATAAAAAGAATCAGAAAACTTGTGAATGGGTGGGATCCTTTAGATGGAGAAATTAAAACATTACGTGGATTGGGCTACCAATTTTATGTTCAAGAAAAAAAATAGTAGCAAAACTCCCCTTCTTTATTATTGGACAATGCGGTACTTACTCACATTAGTAGCAGGACTCGTTATCATCGGGGTGATATCGATTTTCTGGATTCGGCATAATGCTTTGGAAAATCGGTTAGAGTTAACGAAACTGGTGGCACAAGAATTATCCGATCGAATTAGTGATATGAAAGTGGATGAATTTTCTGCTACAGGCTTGCCGTTTCTGCAGGATAGACAGCGTTCTATTAATAAAGGTGCTCCACTTGCCATTTATATGAAAACCAATACAGGGAAATTAATTTCATTATCGCAGGACAGAGGCCCTGATTTTAAAAATGAGCAAAGTTCATTGATTGAATCAATGGATCTGGAAGAAGAACTAGCGGAAAAAAAAGTAACTTTAACGAATAATCAAAAAGCTACAGTGATTATCTCCCCTATAAAAAAAGAACAGACATTAATTGGTTCTGTGTATATAATACAGCCTCATAATGTACTGAATCATATTAACCCGGAAGAATATCAGCTATTAGGCTTGCTTTTAACCAGCCTTGCATTGCTTGGTTGGTTCGTCATCTATTTTTTATCAAAAAAAATGGCAAAACCAGTAGAAGAAGTGGCAAATGGTGCGCAGAGTTTAATGAGTGGAAACTATGATATTCGCTTAAATGAAGAGGTTCATGAAAAAGAATTGCATCAGCTTATAATTTCCTTTAATGAACTTGCCAATCGTTTAAAAACATTAGAAGGATTACGAACACAACTGCTTGCAGGTGTTACCCATGAACTGAAAACACCAATTACTTCTGTCAGTGCACTGATACAAGCTGTTAATGATAATATAGTTTCAGAAGAGAAGAAAAAAGAATTTCTGACAATGAGTTTAAAAGAAGCAAAGAGATTGCAAAGTATGGTAGAAGACTTACTTGATTTTAATAGTTTTAGTGCTGGATCTGTTACCGTTAAATTAGAAAAAATCAATTTGCAAGTAGTGATTAAAGAAATAATATATCAATGGGAAATTGTGCACGCAGAAGCCTTAAACCATGTTGTTTTAACCTATAGCAGTCCAGAGCATCCGGTCTACGCTTTTATGGATAGTGTAAGACTTCAACAAATAATCATTAATTTATTAAACAATAGTTTGCACGCTATTAAAAACAAAAAAGATGGAAAGTTAAAAATAAGTGTATCATCTGACGAAAAAAATGCGCTAATCACAGTAGAAGATAATGGATATGGAATTCCTTTAGAAGAACAAAAAAATATATTTGAAAGATTTTACCGTGGAAAAAATAAAAAGGATATAGAGAGGGGATTAGGATTGGGTCTGCCGTATAGTCAGCTATTGGCAAAAGCGCAAGGAGGATATTTATCTTTACAAAAATCAGAAGCTTCCACTACAATATTTTTATTGAAAGTACCACTTTACAATTAAAAATAGTAAAAAGGATGGGGAAGAAGCATGTCTTGTTACTTCCTTAACGAGTATACTAACGTATTAAAAAATATGCTTTTTAAGGGGAGTTGAGTTCAATGGATGTACGCGAAGAGAAATTTTGCAAAGAATCTCTAGTAGTGAAGACGAGCAGAATATTTCCAATTGATACGAATAACCATAATTCATTATTTGGCGGAAGATTAATGAGCTATATTGATGATGTGGCGTCCATTTCTGCCTCGAGACATTCGAGAAGTGATGTTGTTACAGCATCGACGGATTCTGTCGACTTTTTAGTTCCAATCAAACCAACTGATTCCGTTTGCTTGCAATCTTATGTTTCTCATACAGGGAATTCATCGATGGAAGTTTTTGTGAAAGTAATAGCGGAGAATTTAAAAACGGGAGAACGAAAATTAGCAGCTACTTCTTTTTTAACCTTTGTAGCACTAAATGAAAATGGCAAACCGAAACAAATTCCAAAAGTAGTTCCTCAGTCAAATGAAGAATTAATGCTGTATAATACAGCAGATCAGCGAGTAAAAATTCGAAAAGACAGAAGAGAACATAGCAAAGCATTCGCAAGTGTTGTAAACACCGATATTCCATGGATGTAGGCAATAGAATAATATAGTAAGCGATGGAGCTGTTAGGAAAAGATAATCTCGGACAACTATGTTTGAGATTTACTCTTTACCTGGCAGCTGCTTTTTTTTGACATGGTTTCTTCCTAGTTGGTACTTTAAACCTACAAGGAATGCATTATGTTTTGTATTTTAATTTTCTAACAAGAAAATTGTTGGAAATTGTCGAATGAAGGTGTGTTTTGTTCATGAATTTCGTAATACGAAAATAAAAGTCGGAATTTGCGCACTTTTTAGAAAATATATTGTCAGATAATCTAACAAAAACAAAGACACTTGTCTAATACAGGATTATAATCCAAACATGGAACTACTATTATGGGATAATATTCCTAGAGTAGTAAGGTGTGTAACTAGCATCTTCCTAAAGAAAAAGAAAAATTAGGGGGCTAACTATGATTTCGAAAAAAGTACTATCACTAGCGATGACAGCAACTTTAGCACTTGGCTTTATGAGCGGGTGTGCTTCATCCAATAATACGGACAAAGATAGTGGTGCAGATGGAAAAAAAGTTATTAAAATCGCTACGCAATCTCCATTATCGGGTGGAAGTGCAACTTTAGGAGAAGCAATTAAATTAGGTGCACAATTAGCATTAGATGACCAAAAAGATAAATTCTCTGACTTAGGTTTCGAACTAAAATTGGAAGCTCAAGATGATCAAGGAGACCCGAAAAAAGGGGTAGCAAATGCTCAATTAATTGGCGCTGATCAATCTGTATTAGGTGTTGTTGGCCATTTAAATTCAGGAGTTTCCATTCCTGCTTCTGAAGTATATGAAAAATACAAAATTATCAGTGTATCACCAGCAAGTACAGCAACTGATTTTACAGACCGCAACCTTAAATCTGTAAGCCGTGTCGTTGCACGTGATGACTTCCAAGGACCAGCGGGGGCAAAATATGCAGTTGAAACATTAAAAGCAAAAAAAATCTTTGTTATCCAAGATAAAACAGCCTATGGTTCAGGCTTAGCAGATGCATTTAGAAATGCGGCAGAAAAAATGGGTGCTGAAGTTGTAGGATATGAAGGAATCACTGTTGGAGAAAAAGACTTTAATGGTGTTCTAAACCAAGTAGCCTCTAAAAAGCCTGACTTAATCTATTTTGGCGGTTTATATGCTGAAGGCGGACTTATAGTGAAGCAGGCTCGTGAAAAAGGAATTGATGTTCCATTTATGGGCGGAGATGGTTTAGACTCTTCTACATTTGTTGAAATTGCAGGCGATGCAGTGAAAAATACATTCTTAACTTCTGTTGCAGGTGATACAGGAAAAACACCAGAAGGTAAAAAATTCGCTGATGATTATAAAGCGAAATTTAATAAACCGATTGAGTCTTATTCTGCATATGCATATGACAGTGCTGGTGTATTATTAGCTGGTATTGAAAAAGCGATTAAAGAGAACGACAACAAAATGCCATCTCGTGAACAAGTTATGAACGCAGTACGCGGCATTAAAGATTATAAAGGGGTAGTAACACAAGTTGGTTTTGATGAAAAAGGTGATAACACGTATGCAAAAATCTTCATCTATAAATTTGATGAAGCGAAATATCCAGCTACTTTAGATGGAGAAATTGAAAAAGAATAATTAGATAAGGAGGGTATGGACATCCCGTACCCTTCTTATATTTTATCAATAAGAAAAAAACGGTTTTAGATAAAATTTTGTATGATAAACCGATTGATGATCGTTCAAAGGGATTATATCAGTTACCTTTCTAATGGCAGACAAGCAATATTTTAAAAGAATAAGCAAGAAGGACAACTAAAAAAGAAAATAACTTAAAAAGTTAATTGTAGTTAATAAAATTTAAAACAAAAGTGTGGGGAAGAAAATGCTGACAGAAATACTACAAACATTACCGCAAGTTTTGATAGACGGTCTGACCCTCGGTGCTGTATATGCAGTTATAGCATTAGGATACACAATGGTTTATGGAATTTTGGAGCTAATAAACTTTGCACATGGAGAAATTTTTATGACGGGTGCGTTTATTGGAACAGCCGTATTAATTATTTTGACAAGTCTTGGCTGGACTTCCATGCTGCCGGCTGTATTTAGTTTAATTATTATGCTTGTGATATCCAGTTTAATCACAGGTCTAATGGGAATGGGAATTGAAAGAGTGGCGTATCGTCCATTACGAAAAGCTCCGAAATTAATTGCACTTATTTCAGCTATAGGGATATCCTTCTTACTACAGGATATTGTGCGCTTTATTACAGAACTATATAAAGGAAATTATATTTTAACTTCACCAAGTTTTTTTAAAGGACAAATAAAAGTACCATTAGATTCTATTATCTCAGGTATTCACAACCCAAGCTTTAAAAGTTCTTTTCTAGTAGTTATTATTGTTGCCATCATACTAATGGTTGCTCTTGATGTGTTTGTTAATAGAACAAAATGGGGCATGGCAATGAGAGCAGTAGCTCAAGACAGAGATACTGCATCCTTGATGTCTATTAACGTAAATAAAGTAATTTCAGTTACCTTTTTTGTTGGTTCAGCCCTTGGGGGAGCAACAGGAGTGCTTTTTGCTATTCAATATGGAACAATTGACCCTTATATTGGCTTTATTCTTGGACTAAAGGCATTTACAGCAGCTGTCCTTGGCGGTATTGGGAATATCCGCGGAGCCATGGTTGGAGGATTGATTATTGGTCTTGTTGAAATGTTTACCGCTGCTAATTTATCTGTTATTACAGGTGGTCTTTTAGGAGCAGAATATAAAGATGTTGTTGCTTTTGCTATTTTAATTATTGTCCTAATCTTTAAACCAGAAGGCTTATTTGGGAAAGCCGTAGCAGAGAAAGTGTAGGTGGGAACAATGTCAAACATAATGAATACACTACAAAACAATAAAATGGCACAAGCAATACTATTTTTAGTATACGTATTAGTAACGAGTGCTAGTTTATACCTTGCGCAGCAATCGGTTGTGGCATTTTTACTACTATTATTTTCCCTTTTAATTCTTTATTTTTTAAAGTTAGGAAATAAAATAAAATGGGCTTTGGGAATTATCATTTTGGGATTTGTTCTTCCCTTTTCAGCAAGTCACGGTCCTGCCTATCAGTCCTACATGGAAGTTGCTACAATGGTAGGAATATATGTTTGTATGGCATTAGGTTTAAATATCGTTGTTGGATTAGCTGGATTGCTTGATTTAGGATTTGTAGCGTTCTTTGCAGTTGGTGCATATACATACGGTATTTTTGCAACTACACAGGCGTCTAACTTTATGCCTTTTGGCCATTATCCTTTATCAGGAAACAGCTTTTGGGTTTTTATTATTCTTGGTCTGTTTGTAGCTGCTTTATTTGGTGTTTTGCTGGGAATTCCAGTTTTACGTGTAAAAGGTGACTACTTAGCAATTGTTACCCTTGGATTTGGAGAAATTATTCGAATTGTATTTAATAATTTAGATAAACCGGTCAATATTACAAATGGAGCAATGGGACTTGCAAGCATTAGTCCTCCTGAAATATTTGGGGTTCAATTAATATTCCCAAATCAATTTTATTATGTTGTATTAGTAGTATTTTTGATCGTTATCTATACAGTTACGAAATTAGAACATACAAAATTGGGACGTTCTTGGAAAGCGGTTCGAGAAAACGAAATTGCTGCACAAGCGATGGGAATTCCACTTGTTAAAACAAAATTAACTGCCTTTGCAATTGGTGCTTCTTTTTCAGGAATGATGGGTGTTGTATTTGCTGCAAAACAAACATTTATTGATCCAACAAGCTTCACCTATTTAGAATCTACTACTATTCTTGTTATGGTAATTTTAGGAGGTATGGGAAGTGTTCCAGGTGTTATTTTAGGAGCTTCCGTTATTACTATATTAAATTTACAAGTTTTAGCAGAGATTACATCATGGCTTAGTTCTGTTGCGGTTATTCCTGATGCGTTATCTCCGGCAAAAATGCAAAGATTTATTTTCGGTGCATTATTAATTATCATGACATTGTATCGTCCACAAGGATTGATACCGGTAAAAAATTTAAAATTTAATGCAAAGAAATTAAAACAGGGAACTAGGAGTAGTAAAAAATCTCTGTAAGGACTTAAATGCACAAGGAGGAACATCAAGTGAATGTACTCGAGGTTAAAGGATTAACCAAAACTTTTGGCGGGCTTGTTGCAAATTCAAATATTGATATGTATGTGGAGAAAAACTCTATAACGGCTGTAATTGGACCAAATGGAGCAGGAAAAACAACCTTTTTTAATATGATTACAGGCGTGTATAAACCAACATCAGGAGAAATTCTTTTGGAGGGAAAATCAATAGCAGGGTTAAAGCCACATACTGTTGCAAAGCATGGCATCTCTCGGACGTTTCAAAATATTCGTTTATTTAATGATATTACTGTATTAGAAAACGTACTAATTGGAATGCATAATCATATAAAAGGAAATCTATTAGGGACTTTACTCCAACTTCCAAAATCTAGACATGAAGAGGAAGAAGCAAAACAAGAGGCTTATCGATTACTAGAATATGTTGGTCTTGCTGATTTGTTAAATGAAGCAGCAGGAAACTTATCATATGGTGCTCAGCGTAGATTAGAAATTGCCCGTGCTTTAGCAACCAAACCTAGCATTTTATTATTAGATGAGCCGGCAGCTGGAATGAATCCAAAAGAAACAAGATTATTAACTGATTTAATACAAGATATGTGTAATAGATTAGATTTGACGATTATCTTAATCGAACATGATATGAAACTGGTAATGGAAATTTCTAATCATATTATTGTGCTTGATCATGGAGAGAAGATTGCGGAAGGCGGACCGGAAGACATTCGTTCGAATCCTAAGGTAATTGAAGCATATTTAGGCAAAGGAGCGGTATCACTTGCTTAAAGGGGGTAACAGCATGGAGAAAATACTGGAACTTAATAGTATAGAAGCATCATATGGCGGCATCCAGGCATTAAAGGGAATTAGCCTGCATGTAGATCGAGGCGAAATTGTTACGCTTATCGGAAGTAACGGAGCAGGAAAATCAACGACGTTAAAAACAATAAGTGGTCAGGTTCGAGCGAAACAGGGATCTATCTTTTATAAAGGCAATGAAATAACGAATATTGCTGCACATAAAACAGCTATACTAGGTGTTTCACAAGTGCCGGAAGGAAGAAGGATTTTTCCTAAATTATCTGTACGAGAGAACTTATTGATAGGCGCTTTTGCTGTAAAAGATAAAAAGTTAATTGAAACAAGAATGAAAAAAGTTTTTGAATATTTTCCTAGATTAAAAGAACGGGTGGACCAAAAAGGCGGAACGATGAGTGGCGGGGAACAGCAAATGCTTGCGATTGGACGTGCCATTATGATGCAACCGGAAGTATTAATGCTAGATGAGCCTTCCATGGGATTGGCACCGATAATTGTGGAACAAATATTTGAAATAATTAAAGAGCTGAACCGAGAAGGGATGACGATTCTTTTAGTTGAGCAAAATGCATTCCAAGCATTGCAAATTGCTAACAGGGGGTACGTTATTCAAACAGGACAAATTGTTCTTGAAGGTTCGGGAGAGGAATTAATAACAAATAAACAAGTACAAGAGGCATATTTAGCCTAAATGAAAAGGAAGCAGACTTAGATAAGCTATTTTTCCTAGCTTAATAAAGTCAGCTTCCTTTTTATCTGATTGGTTACTTCTAGTAAAAGTCCAAGCGTAACACAAATGAAGTAGCCATATTAATAATGCAAAAATTTAACACAGACAGGTTCAGGTGCTTCTATTTCAGATTGCAGTAATGTTAGTTTTCCAGTACCTGGATCTCTTTGGAATAATGTTAGTGTATCTGATTGTTCATTTGATGCAATCAAAAATTGTTCTGTCGGATCTAATATAAAGTCACGTGGCCAAACTCCCTCTGTAGAAGTATGATCGACAAACACAAGTTGTCCAGTATCAGGGTTCACGCTAAATATAGAAATAGTATGATGGCCACGATTTGCTGCATAAACGAACTTGCCATCTGATGAAACATGAATAGCGCTGCCTTGATTATTTTCTGTAAAGTCAATTGGAATAGTTGAAATATACTGTAGCTGCTCAAAGCTCCCTGTTTCTGCATCATAAGATAAAGCAATCACTTCAGAACTTAGCTCAGTCATCACATAAGCAAATTTACCATTGGGATGGAAAGCGATATGTCGTGGACCACTTCCAGGTTTTACAGATAAGCTATTTACTTCTTTTAGAACGCCTTCTGACAGCTTGTATGTATCTAAGCGATCAATTCCTAAATCAACAGACACCACATATTTTTCATCCGGGGTATATCCAACAAAATGCATATGTGGTTTTTCTTGGCGCTCTTTATTAGGGCCAAATCCGCTATTCTCAATAATAGAAGAAACAGGTTGGATAGAACCATTCTTATCAAGAGGATATGCATCAGCAGTTCCTTTGTGGTAGTTTCCAGATAAAACCATAATTTTACCATCGTCAACGCTTACATGACATGGAGAAGCACCTTCTGTATATTGGCTATTAAGCAATTCAAGCTTACCCGATGCAGAATCGATAGTATAAGCAGAAACGCCTCCAAGAGATCCCTTTTTCCCTACAGCGTAAAGATGTTTATTATCTTTACTAACTGTTAAATAGGTAGGATTATCAATTTCAGCTACCAATTCAATATTTGTTATCTTCTTTTTTTCTGTATCAAGTACAAATGAATAAATTCCTTTACTTTTAGTTTTCGTGTATGTACCAATATAACCGATAAATTTTTTTGAATTAGTCATGTACAAGTCTCCTTTAAACATAATTTAGTCTATTATAACAAAATATTTGAAGATTTAAATTATATCAGCTTGAAAGAAGGAAGCAGCAGGAAGGTTAGGAATCAATTGTTTGTACTCCCTCTTATGCAGAGCTAGACAGTTAAATAGAATTTTAAGCCATCATTATCAATGAATAAAAATCTACTATATCTTTTCCCGTTGCTAAAAGAAATAAACAAACATCTCATTATTATCGACTACTAGCAACAAAAAATCTGTTCATTGATTGGGAAACTCCTAGTTCATTTCCTGAGGCTTACGACATACTTTTTTTAATATATTGAAGTTCGGCTTGATGACATTGGGAACGGTTCTTCAAACCATACTATGTTTTATTTAAAGTGAATTTGCACATAAGGCCGTATTTCGGTTTAGACCAAATAGTGTTTTTATAAAATAATTTTTTGGAGGGAGTTATTGATAGAGGATTTCGACAATATTTGTCGAATATATCAGTAATTTTAGGAGTATTATCTGTTTTTGACGAATAATAAGAAAAGCGCAAGCGCCTTGAACAGCTCTGAAGAAAAATGTTCACATGAC
>JBDNRM010000033.1:0-26453 GCA_047718615.1 Bacillus sp. (in: firmicutes) | reverse complement strand
GAGGAACGCGGAATAATCGAGAGGAACGCGGAATAATCGAGAGGAATGCGGAATAATCGAGAGGAATGCGGAATAATTGAGAGAAATGTGGAATAATTGGGAGAACCGCGGAATAATCGCAAAATAGTTTTGCTTCAAACAAAAGTTTATGTTTTCTGAAGTCAGTTAGCCATCTTATGTAAGCGTTTTATCTATTTTAACGCTTCCCTCACCTCGTCTACTATAAGATGACTCCCGTGGAAAAGTGAAAAAGACGAGGCCATGCAGTAAAACGAGGATGAGCCGCGCCAGCCCCATGGAAAGCGAAATGTATTCGACTACGGACTACTTAAGTGCGCGCCGCTTTTTAAAGATTGTTCAAAAAGTCCGGTAAAAATAACGCGTCGAATTTCTTCGTTAACTTCCCTTTTCGGCTTCTCACGTATCCAACGAGAGGATCTTCAACAAAAAAAAAGCTCACGTCCTGTGAGCAACGTTGAAGTCACCACATCCCTTGGAAGGGCGATGCTCAAAGTAAAGCCGCCTTGAACTTCTTGGTCCTTTTTATTCTCCTTTGAACACGCACATTTAGGTGAATTGTCTAAAAAAATAAAGTCTTATTTAAACTTCTTCTATTTTTCAAGAAAACTTGTTTATTCCAACTCATGGAAGGAGATACTAATTTTTAGCAGCATGATAATATTCGGGAGGTATTTATATGAGTTGGACGGAGATAGCTTTATTTGTCCAATTATTTTTTGGAATAATAATTGGACTGTATTTTTGGAATTTGCTGAAAAACCAAAGAACACAAAAAGTATCGATTGATCGAGAATCAAGAAAGGAAATGGACCAATTGCGGAAAATGCGAGCCATTTCCCTGACAGAACCTTTGTCTGAGAAGGTTCGTCCTACAAGCTTTGCCGATATTGTAGGGCAGGAAGATGGGATAAAAGCATTGAAGGCAGCTCTTTGTGGTCCTAATCCTCAACATGTTATTATCTACGGGCCGCCTGGAGTAGGAAAAACAGCTGCCGCAAGACTGGTTTTAGAAGAATCAAAAAAGAATCAGAAGTCTCCTTTTAAAACAAATTCTGTCTTTGTAGAATTGGATGCAACGACAGCAAGGTTCGATGAAAGAGGAATAGCTGATCCATTGATTGGATCTGTTCATGACCCCATTTATCAAGGTGCTGGGGCAATGGGACAAGCAGGAATACCTCAGCCAAAGCAAGGTGCTGTCACAAATGCACATGGTGGAGTATTGTTTATTGATGAAATCGGTGAACTTCATCCAACGCAAATGAACAAGCTGTTGAAAGTGCTGGAAGACCGAAAAGTTTTTCTTGAAAGTGCCTACTATAATGAAGAAAATACGCAGATACCAACCCATATTCACGATATTTTTCAAAATGGTCTTCCTGCTGATTTTCGTTTAGTTGGGGCAACAACAAGAACACCTAATGAAATACCGCCAGCTATTCGTTCGCGCTGTATGGAAGTATTTTTCCGAGAATTAACAAAAGAGGAAGTAGTGAAAATTGGCAAAAAAGCTGCTGATAAAGTAAGATTGGGAATTAGTGATCAATCATTAGAAATATTAGCAGAATATGCAAGAAACGGCAGGGAAGCAGTAAATATGATTCAAATCTCTGCTGGATTGGCAATCGGAGAAGATAGAACCTTTATTAAAGAGGAAGAATTAGAATGGGTTATTAATTCTAGTCAGCTCATTCCTCGTATGGAAAGAAAAATAAACAAAGAGTCTTCTATTGGTTCTGTAAATGGTCTCGCTGTATATGGTACGAATATTGGTGCATTGTTAGAAATAGAGGTTACCGTTATACCAGCCAAGGAGAAGGGATCCATTAATATAACAGGTATAGTGGAAGAAGAGAGCATTAATGGACAAGGGAAATCAATAAGAAGAAAAAGTATGGCTAGAGGATCCATCGAAAATGTCATTACGGTTCTTCGTTCGATGAATGTACCGGCAGACCAATACGATATTCATGTAAACTTCCCAGGTGGAATACCCATAGATGGTCCTTCTGCTGGAATATCAATGGCTTCCGGGATATACTCAGCAATTTATAAATTTCCAATTGACCATAAAGTAGCAATGACAGGTGAAATAAGTATTCATGGAAAAGTGAAGCCTGTCGGCGGGGTGCTTGCAAAAGTAAAAGCAGCGCAAAAGGCAGGCGTAAACAAAGTAATTATTCCACAAGAAAATATGCAATCTGTATTACAGGAAGTACAAGGTATTACATTAATTCCGGTTACCACATTAAAAGAAGTACTAGATCATGCTTTAATTAAAGAGCATATAAAAGACGAGATAATTCCAGCTGCAATTGATATAACAAAGAAAAAAAGCATGTAAGAAGTTGTTCAAAAAGTCCGGTAAAAATGACACATCGAATTTCTTCGTTGGTTTGCTTCTCCGCTTCTCACGTATTCAAAACGAAAGGATCTTCCACTAAAAGCGCTCACGTCCTGTGAGCAACGCGGAAGTCACCACATCCTGTGAAAGGCCGATGCTCGGGAGCAAACCGCCTCGAACTTTTCGATCCTTTTTATCCTCCTTTTTGAACACGCACTGTAAGTAAACAAGCTTTAATTTTCCTGCGATGGTGAAAATTAAAGCTTGTTTTCGTTTATGCCTTTATAACCATTAAAAATAGAAAGGAACGTTTTCCTAACAGAGCAAATGCTTTATAATGGAGTAGGGTAAAATGTAGGTTAGTTAAGCTTTTATTAAAAAGAAACCGCTTTTTTATCTGTATAATAAAAATTATTTGTTACATTATGTCCTTTTCACTTGTCTAATTAAGTACAATCTTATGTATCCCCTTTATTTATTCGTTATTTTAGCGGAAAATTTTTTTGTTCACAAGACATATTACTGACCGTTTGTTAAGATACTAATATTAGTTATAAGCTAAAATGTTGAAACTGAAAAGTCGTCCAATAAAAAACATGATTGGCTACCTTTAGATTGTAAGGATATTTTTTGATAACAGATGTCGTATTTAGAAAAGAAAAAGTTCTAATCAGTATAAACGGATAATAACTCTAGTTAATAGACACTTTTTCATAAATAAGATAGAATTGTACAAAGTATTAGAAATGTAAAGGAACTTTTTATTGCTGGAGGTGCAACGTTATGGAGAAAACGAATAATACAATTGTCCCCCTCCTGCCGCTTCGAGGTTTGCTTGTTTATCCAACGATGGTTTTACATCTAGATGTTGGTCGTGAAAAATCGGTGCAGGCACTTGAAAAAGCAATGGTAGATGACCATCTAATTTTTTTAACCATGCAAAAGGATATGGATATGGATGATCCCTCTGAAGAGGATCTATACAAATTAGGTACACTAACGAAAGTGAAGCAAATGTTAAAGCTGCCAAATGGTACAATTCGAGTATTAGTGGAGGGGCTTAAAAGAGCAGAAATTCAAGAAATAATAGAAGAAGACGGATATTTTGCGGCGAGCTTAAATGTATATGAAGAAGATACTTCCAAGGATGTGGAAGACGAAGCATTAATGCGCACATTGCTTCAATACTTTGAGCAATACATAAAAATTTCAAAGAAAATATCAAATGAAACATATTCTACAGTTGCAGATATGGAAGAGCCAGGAAGAATGGCCGATATTATTTCTTCTCACTTACCAATTAAGTTGAAAGAAAAACAGCATATTTTAGAAACACTAGAAAACAAAAAAAGAATTAATTATGTGATTGATATTATTCACAATGAAAAAGAAGTCCTGAACTTAGAAAAGAAAATTGGACAGCGTGTGAAAAAATCAATGGAAAGAACACAAAAGGAATATTATTTACGAGAACAAATGAAAGCCATTCAAAAAGAGCTTGGTGATAAAGACGGCAAGAGTGGAGAAGTAAGCACACTTACGGAAAAAATAGAAGCTGCTGGGATGCCAGAACATATCAAAACAACTGCTTTAAAAGAACTGGATCGTTATGAAAAAATCCCGTCAACTTCTGCGGAGAGCTCGGTTATTCGAAATTATATTGAATGGTTAATTGCATTGCCTTGGTCAAAAGAAACAGAGGATGATCTAAATATTGTCAAAGCGGAAAAAGTATTAGATAAAGACCATTACGGGCTTGAAAAGGTAAAAGAACGAGTATTAGAGTATTTAGCGGTACAAAGTTTAACGAAATCCTTAAAAGGACCAATTTTATGCTTAGCAGGTCCTCCAGGTGTCGGGAAAACTAGTTTGGCTCGTTCCATTGCAAAGTCTCTTAATCGTCATTTTGTTCGCATTTCCCTTGGAGGCGTTCGGGATGAGTCTGAAATACGAGGGCATCGCAGAACGTATGTAGGAGCTATGCCTGGCAGAATCATTCAAGGAATGAAAAAAGCTGGAACAATCAATCCAGTATTTTTATTAGATGAAATTGACAAAATGTCTAATGATTTTCGTGGAGATCCTTCAGCAGCTATGCTGGAAGTATTGGACCCGGAACAAAATCATAGCTTTAGTGATCATTATATTGAAGAAACGTATGATCTTTCCAAAGTAATGTTTATTGCTACAGCCAATAATTTAGCTACCATTCCTGCTCCTCTAAGAGATAGAATGGAAATCATTTCGATTGCTGGTTATACAGAGATTGAAAAAATACACATTGCAAAAGATCATCTACTCACCAAACAAATTAAAGATCACGGTTTAACAAAAGGGCAGCTTCAAATTAGAGAAGATGCCATTCAAAAAATTGTCCGATTATATACGCGTGAAGCAGGCGTACGAAGCTTGGAAAGACAACTTGCCACGATTTGCCGAAAAACTGCGAAAATAATTGTGACAGGAGACAAGAAAAAAATTATTCTTACAAGCAAAAATGTAGAAGAGTTTCTGGGTAAACCGAAATTCCGATTTGGCCAGGCTGAATCAGAGGATCAAGTGGGCGTTGCAACTGGGCTTGCTTACACTACTGTTGGTGGTGACACACTTCAAATAGAAGTATCATTAGCGCCTGGGAAAGGCAAGTTGGTTTTAACAGGAAAACTTGGCGATGTGATGAAAGAATCTGCTCAAGCAGCATTTAGTTATATTCGTTCTAAATCAGAGGAGCTTGGCATTGATCCGAAATTTCACGAAAAAAATGATATTCATATCCATGTTCCAGAAGGTGCAGTACCAAAAGATGGACCTTCAGCAGGGATTACCATGGTTACTGCACTTGTCTCCGCCTTATCGGGTCAATCGATTAGAAAAGAGGTTGGAATGACAGGGGAAGTAACATTAAGAGGCAGAGTGCTGCCGATCGGAGGGCTAAAGGAAAAATCATTAGGCGCCCATCGAGCAGGTTTAACGACCATTATTTTGCCAAAAGACAATGAAAAAGATATAGAAGATATTCCAGAAAGTGTACGTGAGGATCTTGAGTTTATCCTTGTATCTCATGTAGACGAAGTATTAAAACATGCTCTGAACGGAAGTGTAAATTCTTGAAAGTAAATAGTGCAGAAATCGTAATTAGTGCTGTAAAGCCACATCAATATCCTGAAACAAATATACCAGAATTTGCGTTGGCAGGTAGATCAAATGTAGGGAAATCCTCCTTTATTAATAAAATGCTTGGAAGAAAAGCGTTAGCGCGTATTTCGTCTAAGCCTGGTAAAACACAGACATTAAATTTTTATTTAATTAATGAAATTCTTCATTTTGTGGATGTGCCAGGATATGGCTACGCAAAAGTTTCAAAGAAGGAACGAGAAGCATGGGGAAAGATGCTGGAAACGTATTTCACATCAAGAGAACAGCTGAGAGCGGTTATATTAATTACCGACCTTAGACATGCTCCATCAAAAGATGATGTTTTAATGTATGACTTTTTAAAGCATTATGATATTCCTTGTGTCATTATTGCGACAAAAGCGGATAAAATATCAAAGTCACAATGGCAAAAGCATTTAAAAGTTACAAAAGAAACATTCGATTTAAGTGAGAAGGATTACCTTATTTTATTCTCTTCAGAAACGGGCGAAGGAAAAGATAAAGTGTGGTCTTTGCTTCAACATCTGGCTAAATAAGTGCATATGTAGATAGTGAGTGCTGAAAAACGGCACTCACTATTTTTATTGTTTTGGTTTTGGGGGCGATATGTGCACTGTTTTTGATTAAAGCAGGGATGTAGGAGTTCTGCAAAAAAAGCAATAAAGGCAACGAGGATACTCTGGCGCAGTCCAGCAGGAATATTGACAGAGTAATATAAGAATCCATTCCGATTAAAAGCGTATGCTTAATTCTTAGTTATCACTTTTTCCTAGAAACTAAATAATATCCTCCAACAAGCAGGAATAAGATAGGGATGATTTTTCTCATGGCTGCAGGACTGAGTTTTAAAAAGCCAACTGTTTTAAGGATGTCTTGGTAAAACAACAGTAGAAATGCTAATAGCAGAAATAATAAGCCATTTACCATTCCTTTCCCTGTTTTTTGATGCTGAAGAATAAATCCTAATGCAATAATTAATACAAAGGTGCCAGCATGATCTGGCCATATCGATAGTTTATGAACTAAATGAAAATGAAGACCAAATCCTGTTAAAATTATGCCAGGTAAAATGAAACTAAAATCTTTTCCTCCATATCCTTGAAATAAAAAAGCAATGCCGATGATGAATAGCAAGGTCGGCCAAACTAACAGAAAAGAAATGGATGGAATAGGATACTCTTTTAAAAGAAAATATAAGCCAAACCCAATTAAAATAATGCCAGAGAATAATTTTTGTGTTTTCATAAGTCCTCCTGTTTGTCTTTCTTTAGCAGCAATCTTATAAATATATTGGTGAAACTGGTCTCTTTTGTGCTGTGTATATGCATTCAATACGTATGCGAGGTTTTTTTGACAGATGAAGCTGTCCAATAAGTTATTCTAACAAAGCTATCAAAAGATTCAACTAAATAAAGCAGAAACGTGTTGCTTGTTTTATCTTTTTGTTAGGAAATGTATAGCTGATTTTGGTCATTATTCATTTCGACATAAAAGGGAGGTACTCCTTTATAAAATGTAAAAACCTTTTTTGTTGTTTTACATTATGGCTACCCTGAAAAAAGGTTCCGCAGGTGGAATACCCTTCGCTACGCTGCGGGGTCTCGTTCGTCTCGCAATCCCATAGGAGTCTTCGTGTATTCCGGCTGCTTGGTATTGTCTTTCTTTTTAGTGTCTATATAAAAAATCGCTGTCACATAGGGGGCAGCGATTTAAAAATTTAAGATGCGGATATTTGTATTTTATTTTCTGATTTAGTTTTTACTATTTTCCTATATCGATAGTTAACGAAAGCTGCAGCAGCAACTCCAACAATCGATAGAGCTGAGTCAAATATAAAGATAATGGAAATATGCCCGGTTTTTGACATGATTCCAGTAGCGATTGGCAATAGAACGGAAGCTAACCCGGCTGCTGTTGCAACAAGTCCAGTTACGGAACCCTTCTTTTTCCAAAATAATTCTGTCATGATTGTGATGGTTAATTGGAAAACGCCAGCTGTGGAAAATCCTAAGAAAAAGGAAGCAAGAATAGCGATGCTTGGTGCTTTAATGGATAATAACACGAGCACTGAAAAAAAGGTAATGATCGGATAAACAACTACAACAGTAATCGGTTTTATTATTTTCTTTAATAGAATGGATAATGCTAAAACAGAAAGCAAGGCACCAATGCTGTAAAAACTTAATAGCTTAACAGAACTTTCCGCGCTCATGCCAATTACTTCTTGTCCAAAGGTTGGAAGCCAAATTTGCGAAACGGTAAACAGCGAAGTAGAAGTAAAGCCCATGATAATAAGAGCAATCCCTTCCTTCCAGAACCGTGGTTCCGATTGGAATTTCCCCACTTCAGTTGTAGTATCGAGTAACGGAGCATCTTCTACCTTATGATTAGGAAATGATCTTTTAAATAAGAACAGCGTGTTTAAAAGATAAATGGCTGCAGGCACAAAAAACGCATAACCATAAAAAAATTCATGGTTTGCAAAAAAGGCAATCATGATTGGAAGCAGAGCAGCTCCGGCTGACATAAATGCTTTTATTAATACACTGGCAGACCCTGTTGCTTTAGGGAATATTTCAATAAGTGCTGGATATGTTCCAGCGTCCATAGCGGAATTAGCAACTCCGGCAAGTATGGCAAACAAAAATGCTATTTGATAGGTTGGAGCTAGTGGAATGCCTACTAAAAATATGGCCATTATCAGCCCGGAAATCAGGACAAGCGGTTTTCTTCCAAATTTGTCTGATAAGATGCCAGAAAGAGAATAAGAAAGTAATTTGCCAATTCCAATCGCCGAAATAATATAACTAATTCCTGCATGATCTGTATTTAGCTGTTTCATTAAATAAGACATATTTGATGCAAGCATAATATTGACCATGCCAAGCAATAAATAGTTTATATAAAGGCTTGAGGCAGTGTTTATATAGTTGTTTTTCATCGCGTAATCTCCTTGTTGCAAATAATGTCTGACATCTTCACATTTTATTGGTATATAAAAAGAATTGCAACCTTAGATTTTTAATTGGATAGTGATTCAAACTAAAGAAATAAACTAAAAGCATGTGTAAAAAGAAGAGGAATATCAAAAATTCTCAGAATAAAAGGAGTAAGAAAAGGGAAAAAAAGGTATGATATTATTAGGTTATTTTTCGAAAAGATAGTTGCTGTTAGACTAGCAGGAAACTAAGTACTTTTCTATTATTTTTGGTAAAAACAACAGCTTTGATAAAACAGCCTATCATTCATAATTTTAGGGTGAAGAAAAAGTGCCATTTACTGGATGCAGGGCTTTGTATGGATGCAGAAACGGCAGAATTTCTATAGCGTTGAATCATCTGGCTGGAAATAAATCGTTGCGGAAAATGGAAGCTACTTATGATAAAATGTAATAGATTTGGTTTTATCATAAGTAGAAAAAGAGCAAGGTTAAATATTGTTTTTATCGACTTTGCAAAAGAGGATAGAAATGTTATCTTTTCATTCCTTTCAGACATTCATGCTAAGAAAGATTTACACCATGGTGATGAAAAGAAGTAATTTACAGCACAAAGTAGCTTGCGGGTTAATCGAGAGTGCAGTGCTATTTTCAAATTCTTGTACAAGATTTCACAATTTGTTCACAAATAAGGAAGACTTTATCCATACATTCATAATCAAAATCTGCTATAATAAATCCATATTTAGAATTATTATAAATAACTTACTGTTTATTTGAATTGTTAGGGGTGTCATTTAGCTTATGCATATAATGGTTGTTGGACTTAATTATAAAACGGCCCCAGTAGAAATACGCGAGCGTTTAACGTTTGATTCATCCAAAATAGGGGAAGCGATGAATCAATTGCAAAATAAAAAGAGTTTATTAGAGAATGTCATTTTATCTACATGCAATAGAACAGAAATATATGCGGTAGTCGATCAATTACACACTGGTCGTTACTATATAAAAGAATTTTTATCAGAATGGTTTGGGATGGAGCAAAATGAATTTGTTCCATATTTATTTGTGTATGAACAAGAAGGTGCAATTAACCATCTATTTCAAGTAGCATGCGGATTAAACTCTATGATTGTAGGAGAAACGCAAATACTTGGTCAAGTACGAACTAGTTTTTTGGAAGCCCAAAAAATCAGTGCTGTTGGAACGGTTTTTAATCAGCTTTTCAAACAAGCTATTACATTAGCAAAAAGAGCGCATACGGAAACAGAAATCGGTGGAAATGCAGTCTCTGTTAGTTATGCAGCAGTGGAATTGGCAAAAAAAATCTTTGGAACGATTGAAAATAAAAATGTGCTTATTTTAGGCGCCGGAAAAATGGGTGAATTAGCTATTGAGAACCTATATAGTAATGGCGCGAAAAATGTGACGGTGATAAATCGCACATTTGAAAAAGCACAAGGATTGGCTGATCGTTTTGAAGGGCAGGCAAAACCGCTGAATGAGCTGCAATGTGCTTTGATTGATGCAGATATCGTTATCAGTTCAACAGGATCCAATACTTTTGTTATTACAAAAACGATGATGCAAAATATTGAAAAAATCCGCAAAGGAATGCCGCTTTTTATGGTGGATATTGCTGTTCCAAGAGATTTAGATCCGGATATAGCTGAATTCGAAAGCGTGTTTCTTTATGATATTGATGATTTGGAAGGTATTGTGGAAGCAAATATGCAGGAGCGTAAAAAGGAAGCTGCCAAGATTATGCTGATGATTGAAGAGGAAATAGTAGAATTTAATCAATGGCTGCATTTATTGGGAATTGTACCAGTTATATCTTCTTTGCGCGAAAAAGCATTATCGATTCAATCTGAAACAATGAAAAGCATGGAAAGAAAGCTGCCGCATCTAAGTGAACGGGATAAAAAAGTGTTAAACAAGCATACAAAAAGTATTATTAATCAACTATTGAAAGACCCGATTCTCCAAGTCAAGGAGCTAGCATCAACAGAGGATGCGGAAAAATCGTTAGCGTTATTTGTGAAAATCTTTCAATTGCAAGATATGTTACAAGAAGATCAGCCATCGAAAGTAGAAAAGGAAGTATATAGATCTTCTGTTCAAACAACTTTACAACCCTAAGCGGTCTGCTTCTTTTAAATTGTATTGTTGTTCGTTTCATTTCATTTGAATTGTGTTGTTAAAGGGGAAGCAAATATGCAGGATATGTACATGACAAGGCTTCATGAATTTATGCTTATTTTATATGCATTTTCTGTTTTGTTTTATTTTTTTGATTTTATGCATAATAACCAGAAAGCAAACAAAACGGCTTTCTGGTTACTTTCATTTGTTTGGGCATTGCAAACCTCGTTTTTGGGGTTGTATATGATGGAGACTGGGCGATTCCCTGTACTAAGCATTATGGAAGGATTATATTTTTATACATGGGTATTGATTTCCTTATCCCTTGCGATAAACCGTTTGTTAAAAGTGGACTTTTTTGCTTTTTTTACGAATGTTTTAGGTTTTATCGTTATGGCCATTCATACGTTTGCTCCTATTCGGGAGCAAAGTGAAAAGCTTGCTGCACAAGCCGTTTCTGAACTGCTTTTTATTCATATTACTGCAGCTATTTTATCTTATGGTGCTTTTTCCTTGTCTTTTATTTTTTCCCTTCTATATTGTATTCAATTTGATCTGCTAAAAAAGAAGCGATGGGGAAAAAGATTAAAAAGAATACCAGATTTGGCGAGGCTTGAGCATATTTCTTATGTTCTAAATGTTATAAGTGTTCCGATTCTTTTAATCGCTCTAATTCTAGGCATTCAATGGGCAATTATTCAAAAACCTGACTTTTTTTGGTATGATCCAAAAATCATTGGCTCATTTATCGTATTATTAATATACAGTAGCTACTTATATTTACGTGTATCTAAAAAGCTAAGAGGGAAAAATATCGCTCAATTAAATATTGTTAGTTTTTTGATTGTATTAATCAATTTTTTTTTAATCGGCAATTTTTCTGCTTTTCACTTTTAAATGGAATAAAGAGGTGTGAGAACAGCTATTACATATGTTCATAAAAGCGGGCGTACTTTACTACTTTTCTTATACAAAGAAACTTTTATGCTAATACCAACAGCAAAGGGAAGAAAGTATTGTTAGGAAAAGCTATGGTTCAAATTTTTTTGGAGGTGTTTTATGAGGAAAATCATTGTTGGTTCAAGAAGAAGCAAATTAGCGATTACACAAACAAATTGGGTGATTGAACAACTCAAAAAACTAGATCCGTCTTTTGAGTTTGAAGTAAAAGAAGTGGTGACAAAAGGGGATGTTATTTTAGATGTAACCCTTTCGAAAGTTGGCGGAAAAGGATTGTTTGTGAAAGAAATAGAGCAGTCCATGTTAAATAAAGAAATTGATATCGCCGTACATAGCATGAAAGATATGCCTGCAATTTTGCCAATTGGGTTGATTATAGGTTGCATTCCACCGAGGGAAGATCACCGAGATGCTCTAATTAGTAAAAATCATATTCCTTTAAAAGAGTTGAAAAAAGGGGCTGTTATTGGAACAAGCAGCTTAAGAAGAGGGGCACAGCTTCTAGCAGAACGACCAGATTTGCAAATTAAATGGATTCGTGGGAATATCGACACTCGCCTGAAGAAGCTAGAAACAGAAGATTATGACGCGATTATTTTGGCTGCTGCTGGTTTAGCGAGAATGGGTTGGACAAGTGATGTGGTAACTGAATTTTTAGATCCGGAAGTGTGTCTGCCGGCTGTCGGTCAAGGAGCACTTGCTATTGAATGCAGAGAAGATGATAAGGAAGTATTAGAGCTATTAAGCAAACTATCTAGTGAAGAGACAACAAGGACCGTTTATGCGGAAAGAGCCTTTCTGAATAAAATGGATGGAGGATGCCAAGTTCCGATAGCTGGATTTGCAGAATTAGATGGTAAGGAAGTTGTTTTAACAGCACTTGTGACATCGCCAGACGGAAAAACGGTTTATAAAGAGAAAATAAGTGGAAATAATCCAGTGGATGTCGGAGAGCTTGCTGCATCTGTTTTAACAAAAAAAGGGGCGAAAAAATTAATTGATCAGTTAAAAGAGGAGAATATTATTGATGGCTGATCCGCTTTTTGGAAAAACAGTGCTGATTCCACGTTCCAAAAAACAAGCAGCATCTCTTTCTGAAAAAGTTGCCTCATTAGGCGGCAGAGCAGTAGAAATTCCTTTACTAGAATTTAGCGAATGTCCACTTTCTGCCGAAATAATAACAAGATGCGTCAAGGGAAGCTATTATGATTGGTTTGTTTTTACAAGCAGCAATGGGGTGCAGGCATTTTTTCATCAGCTGGATCGTTTTGAAGGAAAAATCCCTAAAATAGCCGTAATTGGTGAGAAAACAACGAAGACACTGTTATCATTCGGGTACAAACCTGATTTTGTCCCAAGTGAATATGTGGCTGAAACCTTTGTAGAAGAATTTAGTTTGATTGTAAGAAATAATGAAAAAGTGCTAATTGTAAAAGGAAATTTAGCAAGAGATTATCTTGTTATCAATCTAAAAAAAAGAAGTGCTTGTATAGATGAAGCGATTGTATACCATACGTATTTTCCAAAGGAAAGTGAAAAATTGCTCGCTAATGCGTTAAGTGCAAAAGAACTTGATATTCTTTTTTTTACTAGCACATCAACGGTCGATCATTTTATGTCTGTTGTGGAAAAATATGATTTGCACAGCAAAATAGACGATTTAATGGTTGTTTGTATTGGTCCTGTTACAAAAGAAAGGTTAGACTATTATCATATCAACGTCCATGTGATGCCGGAAGTTTTTACGGTTGAAAGCATGATGGAAGATTTAGTTCACTATTTAACAATCAACAGATAGAGGAGAGATTGAAGACAATGGAATTTAAACGCCACCGCAGACTTAGACAATCTGCAAGCATGAGAGCACTTGTAAGAGAAACATATTTACATACGGAAGATTTAATTTACCCTATTTTTGTAGCGGAAGGAGAGAATATTAAGCGGGAAATTTCCTCGATGCCCGGTATATTTAATCATTCTTTAGATCGTCTAGGAGAGGAAATGGATGAAGTACAACAGCTTGGAATAAAGTCCGTTCTTTTATTTGGCATCCCATTGGAAAAAGATGAATGTGGCACACAAGCCTTTCATGATCATGGAATTGTCCAGGAAGCAATTCGTTTTATCAAAAAGAATTATCCCGAAATCGTAGTTATTGCAGATACTTGTTTATGTGAATACACAAGTCATGGACATTGCGGCATTGTTGAAGAAGGAAAAGTGTTAAATGATGAATCGCTTGAACTGCTTGTGAAAACGGCAGTAAGCCAAGCGGAAGCGGGTGCAGATATTATTGCACCATCCAATATGATGGATGGTTTTGTTGCAGAAATCCGTAAAGGCTTAGATAAAGCAGGCTATTTAGATATACCAATAATGTCTTACGGAGTAAAATATTCTTCTGCTTTTTATGGTCCATTCCGCGAGGCGGCGGATAGCACGCCACAATTTGGAGATCGAAAAGCATATCAAATGGATCCTGCCAACCGTTTAGAGGCGCTAAGAGAAGCAGAATCAGATGTAGCAGAGGGAGCAGATTTCCTTATTGTTAAGCCTGGTCTGCCATATTTAGATATTGTTCGCGATATGAAAAATGAGTTGCATCTTCCAATCGTTGTCTATAACGTAAGCGGTGAGTACAGCATGGTAAAAGCGGCAGCGCAAAATGGCTGGATTGATGAACAACGAATTGTAATGGAAATGCTTGTTGGAATGAAACGTGCAGGAGCAGATTTGATTATGACTTATTTTGCAAAAGATGCTGCGCGCTGGTTAAAAGAACAATAAAGAAATGAGGGGTATATATGCGTTCCTATCAAAAGTCACAAGAAGCCTTTAAAGAAGCGGTTCAGTTAATGCCAGGTGGTGTAAACAGTCCGGTACGTGCTTTTAAATCAGTAAAAAGAGATCCTGTATTTATTCAATCAGGAAAAGGGTCTAAAATTTATGATTTAGACGAAAATGAATATATTGATTATGTATTGTCTTGGGGACCACTAATTTTAGGACATGCTAATGATCAAGTAGTAGAAGGGATAAAAAAGGTTGCAGAACTTGGCACAAGCTTTGGTGCACCGACCTTAATAGAAAACAAACTTGCTGCACTTGTAAAAGAGCGAGTACCATCGATTGAAATCATCCGTATGGTTTCATCTGGTACAGAAGCAACAATGAGTGCCATACGTTTAGCTCGTGGATATACAGGCAGAAATAAAATAATTAAATTTGAGGGCTGCTACCATGGACACGGCGATTCTTTGCTGATAAAAGCTGGTTCAGGTGTTGCTACACTAGGGTTGCCTGACAGCCCAGGAGTTCCAGAAGGTGTTGCTGCCAATACAATTACAGTTGCTTACAATGACCTTGAAAGCATCCGTTATGCTTTTGAAACATTTGGAGACGATATCGCTGGTATTATTGTCGAACCAGTTGCAGGGAATATGGGAGTTGTGCCGCCAAAACCAGGATTTTTACAAGGGCTGCGTGATATTACGACCCAATATGGAGCATTGCTTATATTTGATGAAGTAATGACTGGTTTCCGAGTAGACTATGGCTGTGCACAAGGCTATTTTGGCATTACCCCAGACTTAACCTGCTTAGGAAAAGTAATTGGTGGCGGACTTCCTGTAGGAGCATACGGTGGTAAAGCAGAAATTATGAATCAGATTGCACCAAGCGGTCCAATTTATCAAGCAGGTACATTATCAGGTAATCCATTGGCAATGACGGCAGGGTATGAAACATTATCTCAACTGTCAGAAGAGACATATACGATGTTTGTTCACAAAGCGGATAAACTGGAAGCTGGTTTATATGCTGCAGCCAAAAAATATGATATTCCATTTACCGTTAATCGGGCAGGATCAATGATTGGCTTCTTCTTTACCAATGAAGATGTGAAAGACTATGAGAGTGCGAAAACATCTAATTTAGATTATTTTGCCCAATTTTACAACGCCATGCTCGAACAGGGCATATTCCTGCCCCCGAGCCAGTTTGAAGGAATGTTCTTATCCACAACCTTAACAGATGAAGAAATCGAAAAAACAATAACAGCAGCAGAAACAGCATTTTCACAATTGAGAAAATAAGAGGGGAATTTCCCCTCTTATTTTTTTTGTTAGACATCCATGCAACTAAATTTACAATATGGTACATGAAAAAAGCAGGTTTCTTAGATTTACAAGCAGGAGCAGTCAGAATACCCGAAGACTCTTAAGGAAATTGTGGGACAGGCTCACACAGCGAGGAGGTCGGCGCCCGCGCCATGGAAAGCGCCTTTTTTCAGGGAAGACTCATGAAAATTAACTAATTAGAAGAAGATTCTAACATAAATTGAACTTTTCATTCATAAATTGTAATTGACATAGTGATAAACGTAAAAGGAATGAAGGGAGGAGTCGCTTTGTCTCAAGAAAATTCGTCTACTTTACGGTTTTCATTGGAAGAGTCAGTCTGGTTTCAAAAAGGACAGGAAGTAGAAGATTTGCTTTCTATTTCACTTGACCCGAATATAACAATCCAAGAAAACGATCAGTATATTACCATTCAAGGTTCATTAGAATTAACAGGAGAATACACTCGGTCTCAAGAAAATCAATTAGAAGATGAGGAAGTTTTTAAGGCTCCGAAATTAATGCATTCCGTTATGGAGAGAGAAGAAGGTGTTTGTGAATTTTTACATCATTTTCCTGTCGATATAACAATTCCGATCACAAGAATTACTAGCCTGGATGATATGGAAGTACAAGTGGAAACATTTGATTATGTATTTCCAGAAAGAAGCTGCTTGAATTTAACAGCAGATTTATCTATTACAGGATTAACCAATGATGCACAGCAAGAAATTCAGGAAGACAATGAAATAGAAGAAGAAACGGAACTGGCTTATAGAGAGCAGGAAGAAGCAGAAGAAGATGTAGAACTTGCTTATAGAGAGCAGGAAGATATAGAAGAAGTAGAACTGGCTTATAGGGAGCAAGAAGATACAGAAGAAGTGGAACTTGCGTACAGAGGGCAAGAAGATACAGAAGAAGATGAGGAGTTTTATGAGGAAGAGCCGATTGAGATTGCGGTTAGCCCTTTTCAAGCAGTAAGTCCGCTTTTGGAGGAAGAAGTTCGCCATGCTGGTGAAGAAACAGAAGATGGAAACGAGTTATATGAACCATTTGAAGTGGAAGTGCGAAAGTCACCAGAGGCCGAGGAAGATTTTGGAGTTGCAGAGGAAACAGAAGACAATATTGTTCCGTTTTTTTCTGAATCAGTAAAGGATGAACAAGAGATTCCAACATATAAAGTAAATAAAGAAGAACAAGAAATGAAAGTGGCATTATTCCGAAATCAAAAAGATACGTACCCTGCTGATGAGGTTTTTCAAAAGCCGCCACAAGATTCTTCTGAATTAAAATTAGAAGAATCCTCTTATCAAGGTGATTTGGAAGATGCAGAAGAGATAGAAGAATCATCTTCTCATAATGATAAGGATGCTAAAAAGAAAAAGGGCATTTTCAAAAAAACAAAATCGTTAACCTTTACAGAGTTTTTTGCTAGAAAAGAGGAAGAAACTCATACAAAAATAAAAGTTTGCATTGTGCAAACTGGAGAAACACTGGAAAAATTAAGTGAGCGCTATAATATTCAAGTTCATAGCATTTTAAAGGAAAATCAAATGGAAGCAAATCAGGATATTTATGAAGGTCAGGTGCTATATATTCCTGTTAAATATGCTGAAAAGTAATAATAGTGCGTGTTCAAAAAGGAGGATAAAAAGGACCAAGAAGTTCGAGGCGTCTTCACTTTGAGCATCGGCCTTCCGCAGGATGTGGTGACTTCAACGTTGCTCACAGGACGTGAGCGTTTTTAGTGGAAGATCCTCTAGTTAATACGTGAGAAGCGGAAAAGTAAGACAACGAAGAAATTCGCCGTGTCATTTTTACCGGACTTTTTAAACAACCTCTAAAAAAACAGGCAAGTATGGCTGCCATCCCTGCTTGGCTGTTTTTCTTTTGTTCTTCTCTCAGGACGTAAAATGTTAGGTTAATAGTGGAAAATAGTGTTCGTTTTTTAGAAAGAGTGGGAGCGTATGAGTGAAAAAAACACAATAAAAAAATATACCCCCATTTTAAAGCCTTATGCAGTAGAGCCGCATTTCGTAGAGGAGTTTGGTCATATAACAAAAATCTACTGTAGTAAAGGAACCTTTGCTTTAAAGGGGATTGATCCACATAATGGATCTGATTTTATTAGGCATGTTAGAACATTATATCAAAAAGGCTATAACCGGATTGTTCCGATCTTTCCAACGGTGGATGGAAGATATGCTATTCTGTATGAGCAAAAACTTTATTATTTAATGCCATGGCTGCCAAATGAGGATCGGGAGAATTATTTTAAAAAGCAGCAGCAGATGTTTCGAGAATTAGCAAGACTTCATATATTATCGTCAAAGGAAGTTACCATAGAAAAAGAAGATAGACAAGAACATTATGAAAATGCATTATTAGAGTTGGAAAAAGAACAAGAATTTTTAGATGGATTTATTGAGCAATGTGAAAGTACAGAATATATGTCGCCATTTGAATTAATGTTTTGCATGTATTATCACGATATTAGGCAAGCTTTAAAATACTCAGAAAACAAATTAAAAGAATGGTATGAACAAACAAAAGAGGATGAAAAAGCTAGAGTATCTATTATTCATGGAAAAGTTTCTCCAGAGCATTTCCTTTATGATGAAAAAGGCTATGGTTATTTCGCCAATTTTGAACATGCTAAATATGGTCCCCCAAGTCATGATTTATTGCCATTTTTAGCCCGCTCCTTAAAAACAACTCCAAAACAAAATGAAGATTGTATGGATTGGCTATATACGTATTTTAATTATTATCCACTTCGCTCAGATGAAATGTTATTATTTTTAAGTTATTTAGCCCACCCGGGTCCTGTTATTAAAGTTTGTGAACGATATATGAAAGAAGATTATATGAACAATGAACGCAAATTTACTCAAAAGCTGTTAAGGAATTATTGGCTGTTAAAGAATACGGAATATATTGTAATGAGGGTAGAAGAAATAGAGAAGCAGAAAAAAGCGCAGCAGGAAGCTCAAGCAGAAGGAGAGACTCAAGATTAACAAGCATCTTGGGTCTTTAGTTTATGTTCAATATAGTAAAGTGGGAAATTAGAAAACCCAAGTGCGCGAAAGCCTTGGGTTTTAAATAATATCTAAGTATATAGATAATGCAAGTACGATGAGCAGGGAAAGAAATAGGACATCGAATGTGGTTGGCAGCAGCATGGTGCGGATTCCTTGGAAGATGCAAAATGGAATAATAAACTTTGCGCTGGCATTTCGAACTGTTCTCAACCATGGCGGCAGTGAGTATGGATTAAATCTTTTTTTCAAAAGAATACCTCCTTAAACGCTTTTACATCTAGTATATGTGAGGGTAGCCTATAAAGTACCTTTTAGAGTTTCTTTTCTAGATGCTATCTTGAAAAGAGGGTTTGGTTCTCTCGATGGTTCCGCAGGTGGAATACACTTCGCTTTCCTGTGGGCTCATCTACGAGCCTCCTCACTGCGCTGCGGGGTCTCGTCTTTCTCGCATTCCCACGGGAGTCTGCGTGTATTCCATCTGCTCTGTACTAAAAATTACTTCTTTTCATGCGTGGTGGTGCGAACTTGTTTGCATGGGTGTCTATTCTGAAGAGGCTTTGGTTCTCACAAACGGGTCCGCAGTCAGAATACACTTCGCTTTCCATGGGGCGGGCAGTGAGCCTCCTCGGAGTAAACTCCTGCGGGTCTCGCCTGTCTCGCAAATCCCATAGGAGTCTGCCTGTATTCTGGTTGCTCTCTGCTTTAAACTCAAGCCATAAAACAAATAGAAAGCTGCTTCTTTTCATGTACTATGGTGCGAATTTGTTTGCATGGGTGTGTCTAAGGAGGGGGTGTGTTGGGTTTTCTTGAGAAAAATGGCACTTTTTAATCGTAGGTTCATATACTTAAAATAAATAAATGAATAATTTTTAAAAATAACGGGTATCCTTATTGACGAAAATAACTTTTTTTCGGTAGTATATCTTATATAGGTTGTTCAAAAAGTCCGGTAAAAATGACACGTCGAATTTCTTCGTTGGCTTCACTTTTCCGCTTCTCACGTATCAATACCATACGCTACGATGCTCAAAGTGAAGCCGCCTTGAACTTCTTGGTCCTTTTTATCCTCCTTTTTGAACACGCACTTATATACATATATGTTGATAGCGATGACAGGGAGAAGTACAATGGTTAGTTGTTTTAAAGAGAGGAAATCGGTTGCTGAAAGATTTCCATTCAACCTATTGGAAGGTAGCCCTAGAGCTTCTTTTGCGAACGGTAGCACTTATTAGTGAGAGACGGAGAGAATCCGATATCATCTTGAAAGAGCCAATGATTTTTATTGGAAAAAAGGTGGTACCGCGAACAAAACTCCATTCGTCCTTTTATGACGACTGGAGTTTTTTTATTTGCAAAAAAATCCTTTTGAACAGGAAAAATAGATGGTAGGAGGAAAAAGAATGGAAACAAATGAAATTTCAATGCCAACAAAATATGACCCGAAGGAAATTGAAAAAGGACGATATGACTGGTGGGTAAAAGGCAAGTTTTTTGAGGCGAAGCCGGATGCTGGAAAAGAGCCGTATACGATTGTTATTCCACCGCCAAATGTAACAGGAAAATTGCATTTAGGACATGCTTGGGATACGACATTGCAAGATATATTAACAAGAATGAAAAGAATGCAGGGGTATGATGTATTATGGCTTCCTGGAATGGATCATGCAGGTATTGCAACACAGGCAAAAGTAGAAGAAAAGCTGCGCAGCCAAAATATCAGCAGGTATGATCTTGGAAGAGAAAAATTTGTTGAAGAGACATGGAAATGGAAAGAAGAATATGCAAGCCATATTCGCGAACAGTGGTCAAAATTAGGATTAGGTTTAGATTATTCAAGAGAGCGTTTTACTTTAGATGAAGGCTTGTCAAAAGCTGTTCGCGAAGTGTTTGTTTCTTTATATAAAAAAGACTTGATCTACCGCGGGGAATATATTATCAACTGGGATCCGTCTACAAAAACGGCTTTATCGGACATTGAGGTTATTTATAAAGACGTACAAGGTGCTTTTTATCATATGAAATATCCTTTGACAGATGGTTCTGGCTATATTGAAGTGGCAACAACTCGTCCGGAAACAATGCTTGGAGATTCAGGCGTTGCTGTACATCCTAAAGATGAGCGCTACCAGCATTTAATCGGCAAAAAAGTTACTCTGCCAATCGTAGGAAGAGAAATTCCAATCGTAGCAGATGATTATGTAGAAATAGATTTTGGTTCTGGAGCAGTAAAAATGACACCTGCACATGATCCGAATGACTTTGAAGTGGGTAACCGTCATAACTTGGAACGTATTCTAGTAATGAATGAAGACGGAACAATGAATGAACGTGCAGGAAAATATAACGGAATGGATCGTTTTGAATGCCGCAAACAAATTGTAAAGGATTTACAAGAAGCAGGCGTACTATTCAAAATCGAAGAGCATATCCATTCGGTTGGCCATTCGGAAAGAAGTGGTGCAGTTGTTGAACCATATCTTTCTACTCAATGGTTCGTAAAAATGCAGCCACTAGCAGATGAAGCAATCGCTTTACAAAAGCAAGAAGAAGAGAAAGTGAATTTTGTGCCAGAGCGCTTTGAAAATACGTATCTGCGCTGGATGGAAAATATTCGCGACTGGTGTATTTCCCGTCAATTATGGTGGGGACATAGAATTCCTGCTTGGTATCATAAAGAAACAGGAGAAGTATATGTGAACGAAGAAGCACCAGAAGATATAGAAAACTGGGAGCAGGATACGGACGTACTAGATACATGGTTCAGTTCCGCACTTTGGCCGTTTTCAACAATGGGCTGGCCAGATACAGAAGCTGCAGACTTTAAACGCTACTATCCAACAGCAGCACTTGTAACTGGATACGACATTATATTCTTCTGGGTATCCCGTATGATTTTCCAAGGACTTGAATTTACAGAAGAAAGACCATTTAAAGATGTTTTAATTCATGGACTTGTTCGTGATGAGCAAGGACGCAAAATGAGTAAATCATTAGGAAACGGCGTTGATCCAATGGATGTTATTGCCCAATATGGAGCAGACTCTTTACGCTACTTCTTATCAACAGGAAGTTCTCCAGGCCAGGATTTGCGTTTCAGCATGGAGAAAGTAGAGTCTACTTGGAACTTTGCTAATAAAATCTGGAATGCATCCCGTTTTGCTTTAATGAATATGAACGGCTTAAAATTTGAAGAAATTGATTTATCTGGAGAAAAATCAGTTGCAGATAAATGGATTTTAACAAGATTAAATGAAACAATTGAAACAGTAACTAGACTTTCTGACCGCTACGAGTTTGGAGAAGTAGGACGTGTGCTTTACAACTTCATTTGGGATGATTTTTGCGATTGGTATATTGAAATGGCGAAGCTTCCTTTATATGGCGAGGATGAAGCAGCGAAACTTACAACAAGGTCTATTCTTGCTTATGTATTAGATAATACAATGCGCCTATTGCATCCATTTATGCCGTTTATTACAGAAGAAATCTGGCAGAATCTTCCGCACAATGGTGAAACTATTACGGAAGCGAAATGGCCGGAAGTAAATCCTAGCTGGACAGATGAAAAAGCAGCAAATGATATGAAGTTATTAGTAGAAATTATTCGTTCTGTTCGTAACAGCCGTGCCGAAGTAAATACACCAATGAGCAAAAAAATCAATATTCTGTTAAAAGCAAAAGAGGAAGAAATTCAACGAACATTAGAAGAAAATAAAGCATATATCGAACGCTTCTGTAATCCAGAAACGCTTGAGATTGCTACAGATCTTTCTATCCCAGATAAAGCGACGACATCTGTTGTAACCGGAGTAGAAATCATTCTCCCATTAGAAGGATTAATTAATATGGAAGAAGAAATTGCAAGACTGTCAAAAGAATTAGACAAATGGAATAAAGAAGTGGAACGTGTTCAGAAAAAATTAAGCAATGAAGGCTTTGTGAAAAAAGCGCCTGAGAAAGTAATTAATGAAGAAAAAGCAAAAGAACAAGATTACTTAGAAAAACGTGCAACAGTGGAAGCACGGATAAAAGAATTAAAAGGGGAAGCTTAATAAAGTTTAAGTCTTTCCATAAAAAACGAGGCGAATCCTATTCTGGGTTCGTCTTCGATTATCAAAAAAATAGTTTGGATGAAAGGCCCTTTTCCAAAGATTGTTGTTTTAAACAGGTTGGTTGATTTGTTATTTGATAGGACTTACTTTTTCTGGATGTCTCAGAAACACCAATGAGGCTTAAGTGGCAACTCAATGGAAAGCGCCGAGCATCTTGAGCGAAAAATCAACTTGCTTGTTTCATTTCACTAGCAACAAAGTCAATGAAAACAGCCTAATTAACTTAAAAGCAGGTGTTTAGCATGTTCCCAACATATGAGGAAGCATTAAATTGGATTCATTCTCGATTAAGATTAGGTATAAAGCCGGGATTAACAAGAATGAACATGATGATGGAGAAATTGAATTTTCCAGAAAAACAAATAAAAACAGTACATGTAGGCGGAACCAATGGGAAGGGATCAACGGTTACCTATTTACGCTGTATATTAGAAGAAGCTGGTTTAACAGTTGGCACATTTACTTCACCCTATATCGAGCAGTTTAATGAAAGAATTAGTGTAAACGGTATCCCCATTGCGGATGAGGAAATAAGAGAGCTTGCGAACAGAATGTATCCTATCGTGAAAGAAATGGATCAATTAGAAATAGGAGGACCGACTGAATTTGAAATTATCACGGCTATGTCGCTTTACTATTTTGCTTATGTTCATAAAGTAGATATTGTTCTCTATGAAGTAGGCTTAGGTGGTCGTTTTGATTCAACGAATATTATTTCACCACTTTTATCTATAATTACGAGTATTGGTTTAGATCACACTGCTATTTTAGGCAATACGTACGCAGAAATTGCCTTTGAAAAAGCGGGAATTATTAAGAAAAATACACCGATTATAACTGCAGTAAAGCAAAAGGAAGCGGAAGAAGTTATTATTAAAAAAGCAACAGACGAAACTGCACCGATCTATTTGCTAAATAAACATTTTATGATAGAAAATCATCAATCGATTCTTAAAGGAGAGCGCTTTTCTTTTAAAACGGCTGCAACAAAAATGCAGGATTTACATATAAGCATGATGGGGGTGCATCAGACAGAAAATGCCTCATTAGCTATATTGGCAGCCCTTTTATTAAAACAAGAAAGCTTTCCGCAAATAAAGGAGGAAGCGATTCGTGCTGGGGTAATGGAAGCAAAATGGCCAGGACGATTTGAAATCATTTCAGACAATCCTTTGATTATATTGGATGGCGCTCATAATGAAGAAGGAGTACAAGCTTTAACAGAGGAACTAACGAAAAGATACCCTAATCGCAAAAAAAGGATCTTATTTGCCGCACTTAAAGACAAAAAAACAGATAAAATGATTCAGCAATTAGATAGAATTGCAGAACGAATCGTATTTGTTTCCTTTGATTATCCACGGGCTGCTACTTGCTACGAACTTTATGAAGAAAGTAATCATCCACATAAATCGTATGCTGAGGAATGGAAGCAAGCGATAAATGAGCAAGTAGAAAATATAGGAAATGATGAAATATTTGTGATAACGGGTTCACTTTACTTTTTATCGGAAGTGAAAGCATATTGGAAGCAGAAAAAAAGGGAAGATAAATAAGTTTCCCTTTTATAAATGGGATATATTTCAAAAATATAATATAGAGAAAAAATTTTTATGGAGTATACGGAATTACCAGAATAATAGAAAAAAAGATAGATTATTAGAGAAGAAAGGTTTAGTATAAATATAATGGGTGAAGATGAATGATAGAAGTAATCTCCCGGAAAAATTATCATGATATATCAATTTGGAAATTAGGTGAAGTATTTGGTTAAATCATCTATCAAAAAAACAATATGGGCCATTTGGATTGTACTTATTCCTGCTGGATTATGGTTTGTTCACCATGAATTCCCACCTGATTTAGCTGGGCATACGTGGAATGTTGTAGCGTTTCTGTTATTTATGTCTATCGTTGCATTTATGCCAATGATTATAAATGGACGTCCTGTATTCTTCTTGCAATGGGCAACCCTTTCTGTTTTTTTAATCTTTGGTTTATTTATTGAAACAGTACTTGTACAGATTGCTCTAATCGCACTGCTTTTTCAAGTGAAACTGACTAAGAAAAGCTTATTCCGTTTTCCTATGAATTCCATTATGTTTTTTCTTGTATCATTATGCAGCGGTCTTATTTATTATAGCTTGGGCGGTAAACATGCTGCTGATATTCTAGGAGACTTGCAATCATTTTCATTAGTTATTCTTTATCCTTTTTCTTATTTTTTATTAAATTCTTTTTTCATCTATTTAATTAATCGTTATGTTTATCACAATAAAGATAAATTTATAACGATAGATTTAGTGTGGGAATTTATTACGACAGTTATTACATATCCAGTTGGCATTGCCCTTTATATTATGTATGAAGATATTGGTTTAGTGGCTCTTGTATTAATTGGTATTCCTTTTATTTCTCTTTCTGTCATTTTGCGGTTATATCATTCCAGCAAATCGGTAAATGATTATTTAACAAAGATTGCCGAAATTGGCCATCAATTATCTCAAAATTTATATGTAAAAGAAGTGATTGATTTTTTTACTGAAAAATTAATTGAATTATTTCCAGTAGATTATGTTTTTATTCAGGAGGTAAATGACAAAAAGGAACTAAAGTTAATTGCAAGAGTTGAACTGAATGAGCGGCTCCCTTTATTTGAAAGTACTCTTCACGAAAAGGAAGGGTTAAGCGGTAATGTATTAGCAGCTAAAGAAACGCTTATTTATCATAAGCAAGAAGATTGGAAAAGTTTAAACAAAGGATATATGCCAGCAGAAATGGAAAGTGCTTTATGTATGCCTCTTGTAAAAAACAGCAAGGTTATTGGTGTTTTATTATTAGGAAGCAAAAAGAAAAAAGCATTCGCCCATATAAATTTAATGATTGTGGATCTGCTTTCTACTCAATTTGCAATTGCATTGGAAAATGCTAAATATTTTGAAAAAACAAAAGAATTCAGCGAAAGATGTGCTCTGACAGGATTATATAACTATCGTTTTTTTGATAAAATTTTGGCAGAAAAATTTATGGAATTAAAGCATCAACAAATAAATAACTTAGGGTTGATTATGTTAGATATCGATCACTTTAAATCTGTTAACGATACTTACGGCCATCAGGCTGGAAACGAAATATTAGTGGAGTTCTCCGTTAGAATTAAAAAATTAATTGGTGAACACGGCATCGTTGCCAGGTATGGTGGAGAAGAATTTGTTGTTTTATTAACAAACACAGAGGCAAAGGAAGCATGGAATTTAGCAGAATTTATTCGTAAAATGATGGAAACCAGACCATTTATCATGAAGCAAAGTATGAACGGAAAAGAAAAACAGGTTCATATAACAGCATCATTAGGGCTTGCCATGGCCCCGCAAGATGCTGATGACCCAATAGCATTAATAAGACATGCAGATAGAGCCCTGTATGTAGGAGCAAAACGGGAAGGAAGAAATCGTGTTGCTTGTTATATGAGGTAAAACTGTATGCAATTACAATTTCATGGAAGTATTTTGGAACTTCGAAAGTGGAAGTTCTTTTTTTTTCTAAAAAAAGATGTCAGGACCTATAATATTCTTTGAAATAGGTATATTGGGAATGATACAATCACTAGGATAT
>JBDNRM010000032.1:0-27125 GCA_047718615.1 Bacillus sp. (in: firmicutes) | reverse complement strand
GTTATAAATCAAATAAAATCAGGAGGAAAGATGAAATCAGAATTAAGAACAAGGATGGCTTTAGAGAGTAAGTTGTAATCAATTATATTCATCTATAACCAAAGGGTTGAGGACGGTGTTTGTCAAGATAGTTGTCGTAATTTACTTGTTTACTAGAGTCTTGAATAAAGTGAAACTATCGCGCTTTGCTTTGCTGGCCTCTTCCAATTTTGTATTGCTTGAAATCATTTTTATGTTGGCAGCAGCTGTAGCGATATTAGAGTTAATTCGTTTAATTTTGATTTATACAGGAATGCAAAGACAAGATTAAAAGGAAATAGGTTCTATCGGATAGCCTGAGGTACGCTGTTTATATAGCAGCGTACCTTTTTATTTGGATATTTTGAAATAGTAAAAAGATTTTGAGCAAATTAGAACAGATTAATACAAAAACTCGCTTTTTATAAAACTTTCTTTAGTCGATTAATAGATAAAAACGGAAACATAACCTGTTATTGCACAACCTTTTAGGTGTATAATTATAAATAGTTTTTTACGAAGTATCATCAGCTTATTGTTACAGAAAGAAGGGTTATTTTGCAGACTGCAGAGCAATTACAGAAAAAGCAGCAATTAACGATTTATAATATTTTATTTGCGATTAGTTTTGGGCATTTTGTCAATGACTGTATGCAGTCAGTTGTCCCCGCATTATTTCCAATTATGGAAAAATCAATGAATCTAAACTTTACCCAAATAGGGTGGATTGCTTTTACACTTAATATCACCTCATCTATCATGCAGCCGTTTTTTGGAATATTGGCAGATAAACGACCGGCCCCATATTTACTGCCATTCGCGATGTTTTCGAGCATGTTAGGCATGTTAGGTTTGGCTATCTCTACTAATTTTTATTTTGTCCTTTTGTCTGTCCTGTTTATCGGCTTTGGTTCGGCGATTTTCCATCCGGAAGGATCCCGTGTTGCCTATATGGCAGCTGGGGCAAAAAGAGGGCTTGCTCAATCGATTTATCAGGTTGGCGGCAATGCTGGCCAATCAATGGCACCGTTATTTACGGCATTTATATTTGTATATACCGGTCAATTTGGTTCTATCTGGTTTACTGTGCTGGCAGCATCTGGCATGGTTGTGCTATTTTCTGTTTCTAATTGGTATAAACAAGAGTTGACAAGAAGAACGCCTAAAATCAAACAGCAAACAAAAACGACTTTGTATGTGAATAAAGAAATTGTCATTGCAATCAGTTTATTGATATTTTTAGTATTTGCCCGTTCCTGGTATGGTGCAGGCATTAATAATTTTTTTCAGTTTTATATTATTGATAAATTTCATTTAACGATTCGTTCTGCTCAATTATATATTTTCTTATTTATGCTGGCAGGCGTTTTAGGAACATTTTTTGGAGGGCCATTAGCAGATCGGTTTGGAAAAAGAAAAATATTGTTGTTTTCCTTGCTTGGTTCGGCACCATTCACCTTATTGCTGCCACATATTCCCCTTGTTTTGGTGGGTCCTGTGTTAATGATTATTGGATTTATCCTTCAATCAAGCTTTAGTGTTACGGTAGTGTATGCTCAAGAATTACTGCCTGGAATGATTGGGCTTGTTTCAGGGTTGATTGTTGGATTGGCTTTTGGCATGGGGGCGCTTGGAGCGGTTATTTTTGGTGTGATTGGGGATAAGTATGATCTGCAAACCATTATGCTTTTATGCAGTATGTTACCACTGCTCGGTGTATTAACCCTTTTGCTGCCGACAGATAAGCGGGTAAAAGAAATACATGAGAAACATGAATAAACTTGTTCAGCAAGCTGAAACTTCGGGAAATCAGGTGGAGACTCTACTCCACCTGATTGAAAGGTCCCACCCTCCCTTAGAGGTGGAGGTCTTACCCTTAAAAACACAAAGAGATAAAAAAACCAGAAGAGCGAAGAGAATAACGCTTCCACACTTCTGGGTTTTTTGCATAAAATAGTAATAGCTGGATAAATAGATATTATTGTTCAATCGGTCTTTTATATTCATCTAAAGTAAATCCCTCTCCAAGTACATCGTGGACAACGCTTACGGATACGAAAGCATGTGGGTCAATGGAAGTGATAACCGATTTTAAACGGACAATTTCTGTTTTTGCAACAACACAATAAAGAACTTCTCTTTCTTTTTTTGTAAAGGAACCGTGCCCTTTTAATACCGTTACACCACGTTCCATTTCAGTCATTATTTTGTCTGCGATATCATCATTTAAATCAGAAATAATCATCGCCCCTCTTGCTGCATAGGCTCCTTCCTGCATAAAGTCAATAACCCGTGAACCGACAAAAACAGCAACTAATGTATACATGGCTTCTCGGTATGTTAAGTAAAAAATAAGCGATAGAGTAATAACACATGCATCGAAAAGAAACATTGTTTTTCCCATGCTCCATCCATAAAACTTAAAGCACAGTCTTGCAATAATATCTACTCCACCGGTAGTCCCTCCAAAACGAAAGATAATTCCTAAACCAATCCCTATAAAAGTCCCGGCAAAAAGCGCTGCTAATGTTAGATCTTCCTTTAGTGGAATATGCAGCTGAATTTGAGGAAGTTGGAAAAACCATAAAAATAGAGAAACGCTGACAGTACCGATAATTGTATAAATAAACACGTTTCTTCCTAACAGCTTCCAGCCAATTAAAAAAAGCGGAATATTTAACAGCAGGTTTGTATAAGACGGATCCAAATTAAATTTAAAAAATAATAGCAAAGTTAATCCAGTAAATCCACCTTCTGCAAGATTATTTTCCATATTAAAATGAATAATTCCAAAGGAAAAAATAGCGGAACCTAATAGTATGAATAAGATGTTTTTAACTTTTATGCTTTTAAACAAGTGTATCGCCTTCTTTCCATATAAACATAAACAATTTTGAATAAAAAATTAAATGAATGCTAGTTTTCTATTATTTGATAAAAATATGCATCATTAGGGCCTGTGAAAGCAAAGGTTTCAAACGTTTTTATTATACCGAATAGACAGTTGAAGAGCAATTGCTCTTCAGTTTATTTTAGATAAAATGCACAAGTTGTCCCATTTCTAAAGGATTGATGCTAAAATATTTGTAAAAACCTACTAGATTAGCTAACATGTAAGGGAATATATTGAATACTTTTGACGGTATGAGGTGGAAGGTTTGAAAGAGGAGAAAACAATAAAACAATTACAACAGGAAGTGGATAACTATATTGGCCAGTTTAAAGAAGGTTATTTTAGTCCACTTGCTATGTTAGCAAGGTTAACAGAAGAATTAGGAGAACTGGCACGAGAAATAAATCATCATTATGGGGAAAAACCAAAAAAATCAACTGAAAATGAAAAAGAAATAAATGATGAGCTTGGCGATATGTTATTTGTATTAGTTTGTCTGGCCAATTCTTTACATATTGATTTAGAGGAAGCGCATGATCGTGTCATGCATAAATTTAATACAAGAGACAAAGACCGCTGGACAAAAAAAGAACAATAGACGCGACAAACAAACAACATAATTATAGAGGATACATAAAAGGAGAGAAAATAATGGATAAAGTAAAGATTGTCATTGCAGGGGCTAGAGGAAGAATGGGAAAGGAAGCAGTTTTGTTAACTGGACGCACGGAACATTTTCAATTAGTTGGTGTTTTAGATCATAAATATGAGGGGAAAAAACTAAGTGAATTAGATGGTTTTACGTCATTTGATGTGCCAATCTACACGGATATAGATAAATGTTTTCAAACAGAAAAACCTGATGTTCTGATTGATTTGACCACACCTGAGTATGGAATGCACCACGCAAAAACAGCTTTAAGCTACGGGGTGAGACCTGTTGTTGGTACGACTGGTTTTACAAAAGAGAATTTACAAGAGCTGGAAAGTTTATGTGAGGAAATGAATCGCGGCTGCATTATTGCACCGAATTTTGCATTAGGGGCAGTTCTGATGATGAAATTTTCTCAACTTGCTGCAAAGTATTTTCAAGATGTGGAAATTATTGAATTGCATCATAATCAGAAATTAGACGCTCCGTCTGGAACAGCTGTAAAAACAGCAGAATTGATTTCAGAAGTTAGAGAAACGAAAAAACAAGGACATCCAGAAGAAAAAGAAACGATTCCAGGAGCAAGAGGAGCAGATTTTGATGGAATGCGCATACACTCTGTTCGATTACCTGGACTTATTGCTCATCAACAAGTGATGTTTGGGGCGGATGGAGAAACACTAACACTTAGACATGATTCATATAACCGCACTTCTTTTATGTCGGGAGTTAAGTTGGCGGTTGATGAAGTTTTAAAGGTAAACGCACTTATATATGGTCTTGAAAACATTATGGAATAAGGGGATGCAAATATGAATATTGCTTTAATTGCCCACGATAAAAAAAAGGACGATATAGTTAGATTTGTAACTGCGTATAAAACAATTTTTGCCAAACACTCCTTATTTGCTACAGGAACAACAGGATTAAAAATTTCGGAAGCAACCGGATTAGAAATACATCGTTTTTGTTCCGGTCCTCTTGGTGGAGATCAGGAAATTGGAGCGAAAATTGCCAACAATAATATGGATATGGTTTTTTTCTTTCGAGATCCCTTAACTGCACAGCCTCATGAGCCGGATGTTACAGCTCTTATACGTTTATGTGATGTATATTCGGTTCCCCTTGCAACCAATATGGGAACAGGAGAAGTATTAATTAGAGGACTCGAGCAAGGCGATATAGACTGGAGAAATGTTATACATGGAAAAACAAAAATTTTCAAAGAGAAGTAATGAAGAGAAAATCGATATAGTAGCATTTGGTGCACATGCAGATGATGTGGAAATAGGGATGGGTGCAACCATTGCCAAATATACAAAGGCAGGAAAAAATATTGTTATTTGTGATTTAACCAAAAGCGAGCTTTCTTCTAATGGCACAGTTGATAATCGAAAAAAAGAAGCATTTGAAGCAGGCAATGCTCTTGGTATCACAGAAAGAATCACATTAGATCTTCCAGATAGAGGTCTGTATTTACAAGAGGAATCAATAAAAAAAATCGTGGAAGTGATTCGTCTCTACAAACCACAACTTGTTTTCGTACCGTTTTTATTTGATCGACATCCGGATCATGGCAATTGTGCAAAATTAGTAGAGGAAGCGGTTTTTTCAGCAGGCATTAAAAACTTTATGCGAGAATGCCCACAAACGCATAAAGTGCAAAATGTTTATTATTATATGATCAACGGTTTCCATAAACCGGATTTTGTCATAGATACAAGTGAATTTATGGATCAAAAAATCAACGCATTAAACTGTTATAAGAGTCAATTTATAAAATCTTCAGCAAGTGTAGATACACCGTTAGTGAATGGCTATATCGAAAGTATTCAAGCTCGGGAAACACTTTTTGGTCAAGAAGCGGGAGTACTTTTTGCGGAAGGATTTATCAAGAAAAAACCATTATTAGTGTATGATTTGTTAGGTGAAAAACAATGAAAAAATTAAAAATAGGAATTACATGCTATCCAACGGTTGGGGGTTCAGGTGTTGTCGCTACAGAATTAGGAAAGATGCTGGCAGAAAAAGGACATGAAATTCATTTTATCTCATCCAGCCTTCCCTTTCGACTAAAAAAAATGTATCACAATATTTATTATCATCAAGTAGAAGTCAGTCAATATTCAGTTTTTCAATATCCACCTTATGATATTGCTTTAAGCAGCAAAATGGCTGAAGTGATTAAAAGAGAAGAGCTTGATTTACTTCATGTGCATTATGCGATTCCGCATGCTGTTTGTGCAATATTAGCAAAACAAATGAGCGGAAGAGATGTGAAAATCGTCACTACTTTACACGGAACCGATATTACTGTGTTAGGGTATGAGCCATCACTAACAGACAGTATACGTTTTGGAATAGAACAATCGGATGTCGTAACAGCCGTTTCTGAATCATTGAGACAACAAACCTATGATTTAATTCATCCAAATAATAAAATTGAAGTATTATATAATTTTATAGATGAGCGCGTATACAAAAAAGTACAATCTACCCATCTACGTGAGGAGTATGCTATACAAGATAACGAGAAGATCATCATTCATGTATCCAATTTCCGCAGTGTGAAACGTGTTCCAGATGTGGTTAAAGCTTTTTATTACCTCTCAAAAAAAATTCCATCCAAATTATTGCTTGTAGGGGATGGACCAGAAATGAGAAATGTAATGAAATTGGTAGATGAATTACATATAAGAGATAAAGTATTGTTTTTAGGAAAACAAGAGAATTTAGAAGAGTTGTATTCAATTAGTGATCTAATGTTGCTATTATCGGAGAAAGAAAGTTTTGGTCTTGTAGCATTAGAAGCGATGGCTTGTGGGGTACCATGCATTGGGACAAACATTGGCGGAATTCCAGAAGTGATAGTGGATGGTGAGACAGGTTTTATTTGTGAGTTAGGAGATATAGAGGCGATTGGTGAAAAGGCTGTTTGTTTATTAAATGATGAAGAACGCCATCAGCAGTTTTCTTTTCGCTCTATACAACGAGTAAAAGAACATTTTCGTGCTGGTCTGATTGTCAATCAGTATGAACAAATATATGAGACATTAATGAAGACTGGTGAATAAAGATGGATCCTATTTTTCAAGAGGCAATTCCGCTTATCCAACAAATAGAGGAAGCAGGATATGAAGCATATTTTGTTGGTGGTTCAGTTCGTGATTTTTTATTAGGAAAAAAGATAAATGATATTGATATCGCCACATCTGCTACACCAGAAGAGATTAAAACGATTTTTGATCATACCATTGATATCGGAATTCAGCATGGAACGGTGATGGTACTGTTTCATCATCAATCGTATGAAATAACAACCTTTCGGACTGAATCCCAATATTTAGATTATCGCCACCCTTCTGAAGTTCTTTTTATTCGAAATTTACGCGATGATCTAAAACGTAGAGATTTTACAATGAATGCAATGGCGATGGATAAAAACGGTAGTATCATTGACTATTTTGATGGAGAAATTGCCTTAAAGAATAAACAAATCATGACGGTTGGCGATGCAAATGAGCGTTTTCAAGAAGATGCCCTCCGTATGATGCGGGCGATTCGGTTTATCAGTACATTAGGTTTTTCGTTAGAAAAGCATACAAAACAATCCATCCGAAAAAATCGTATGTTATTAAAAGAGATTGCAGTGGAAAGAATAACAGCAGAATTTGAAAAATTACTAGATGGTCCTGCAAGGAATGTTGCTTTCAAACATATTGTGGACACGAAGCTTTATGAAAACATGCCTGCATGGAAAGGCAATGGCGAATCTTTCGAACGGTTGGCATCTTTAAATACGGCTGAGCTGAATCGACTTGAGATGTGGGTTTTATTGTTGTTGTGTTTGAAAACAAAGGAAAAGAGTGCTATTGAAGCATTTTTACGAGCCTGGAAGCTGCCAGTTAAGCAAATAAAACAAATTCAGAAAATTTTATTCTTTGTTTATAAAAAACAAACAAACCCTTGGTCTGACAAGGATTTGTACGATGCAACCTTATCAATTGCATACAGTACCGAAAATGTTGTTCGCGTCTTTTGGAAAAAAGGGGAAGAGTTGCAAAAGATTAAAGAAAGTTATGAAAACCTGCCGATAAAGGGAAGAGAAGAACTAATCATTGGCGGGAGAGATGTTATGGAGTGGAGTAATAAATCTCCTGGTCCTTGGATTAAAGAAGTGCTGGAAGTTGTTGAACGAGCAGTAGTAGAAAAAAAACTGCAAAACGAAAAGCCAGCAATAAAGGAGTGGCTACAAACATGTCATCTAATTTAAGAAAAAAACTACTAGAAGCATTCACAAGTAGACCAGAAGAATATATATCGGGGCAAGAGCTTGCGGACGTCTTAGGATGTTCAAGAACGGCGATATGGAAACATATAGAAGAGCTTCGAAAAGACGGTTTTACATTAGAAGCGGTTCGTAAAAAGGGGTATCGCATTATTAATGTGCCCGAAAAAATAATTCCAGATGAAATTCGATTCGGCTTAAAGACACAAAGTATCGGTAGAAATATTCATTATGAAGAAACAGTGGAGTCCACTCAAAAGATTGCACATAAATTAGCATTAGAAGGTGCAGCAGAAGGAACGCTTGTTGTCGCAGAAGAACAGCTCGGGGGCAAGGGCAGAATGGATCGAAGCTGGCATTCACCTAAATATAAAGGGATTTGGATGAGTTTGTTGCTAAGACCAAATATTTCCATGATGCAAGCTCCTCAATTAACTTTATTAACAGCAGTTGCAGTCGTGCAAGGGATAGAAGAAGTTACTGGCTTGCAGCCACAAATCAAATGGCCAAATGATCTTTTAATAGAGGGTAAAAAAGTAACTGGAATTTTAACAGAGCTGCAAGCAGACAGTGATCGTATTCAATCTATTATTATTGGAATAGGCATTAATGTGAATCAACAGCTAGAAGATTACCCAGAAGAAATTCAGTCCATTGCCACGTCACTTTATATTGAAAAAAAAGAAAAGTGGAATCGAGCTCATATTATTCAGGCAATCCTTATGCAAATAGAAAAACTGTATTCCTTATATTTGGAGAATGGTTTTTATCCGATTAAATTATTATGGGAAAGCTATGCTGTGAGTATTGGCAAGAAGGTTACCGCAAGAACACTCTCTAGAAATATTGATGGAATTGCACTAGGTATTACAGATGAAGGGGTACTGCTGTTAGAAGATGAAAATGGAATTACCCATCAAATTTATTCTGCTGATATTTTGACATAGACTGTATAATTTATATAGTAAGAAATGTTTTGTTTTGTTATAATGCTTTTGTTGGGCAGTATCTTAAAGAACTGCACCGTTAGCAATGATTCATTTTTTTTATGTATCTGCCTAGATCCAAAAAAGGACAAGGACAGAGGGAAGAACAAAAAAAATCAAAATAATGAGGCTGTCCCAACGACATATGACTAAGTTTCTAATCACTTTATATGAGTATGGCAATATTTGCTGCCATCTATCATAAGGTGTAAAAAGGTCAGATGTTTGGGATAGCCTCTTTTGTTGTGTACTACCCTCTTCCATTACAAGGAGGAAATAATGAAATCAACAACTGATTTTATGAAAATGAAACAAAACGAGGAAAAAATTACTATGATAACAGCTTATGATTATCCTTCTGCAAAACAAGTGGATAAAGCAGCAGTAGATATGATTTTAGTTGGGGATTCATTAGGTATGGTAGTACTTGGATATGATTCCACAATTCCTGTCACAATGAACGATATGATTCATCACGGAAAGGCGGTAAAACGTGGTGCGAAAGATACTTTTATTGTCATTGATATGCCATTTATGAGTTATCATCTTTCCGATAGAGATACGCTAATTAATGCAACAAAGCTAATTCAAGAAACAGGTGCAAACGCCGTAAAACTTGAAGGAGCCGATGATGTAATAAATAAAATAAAATTATTAACACAAGCAGGCATTCCAGTAATGGCTCATTTAGGATTAACCCCACAGACAGTTGGTGTATTAGGCGGCTATAAAGTGCAGGGGAAAAACCATAAAGAAGCAATCGCTTTATTAGAAAATGCTAAAAGATGTGAACAAGCAGGTGCATTTGCTGTTGTATTAGAATGTGTGCCAAAGCAGATTGCAAAAGAGATAAGCAGTAATCTCGATATTCCAACGATTGGAATTGGAGCTGGTGTTGATACAGATGGTCAAGTACTTGTATATCATGACTTGATCACGTATGGAGTCGACCGAGTGGCGAAATTTGTGAAACAGTATGCGCAAGTAAATGAATCGATTGCTACCGCATTGGAACAATATGTAAAAGAAGTGAAAACAAGTGAGTTTCCCGAAATGAAGCATAGCTTTACAATGAAGGAAGAAGAACTGAATCTTCTATACGGAGGAAAAAAATGAAAACATTAACAAAAACAAATATAATAACAAAAACGGAAGAGCTTCAAGCCTTAACAACCATGATTAAAAAAGAACAGAAAAAAATTGGGTTTGTTCCAACAATGGGATATCTTCATGAAGGACATCGAGCATTGTTAAAGGAAGCACGAGCAAATAACGATATTGTTATATTAAGTATTTTTGTTAATCCATTACAATTTGGCCCTACAGAGGATTTAGATTCTTATCCAAGAGACTTTGAGCAAGATAAACTGATTGCTGCTGAAGAACAAGTAGATTATCTTTTTTATCCAACGGTAGAAGAAATGTATCCTGCATCTCCTTCTGTGACCATCAAGGTACAAAAAAGAACAGATGTATTATGCGGACGTTCTCGCCCGGGACATTTTGATGGGGTTGCTACTGTACTCACCAAATTATTTCATTTAGTTCAGCCAGATCAAGTATATTTTGGACAAAAAGATGCACAGCAAGTGGCAGTAGTAGATGGATTAATTAAAGATTTTCATTTTCCAACGAAATTAATAGCCGTTCAAACAGTGCGAGAAGAAGATGGATTAGCCAAAAGTTCAAGAAATGTCCGTCTTTCAACACTGGAAAGACAAGAGGCAGGTATCCTTTATCAAACATTGGCACTAGCAAGAGAAGAATTAATTAAGGGAAATGATCAACTTGAAGAACTTATTTCCACTTTAATAAAGAAAATAGAAACAGAAACGAGGGGAAAGGTTGATTATTTGGAAATTTTAACATATCCTGATTTGCAAAAAATAATTCAACCTGTTGGTACATTAATTGTAGCAATTGCTGTGCAATTTAACGAAGCGAGATTAATTGATAATATCATTTTTGAATTATAGATAAAACACGATGATTTTAAGCGGGGAAATAGGAGGTAAGTTTGTGTTTCGAACAATGATGAACGGGAAAATCCATCGTGCAACCGTTACAGAAGCCAATTTAAATTATGTCGGAAGTATCACAATTGATGAAGATATTTTAGACGCAGTTGGTATGGTTGCTAATGAAAAGGTCCAAATTGTTAACAATAATAATGGAGCAAGATTGGAAACATATATTATCCCAGGTGAACGTGGAATGGGAACTGTTTGTTTGAATGGAGCTGCAGCAAGACTTGTTCAAGAAGGAGATATTGTGATTATTATTTCTTATGCCCTAGTGGCAGACGAAGATGTTCATGCTCACAAACCAAAAGTAGCGATAATGGATGAAAACAATACAATAAAAACATTACTAAACCAAGAGCCAGAAAAAACGGTAATGTAACTTCCATAATGACGAGATCATAAAGGAAGCTGACCTTACGTCGTGAACAATGACTAAGGTTCAGCTTTTTTTCTTTCCCGCTAAATATGGCAATAATCTTTTGCCATATTTGACTGAAAAGAAGGAATAATAAAGAAGGTAAGATAACATAATGCTAGATTCAGGAATCATCTTATAAATGTAACTTTTAAAAGCAGGAAAGTAATATCTTTTCCTTTTTTCAATTTTATGTTACCTTTTGAATGACTGAAAGTAAGAGGTGGATGTAATGGAGAATAAATATGTCGTAATTGATTTAGAAACAAACGGTAATTCTCCGAAAAAAGGGGATAGAATTATTCAATTTGCTGCTGTTGTTGTGGAAAACGGAAAGATAGTGGAAGAATTTTCATCATTGGTAAATCCTTTGCAGCCTATATCTCCATTTATAGAAGAGCTAACTGGTATAAATGATGAAATGGTTGAAACGGCTCCATTATTTGAAGAAATAGCAGACAAAATCATACTGTTATTAAAAGATGCTTATTTTGTGGCACATAATGTATTATTTGATTTATCCTTTTTATCAGAAGAATTAGAACAGGCTGGATATCAAGCTTTTTATGGTCCTGTATTAGATACAGTGGAACTCGCCCGAATTTTATTTCCAACTGCTGATAGTTATAAATTAACAGATCTAGCCCTTCAAGAGGGAATTGACCATACAAGACCACATCAGGCAGATAGCGATGCATATGTAACAGCAGAATTACTGCTAATTTTATTAAAGAAAATAACAAACTTGCCTCTTCAAACAATTAAACAATTAAAAAAATTAAGTGGCTCATTAAAAAGTGATGCTGACTTATTGCTAGAAGGTATCATAGATAAGAAACAAACGAAAGTTGAATACATACCAGATAATATGGAAATATATCGTGGATTAGCTTTAAAAATCCAAAAAAATGACCAGGTACAACGAATGTCCACTAGTAAACCTGTACCTTTTTCAGCGGAGCGAATGGATGAGATAATGGCCAAAGTTCTTCCTTTTTATAGAAAAAGACAAGGACAAATAAAAATGATGGATACAATTTATCATGCATTTGAACAGAATCAGCATAGTTTAATGGAAGCAGGAACTGGAGTTGGTAAATCATTAGCCTATCTAATCGCTTCTGCTTATTATTCGGTAAATCATCATAAACAATTGATTATAAGTACGTATACAACTCAATTGCAAGAACAATTAACGCAAAAAGATTTGCCGCTTCTAGAAACAATTATGCCTTTTTCTGTCTCTTATACGATTTTAAAAGGAAGAAATCATTATATAAGCTTAGATAAATTCGAAGTATCTCTTTATGATCAAGAAGATAACTATGATACCGTATTAACAAAAATGCAAATTCTTATTTGGTTAACAGAAACGTCAACAGGTGATAAAGATGAATTAAATCTTTCAAGTGGTGGTATTCATTATTGGGATAGAGTAAAAAATGATGGGAATTTCTCTTTAGCTATTTCAAAAGCATGGGCACCGAAAGACTTTTATAGAAGAACGAGAAATGCTGCACAGAAAGCAAATTTAATTATTACGAATCATGCTCTTCTTTTAAAGGATATTACCTCTTCTCAAAAGTTCCTTCCTTCCTACGAATATGCAATTATTGATGAAGGACATCATTTTGAAAAGGCAGCAATCAAACATTTTGGATATAAGTTTCCTTATGTTGCGGTTAAACTTAGCGTAAATGCTATTGGTACATATGAACAAAAACAATATCTTTATCAACTAGAATCATTTTTAGAAGGCGAAAATAAAAAAAATAAGCATCTTTTTAATCAGCTATTTCAAGATATATCAGTAGAATTAGAAGAATTTTTTCGAACACTTTTACGTTATGCGAAAAAACATGGGCGGAAAATGGCCAGTACAAAAACGAGTTTTCGATTAAAAAATGATGGTTCAAAAGAATGGAATCAACTAAAAAGCGTTGCTGAAAGATTAATATTTCTCTTTAAGGATTGTAATGGAGCAATCACAGAAAAAATCAATGAACTGAAAAAAAAGCATGATATTCTCTCTTCTAAACAAGTGGTATTGGTTGAAAGAATTATCGCAATCCAAAAGGAATGGGAAGACTATACGATGTCTCTCCGCAGTATTTTTATGCGAGAAGAAGACAATATTTCCTGGCTTGAAGCAGATTTAAGAACATACCCTAACAATGCGGTTTTGTATGCTCAGCCTTATTCAGTTGCAGATAAACTGCGAGCAGATTTTTTTTCACAAAAAAACAGTATTATTTTCACCTCAGCTACAATGACGATAAATAATTCTTTTCATTATTATGTAGAATCACTTGGGTTGGAAAAAAGCAAACATAAGGAAGAACAAATTCCTTCTCCATTTCAATATGATAAACAAGTGAGGCTGTTGATTCCAGAAGGAGTGCCGGAAATTAATACGGTTCCAATGGAAGACTACATAGTGTCAGTAACAGAACATATTATTCGAATTGCTGAAGCAACAAACGGAAGAATGCTCATTCTTTTTACTGCCTATGATATGCTGCGAAAAACATATGATTTAATGAAAGAAAGTGGTTGTTTAGAAGATTATGCGATATTGGCGCAGGGGATAACTACTGGAAGCAGAATGCGATTAACAAGGAATTTTCAACGATATGATAAAGCGATCCTTTTAGGAACAAATAGTTTTTGGGAAGGCATTGATATTCCTGGCGAGGACTTAACTTGTTTAATCATTGTTCGTTTGCCGTTTTCTTCACCAGATGAACCGCTTACGGAAGCGAAAAATGAACAAATTAAAAGGAATGGCGGCAATCCATTTTTAGAAAACAGTTTACCAGAGGCAGTATTACGATTTAAGCAGGGATTTGGACGATTAATTCGGACAGAAGAAGATAAAGGCTTTATTGTAGTTTTTGATCGAAGAATCATCACGACTTCTTATGGAAATACATTTCTGCAATCTATTCCTACTGTGCCTGTAAAAGTAACTAAACTGGAAGAAATGGTGGAATTTATTAAAAAATGGATTTCTTGATAAGGAACGAAATATGACTAGATAGAAGTGTTAAAAATTTAATTGTTTTGAATATTTTCAATGGGAAAATGGTTCTGTTCTGTTATAATAACTGATAAGCAGGGACAACAATAGAATTTTTTAATACGAGATTTTTTCAAGGCTTTTTCTCGTATAAGTGCGTGTTCAAAAAGGAGGATAAAAAGGACCAAGAAGTTCAAGGCGGATTCACTTTGAGCATCGCAGCGTATGGTATTGATACGTGAGAAGCGGAAAAGTGAATCCAACGAAGAAATTTGACGTGTCATTTTTACCGGACTTTTTGAACAACCTCTATAACTTAATAAGTAACAAAAATGCCTATATATTGAATAAAAAGAAGTGATGATTAAAATGAAAAAATGGATTTGGATTATTGTCATTGTTTGCTTTATTATAATCGGATTTACAGTGAATATTTATTTAAACGCAGTAAAACCAGTAAAAGCAGCAAGCGCTAAAGCAGAAACGATAGCTGAAAAAGAAGCTGAATTAAAAAATGTTGATAAGTTTTCTCTTGTCCATGGAACAGATAAAAACACTTATTACATAGTAGAAGGCACGAATAACAAGAACGAAAATATTATTGTATGGATTGAAGAGAAAAAACATACCGTTACGGTTAAAAACAAAAAAGACGGAATGACAAAAAAAGAGGCCATTAATACATTATTAGAAAAGAGATCACCATCAAAAATAAATACTGTTCGCTTAAGCATGATTAAAGGAATTCCTGCTTGGGAAATTAATACACACTCTGATAATAATTTAACTAATTATTATTATTTGGATTTTGAAACAGGTGAACTACTTTTAAATATAGAAAATATATAATTCAAAGGTTTTTAGTTGGAGGAGAGACAAATGAATAGTCAATTGGCACAAAGAGTGAATGCATTAACACCATCTACAACGCTAGCTATCACAGCAAAAGCTAAATCATTAAAAGCAGAAGGATATGATGTAATTGGTTTAGGTGCTGGTGAACCGGACTTTAATACACCACAAAATATTATTGATGCATCGATAAAAAGCATGAATGAAGGTCATACAAAATATACGCCATCTGCTGGATTACCAGCATTAAAAGAAGCAATTGTAAAGAAATTTCAAAAAGATCAAGATTTAGATTATGAACTGTCACAAATCATCGTTACAAATGGTGCAAAACATGGCTTGTACACTTTGTTTCAAGTGTTATTGGATGAAGGCGATGAAGTAATTATTCCTACTCCGTATTGGGTAAGCTACCCAGAACAAGTAAAGCTTGCTGATGGGGTTCCTGTATATGTGAAAGGTCTTGAAGAAAATGAATTTAAAATTACTCCTGAGCAATTACAGGGAGCCATTACAAATAAAACAAAAGCAGTTATTATTAATTCACCAAGCAACCCGACAGGCATGATCTATACAGAAGAAGAATTAAAAGCAATTGGTGAGGTTTGTTTAGCACATAATATTCTTATTATTTCAGATGAAATATACGAAAAACTAGTATATGGAGATGCATTGCATGTATCGATTGCTACTTTATCTCCTCAATTAAAAGAAGCTACTATTGTTATTAATGGGGTATCAAAATCTCACTCTATGACAGGCTGGAGAATTGGCTATGCTGCTGGAAATAAAGAAATTATTACAGCTATGACAAACTTGGCTAGCCATAGCACATCCAACCCTACAACGCCGTCACAGTATGGTGCAATAGAAGCGTACAGCGGGCCACAGGACGCTTTAGCAGAAATGAATCAGGCATTTCAGCAAAGACTGGATATTATCCATCAAAAACTAACGGAGATACCAGGGATATCATGTTTAAAGCCTAAAGGTGCCTTTTATTTGTTCCCTAATGCGAAAAAAGCGGCAGAACGGACTGGATATAAAAATGTAGATGAATTTGCTGCTGCTTTATTAGAGGAAGCATTAGTGGCAGTAATTCCTGGTTCAGGATTTGGTGAAGATGATTATCTTCGTATATCTTATGCAACTTCATTGGAAAATTTAGAAAATGCAGTGGAACGAATTCATCAATTTGTAGAAAAAAAGCTCGTAAAATAAATATTGTACAAAAGTAAAAGATAGAAAAAACTATACGAAAAGTACAATTGAATGAAAACGTGATTTAGTTATAAAAAATAGCTGTTATTACAAGAGGATATGCCAAAAGTTATTAACTATTGGTATATCCTCTTCTGTTGATTGTGTCCGTAAAGAAGGGTATAATATTTTGATAGGAAAGTATTTAAAGCGAGGTCTTATTATAAATGCTGTTTTCCAAAAGTTTGTTTTTACAAAAATGAGGAGAAGTTCTTGGCAGATTGAAGACTGTCGGCGATAAACAAGACGCTTCCGCTTTTCTGTTGTCTAGCTGTAGCGCCTAGCCCCTGTGAAAGATAACCTCCAGCCTCTAAAAGTAAAAACACTTTTTGAGTCAGGAGAACATTTTTCTTCGGGGCTGAACAAGACGCTTCCGCTTTTCTTATTGTCTAGCTGCAGCGCCTAGCTCTGAAGAAAAATAACCCCATGCCTCTAAAAGTAAAAAGCACTTTTTGAGGCATGTGAACATTTTTCTTCAGAGCTGAACAAGACGCTTCCGCTTTTCTGTTGTCTAGCTCCAGCGCCTAGCCCCTGTGAAAGATAACCTCCAGCCTCTAAAAGTAAAAAACACTTTTTGAGTCTGGAGAACATTTTTCTTCGGGGCTGAACAAGACGCTTCCGCTTTTCTGTTTACATATTAGATTTTATTGGTTTTGGAGGAGTATATTGTGATTAAATCAACTATAGCTGAATTACCGAAAAATGTTGATAAAGAAGTAAAGATTGGTGCTTGGATTGCAAATAAACGTTCAAGCGGAAAAATTGCTTTTCTACAGCTTCGTGATGGTACAGGTTTTGTACAAGGAGTCGTTGTAAAAAGTGAAGTAGGGGAAGAAATCTTTCAAACTGCTAAAACAGTGACACAAGAATCTTCTGTATATGTAACAGGTGTTGTTCAAAAGGATGAACGATCTCCATTTGGTTATGAGCTGCTTGTGAAAACGGTAGAAGTAATTCATGGATCTGTGGATTACCCAATTACACCAAAAGAACATGGTACAGAGTTTTTAATGGACAATCGTCATTTATGGTTGCGTTCTAAGCGTCAACACGCTGTCATGAAAATTAGAAATGAAATTATTCGAGCAACATATGAATTTTTCAATGAAAATGGTTTTGCTAAGGTAGATCCTCCTATTCTTACTGGAAGTGCGCCGGAAGGGACGTCAGAACTATTTGCAACAAAATATTTTGATGAAGATGCTTATCTTTCTCAAAGTGGTCAACTTTATATGGAAGCTGCTGCAATGGCACTTGGAAAAGTATTTTCTTTTGGTCCAACATTTCGTGCAGAAAAATCGAAAACACGTCGTCATTTAATTGAATTTTGGATGATTGAACCAGAAATGGCCTTTTATGAATTTGAAGACAATTTAGTCGTACAGGAACAATATGTAAGCTATATTGCTCAATCTGTATTGAAGAATTGTAAATTGGAATTAAATACACTAGGCAGAGATCTTTCGAAGCTGGAAAATATAAAAGCACCATTCCCAAGAATTAGTTATGATGATGCTATTACATTTTTACATGAGCAAGGATTTAATGATATAACATGGGGAGACGACTTTGGCGCACCACATGAAACGGCTATTGCCGAAAGTTTTGATAAACCTGTATTCATTACTCATTATCCAACAAAGATTAAGCCATTTTATATGCAACCAGATCCGAATAGGGAAGAGGTTGTTTTATGTGCAGACTTAATTGCACCAGAGGGCTATGGAGAAATTATCGGTGGTTCCGAGCGTATTCATGATATGGATTTGTTAAACAAGCGTTTAGATGAACATAAGCTTGACCCAGAGACATACAAATGGTATCTAGAGTTAAGAAAATACGGTTCTGTTCCACATTCTGGATTTGGACTTGGTTTAGAAAGAACGGTTGCTTGGATTAGTGGAGTAGAGCATGTTCGTGAAACCATTCCATTCCCAAGATTATTAAACCGTTTATATCCATAAAAAGTAATCGTACAAACTAGTTATAAATAATGATAATAAAAGGGAAATGTTATTTCTAGTCTATCTATCAAGATAACTAGAAGTGGACTTTCCCTTGTTTATGTTATTGGGTGTTCCGACAATTGCTTATAATTGCATATTACAAGCATTAGGACAACATGTTATACTGTATTAGAGGTGTCTGTATGAATAAAACGATTATGCTAAAGTGGCTGCAAGAGGGAAACATCAGTATACCTACTACACTTTTAGCACATTATAAAATACTTAAATTGAACGAAAAGGAATTAGTATTGCTTTTGCATATTTTTTCTTTTGTAGAAAAAGGAAACGATTTTCCGACGCCTACGGAACTTGCTTCTTTTATGACGATAGATGCAATTGAATGTCATGAGATGTTAAGTAATCTTATCAAAAGAGGATTTCTTGAAATTATAGATGGTAACAATGAAAAGGGCATTCGTTTTGAGCATTACACATTAGAGCCTTTATGGAATAAGCTAATTGATTTATATTTATTATTAAATAAAAAAGAAGAAGCACAGCAGACAAAAAATGAAGAAAGCGATCTATATACTTGTTTTGAGAAGGAATTTGGCAGACCGTTATCTCCTTTTGAAATTGAGACATTAGGTATGTGGTTGGATGATGATCAACATGAGGCTGTTATTATTAAAGCGGCTTTGAGAGAAGCGGTTATTTCTGGAAAACTAAATTTTCGTTATATTGATCGTATTTTGTTTGAATGGAAGAAAAATGGTGTGAAAACGATTCAGCAGGCTAAAAGCTATGGAAAAAAATTCAGACAAAATCAGTCGAGCGGTAAATCAAATGAACAGCCTTCAACAAGCAAGTCTGTGCCTTTTTATAATTGGCTTGGTGACGACACGTTAGACTAGAAGTACAATATGTACGAAGTAGTCTGGGTTACGAACTTTTCGTAGCAATAACTGATATAACGATGGATGGAATGATGACCTTCACGTTGAGTCTGAAACATCCACTCTAATACTCCAACATGCAATCTCACAAGGTAATGTGTGATTGTATGAAGCTTGGTGAAGTCGGCTGAATCGAACCTAAATCCTACGACATGGTTAGAGATAGGCCGGGGGGCTGCAAAAGATGACTATGATGAGAATGTCGTGTGTGAACAACGACTGACGAACTTGCGAATGTACGGGTCAATAAATTGACTATTTCCGAAAGGGATAGGGTTACATCTGTAACGTGGAACACCGATAAGTATGAATCTAGCCTAAGAAAATCGGGATGATGAACAATGACATCATAGTGTCCACTGGCTCATAGCAAGCATCTAAGGTTATATATGATAGCTAGTTATATCGGAACGTGGTAAGCAAAGAATTCCTATTTAAACAATTACCTTTGGGGAAGTGCATATAAGTTTCAATTCGAAACGAAATTGCTTAGTCTTTGTGAAAGTGAGGACATAGTACCGAAGAACCCATGATAATAAGTGGTGGAGGGATGGTCCTTAGTCTTAATGGAATTAATTATTTCAGAATAGATGTAGTTCAAAGGGTCTGGTATGAATGTGGGGAAGGCACTTCAAATGGAGGTGTTCCATAATTGAACGCAAATCTAAGATATTGGGAATATTATGGGTTGCAAGAGAAGTTTGACTCTCTCTATCAAGGAAGTAAAGAAGGTCAAACATTCAACAAACTGTATGAGCTAATCATATCGGAAGAAAATATCCTGCTTGCATATAGAACGATAAAAAGTAACAAAGGTTCAAAAACAGCAGGAGTTGACTTTCATACCATTGACGAATTTAAACAGATGAATAAAGATGTATTTGTCAGTACCATTAGAAAAGCATTGGATAACTACAAGCCAAAAGCAGTTAAAAGAGTAATGATACTAAAGCCAAATGGGAAAATGAGACCATTAGGTATTCCAAGTATGATTGACCGAATCATTCAACAAATGATTAAGCAAGTCATAGAACCGATATGTGAATCCAAATTCTTCAAACACAGCTACGGTTTTAGACCTCAAAGAAGTACACATCACGCTGTAGCGAGATGCACCTATCTTATTAATCACTCACAAGTACATTACGCAGTGGATATAGACATTGAAGGCTTCTTTGACAATGTCAATCATACGTTGCTTTTAAAACAACTATGGAATATTGGTATCAGAGACAGGATAGTTCTGAAAATCATCTCTAAAATGCTTAAAGCACCGATTAAAGGAATAGGTATACCAACCAAAGGCACAGCACAGGGTGGTATTTTATCTCCCCTATTATCGAATGTAGTATTAAATGACTTAGACCAATGGGTAGCAAATCAATGGGAACAATTCGACACAAAATTTAAATATAAATATGCTTTTGATCGCTATGTAGCACAGAAGAAGACCAAGTTAAAAATAGGATTTATCATTAGATATGCCGATGACTTTAAAATATTGACTAACAGCTATAAAAACGCTAATAAGTGGTTCCACGCAGTTAAACAATATTTAAAATATCGACTTAAGTTGGATATTTCACCTGATAAATCAAAAATTGTTAACCTTAAAAAGAATAAATCGCAATTTCTAGGGTTCACTATAGGCTCTTTTCCAAAGAAGAAAAAACATCTTGCTTCTTCGAAAATGAATAAGAAGAAAATGGATAATATTAAGAAAAGCGCCAGACAGTTAATTCGTAAACTAAGTAATGAACCAAATACGAAGAATGCCATGCGATATAACTCGTTCGTTTTAGGTTTGCATAACTATTTTAAAATAGGCTCTCATATTTATATAGACTTTGCAAGAATTGGATATGATTTAAGGACAACAATGATGAATAGGCTTAAAACCAATGGAAGTTATGGAATGCCAGAAAATCCACCGCCATCTTATAAGAAACTTTATAAGAATGAATTTAAAACATGGAAAGTGGCTGGGGTATATCTGTATCCAATTGCTGATATAGATACAACAATCCCTATTAACTTTAACCAGTTAATTAGTCCATATACGGAAAAAGGTAGGACGTTTATTCATAAAAAACTTAAGAATCACGTTAAATTTGGAATTCAGAAGTTATTAAATACGTTTGATGAATCCAATACCACTGAGTATTTAGACAACAGAATATCAAGATATTCAATGAAGGATGGAAAATGTGAAATAACAAATGAGTTTCTCAGTGCAAGCGAAGTTCATTGTCACCACTTTTTACCCAAATCCTTGGGCGGTGATGATTCATTTAACAACTTAAGGGTTGTTCATAAATTCGTACACATTTTGATACACGCAACTAACTCAGAAACAATTGATAGGTACCTTAAACTAATTAAGCCTAGCTCTAAACAACTCACAAAAATAAACCAATACCGATTGAAATGTAATCTAACTGAAATTATTTAAATCAATTAAGATGGAACGCCGTATGACGCCGAAAGGGTCACGTACGGTGTGAAGGCGGGGAAAAGCTAGAGATAACCTCAAAGGCTTACCTATGCCTATAGCCTTAAATGTGGATTCGTTAGTAATCTTGTGATATTTTTAGAGGATCCTACTGGATTCTCTATTTTTGTATGTTTAGGCTATCCTAAAAAGAGGCTTTGGTTCTCTTATATAGTCCGCAGGTGGAATACACTTCGCTTTCCTGTGGGGTCTCGTCTTTCTCGCATTCCCACGGGAGTCTACGTGTATTCCACCTGCTCTGTGCTTCAAACTTAGGTCATAAAAACAAGGTAGAAAGCTGTTTCTTTTCATGCGCCATAGTGCAAAATTTATTGCATGGGTTTTCCCTGAAATGTGGCTTTGGTTCTCTCAAATAGTCCGCAGCCGGAATACACTTCGCTTTTTATGGGTGTGGTCGAATTTGAATATTTTGAAGCTTTATTGCTTGTGGTACTTAAAGCAACAGTATTTTTTAATAGTCCAAATGAAAAAGGATGGGATATTGAGATATATGGGTTTACTAGTTTTAGGGGCATAAATCGTACTTTTCAAAAAACAATAAGGAAATTAATATGGTGAGAAATTATGTTGAAAAAAGATGAAATTAGATTTTGTTTAGATAAAATGGGAGAGATGTTTCCGGAGGCTCATTGTGAGTTAGTGCATTCTAATCCATTTGAATTAGTTATTGCTGTTAGTCTATCGGCGCAATGTACGGATGCACTTGTAAATAAAGTAACAAAGAACTTATTTCAAAAATACCAAACACCGGAAGATTATTTAAGTGTGTCATTAGAAGAATTGCAGCAAGATATACGATCCATTGGGCTTTTTCGCAATAAAGCCAAAAACATTCAAAAATTATCGCAAATGGTGATAGAAAAGTATAATGGAAAGATACCATCTGATCGTGATGAGTTAATAAACTTGCCAGGTGTTGGCAGAAAAACGGCAAATGTGGTTGTTTCGGTAGCTTTTGATTTTCCAGCAATTGCAGTGGATACTCATGTAGAAAGGGTAAGCAAACGATTAGGATTTTGCCGCTGGAAAGATTCCGTTTTAGAAGTAGAAAAAACATTAATGAAAAAAATCCCGATGGATGAATGGTCTGTAACCCATCATCGTTTAATATTTTTTGGGCGCTATCATTGTAAGGCTCAAAACCCTCAATGCACAGAATGTCCATTGTTGACTTTATGCAGAGAAGGGAAAAAAAGAATGAGGAAAATAGGTGTGGTGTAATGGAAAAAGAGTTTATATTAAAGATTCCTCCACAATTGCATAATAAAATGTTAGAGCCAACTGAATATGTGATGAAGGAAATGGCCTATCTAGATACTTTTCAGCCTAGTAATCCATTCATTCATGAGGCTGCTTTTTTTCAGGGAATTCAACTATTTCAGCCATGGGCACAGCAAAATGTGAAAATTTGTGTGGAAAAGATTATGGCTGAGTGGCAGCAGTTGAAATTAGATATTCAACGGAGCATCACAGAACAAAATAAAAAGGAAACACAGCAAATCATGAAAAAAGGCATAGCGTATTTTCTGGAATCTTTGTATTGGACAAACGAGCTTCCTGTTTCTTTTGAAGCTGGAATCATTAGCAAAGAAATAAAAATTAAGCCAATTAATGTGGAAGAAAGAATGGCGTTCATTGTTTCAAGGTTAACTGGTTATCATTCTTTTAAACAATTAGATGAGTTATTTAAGGAATTGCAAAAGCAATTTGCTGTAAAAATGAGCAAAAGAAAAAGCTGACGAATAAGTCAGCTTTTTCTTTTGCTTTAATCTCCAGGATCATCGCTGTTTGTATTATTTGCTGGTGTGTTATCACCATTGTCGTTTCCAGTGTTTGGATTATTATTGTTATTTTGATTGTTGTCCGTGTTGTTATTTTGATTGTTGTCTGTGTTGGTATTGTTATTGTTGTTATTGTTATTTCCGGTATCACCGCCGTTGTTATTGCCGTTATTATTTCCATTATTGTTTTCATTGCCGTTATTAGAACCATCTTGATTACCCGTGTTTTCAGAATCATCATTGTCAGCTGGATTGTTAGGATCCGGCTTTTTGTTGTCGTCATCAACGGTTTCGTTTTCATCCTCAGCTGGCTGTTCTTCTATTTCCTGTTGAGGTATTTGTACATTTGCTGAGGCAGGGTCACTTGACTGATCACCTTTTATTGCCTTAACCGTAAAGGTATAGCTGCTTCCAGGTTCTGGTTTTGCTATTTTAATACTGGTATCTTTTGTTTCCGTAAGCTGTTCCTCAGCGCCACCATTGACACTTACAGTAACAGCAAATTTTATATCATCTGTATTGTTGTATTTCCAAGATAATTCAATTTCATCATTGTCTTTATTATAACCAGCAGCAATATTTGCAGGTGCATCTGGTTTATTGTACTTCTCAGAAACTTGATTTAATATATTTCCTTTAACAGCATACTCTGTCAGAATTTGATTGCTTGGTGTATAAGAGCTCGCTAATTTAGCAGGATAGGTGCCTTTTTCAATATTAACCGTTTCAACACTGCTCGGTTTTGTAAAATCAGCAGTGTTTTTGCCTTGAGAAACATGCTGCATCACGTTTTTAAAAATTAGCTGTGCAATTTTCTGATCCATTCCTGGGTCAACATAGTTTTTTCGTGTTTGATACCCGGTCCAGACAGCCATTGTGTATTTAGTTGTGTAGCCTGCAAACCAGGCATCTGGAACAGCTGAACTTGTTGGAATATTATAATCTGCCAATTCTTTGTCGGTATAGTTGGTTGTTCCTGATTTACCTGCAAGAGGCAGTCCAGGGACGTTTGCATAAGTACCAGTACCTATCGAAGAGCTGACTACGTCTTTTAGCATATCGGAAACCATAAAGGCTGTGTAATCCTGCATAACTACTTTAGATTCTGGCTCCATGTTTATTTTTGTGCCATCTTTTAACGTAAATGAAGTAACCGCGTGTGGTGCATTATATACCCCTTCATTACCGAAAGCACTATAAGCTCCAGCAAGTTCCTTAGTAGAAATTCCATTTTTTAATCCACCAATAGAATAAGCTTCTTCAATATCATCTAAAGGAATACCAAGATTTACAGCGAAATCCTTTGCTTTATCTTTACCAACTGCTTTAAATGCTTCTAAAGCAGGAATATTTCTTGATTGAGCCAATGCACTCCGCATCGACATAGATCCTAAATATTTGCCATTCCAGTTTTTAATTGGCGTACCATTAGAATATGTTGTTGGACTATCCTGTAACGTATGATAGGTTCCCCATTTTAAATATTCTATTGCCGGTCCATAATCTAGAACTGGCTTAATAGTAGATCCTGGCTGGCGTTTTTGTTCTGTTGCATAGTTGAACCCAAATTTAACGTCTGGGTCACGGTCGCCGCCCATTGCGATAATTCCGCCTGTTTTTGTATCCAACAGGGTAATCCCAGCTTGGAATTTTTCATCAGGAAATGGAACGATTTTATTTTCATACATAATTTTGTCGACATATTTCTGTGCATCTTGATCTAATGTTGTTTGAATGGATAAGCCATCAGTATATACGTTGATTTCAGGGTATTTTTCTTCTATTTCAGCAATTGCTTCCTTAATAAAAGAATCATAAGGAAGGTCAGCGCTTTGTCGATCTTCTTTTTTTACAAGAAGGTCCTCGATAGATACTTTTTGTGCTTTTTCCATTTCTGCTTTTGAAATATACCCATGTTGATGCATAAGTGATAAAACGATATTACGGCGTTTTTCTGCTCGATCTGGATTATTAAATGGGTTATAAGCATTTGGCGCCTGTGGCATGCCTGCAAGCATTGCCGCTTCCGGCAATGTTAATTCGTCAAGCGTTTTTCCGAAATATTTATCAGCAGCTGTTTTAACACCGCTCATATTTTCAGACATAAAAATTTTATTGACATACATTTCAAAGATTTCTTCTTTTGAATATTTTCTTTCTAATTGAATCGCAAGCCATGCTTCCTGTGCTTTACGGGACAGCGTTTTTTGTGGCTGATTAAAGAAAAAGTTCTTAACCACCTGTTGTGTAATTGTACTTGCACCTTCTGCTCCAAAACCATCTTTCACATTGGCAACAACGGCTCCGCCTAAACGGATGGGATCAATGCCATGATGCTTAAAAAAACGTGAATCTTCGGTTGCGATAAAAGCATTTTTAACTAGATCCGGTATGTCTTCATAATTGACATAATCCCTGTTAACTGCCCCGACCTTTGTAATTTCGTCTCCTTTTGCATCGTAAAATGTTGAGGAAATAGAGTCTTTTAACGTTTTTTCATCTAGTTTAGGGGCATCCTTCACCATTACTGCAAATGTAATTGCTCCACCTATCATACCTAGAATACCTAAAGCAATAAGCGTTAGAAAAATTCTTTTGAAAATTTGTTTTCCGCTTTTTTTTGTTTTTGGCTTCGTTGATTTTTTTGTTTTTGGTTTATCATTCGCTGATTGGAGCCTTTTACGGCGCTCTTCTCGCGTTTCGTATTTTTCTGCCATGTTTATTTTCCTACCTTTCTTGTATGCGAAACAATCAAAAGGGGCATTACTTGAAGTTATAAAGATAATCTATAACTTTAATATAGTCAATTCTCGGCTGAAAACCAAGTGATATGGGATGACCATATCGTATCAGTTCCTCTTTTGTTATCGATTTTCTTCCTCCTTGTATCATTCTATCCCAGAACATAAATAGTTTTTCTGATTCTAAGAAGAAGATTTCATCGGTTGATGAAAATCGTATAATAACAAAACAAATACCCATTTGTTTTTCCACTAACTTCATATGGCTAATTTGGTGTTCATGAAAATTATTTAATGGGAAAGAAGTGGAAGCTTTCGTTTCTTTTGCTTCAAAATCAATATATTTTCCATGGTACACGCCATTATAATCGGTAGTAGATGCCTGTTTAAAATATGCTTCTTTTATAACTGCTGCGCTTCTTTTCGGGTAATCGACTTGAACTATTTGAACAGGGGTAGGTTTTTTATGAATAACTGCCTTTCCCTCTGCTAAATAGTATTGATTGGTAACATTAATATCTTCTTCTAATGTCATGCCTCTATTGCTATAGCTATGTTTTTTTATCGATGTGCTATTTGTTAATTTAGCAACTGCGTTATATTTTTTTCCATTTGGATAATGGAATTTCATTTTATCACCTCTTTAGGCTACCCTGAAAATAGGGTTTGGCTCTCTCAATTAGTCCGTAGCCGGCATACACTTCGCTTTCCATGGGGCGGGCGGCGAGCCTCCTGATATGAACGAAACTGTCAAGTCTCCCACTCTCCACTACTAGATA
>JBDNRM010000031.1:152-27138 GCA_047718615.1 Bacillus sp. (in: firmicutes) | reverse complement strand
TTAGAATGAACTTTCGACTTCCTAAGTAAAAAAAAGGACTTTTTCAGTGGCCTCGGCAACGCCGAGGGGGCTCAAGCTTAGCCCCGCGGAAAGCAACCTCCACAATAAAAAACAAGCCTCCCATTTTATTGTTCTAAACCGAGTACTATCAAGACTTACAAACGAATTTGATGGTATGAAGTTTGAGTAAATAAAAATAGTTTTTCTGTTAAAATAGATGCTGCTGCAGGTTTTTAGCAGGATGAATAAATATAGAGGTTATCTCTTTATAAACAATCATAAAAAGTTGGATTTGTTTTTTCCTATCTAGTTTTGATTGAATCTTGTTAATCACACTGCTATAATCAAAAATAGTGTACATGTGCGATTATTGTGGGAGTGAACAAAATGAACAGAGAAGAAATGCTAAAAAGACAATCAAAAATACGTAATTTTTCGATTATTGCTCATATAGATCATGGAAAATCAACATTAGCTGATAGAATCTTAGAAAAAACGAATGCACTCACTTCACGTGAAATGAAAAATCAGCTTCTTGATTCTATGGATTTAGAAAGAGAACGTGGAATTACGATCAAATTAAATTCAGTTCAATTAAAATACTTGGCAAAAGACGGAGAAATTTATACATTTCATTTAATTGATACTCCTGGACATGTCGATTTTACATACGAGGTATCTCGTAGTTTAGCAGCATGCGAAGGAGCAGTATTGGTAGTGGATGCTGCACAGGGAATTGAAGCACAGACCTTGGCGAATGTTTATTTAGCCATTGACAATGATTTGGAAATTATGCCTGTTATTAACAAAATTGATTTACCAAGTGCTGATCCTGAACGAGTACGAAATGAAATTGAAGAGGTAATAGGTTTGGATGCCCAAGATGCAGTATTGGCTTCTGCAAAAGCTGGAATCGGGATTGAAGAAATTCTAGAGCAGATTGTGGAAAAGGTGCCAGCACCAGAGGGAGATCCAGAGGGTCCATTAAAAGCACTTATATTTGACAGCTTATATGATGCATATAGAGGGGTTGTTACATACATTCGTGTGGTTGAAGGTACTGTAAAACCTGGTGATAAAATTAAAATGATGGCAACAGGAAAAGAATTTGAAGTAATTGAAGTAGGAGTATATAATCCAAAACCAGTTATTATGGATCAACTTTCTGTTGGAGACGTTGGGTTTTTGACTGCAGCTATTAAAAATGTAGGAGATACCCGTGTTGGGGATACAATTACAAGTGCAAAAAATGGTGCAACAGAAGCATTGCCAGGCTATAGAAAATTAAATCCAATGGTATATTGCGGATTATATCCAATTGACAGTGCTAAGTTTAATGATTTGCGTGAAGCACTGGAAAAATTAGAATTAAATGACTCTGCTCTTCAATTTGAGCCAGAAACATCTCAGGCATTAGGTTTTGGTTTCCGTTGTGGGTTCTTAGGACTTCTGCACATGGAAATCATTCAAGAACGGATTGAACGTGAATTTAAAATTGATTTAATTACTACAGCACCAAGTGTTATTTATCATGTTATTTTGACAGATGGTTCTGAATTGAACGTTGACAACCCATCAGCGATGCCAGATCCACAAAAAATCGATCGAGTAGAGGAACCATATGTCAAAGCGACAATGATGGCTCCAAATGAATATGTTGGTGCTATCATGGAATTATGCCAACTAAAACGCGGTGTGTTTATTGATATGCAGTATATGGACGAAACTCGCGTGAAAATAGTGTACGAAATTCCATTAGCTGAAATTGTATATGACTTCTTCGATCAGTTAAAATCAAATACAAGAGGTTACGCTTCTTTTGATTATGAATTAATTGGCTATCAACCATCTACACTTGTGAAAATGGATATCTTATTAAATAGTGAACAAGTGGATGCACTGAGCTTTATTGTGCATAAAGATTTTGCTTATGAACGTGGGAAAATTATTGTGGAAAAATTAAAAGAATTAATTCCACGCCAACACTTTGAGGTGCCAATACAAGCAGCAGTCGGCCAAAAAATTGTTGCACGTTCAACAATTAAGGCGATGCGTAAAAACGTACTTGCTAAATGTTATGGCGGAGATATATCACGTAAACGTAAATTGTTAGAAAAGCAAAAAGAAGGTAAAAAGCGAATGAAACAAGTAGGATCTGTTGAGGTACCGCAAGAAGCGTTCATGGCTGTTTTAAAAATGGATGACAACAATACGAAAAAATAACATAAATAATGGGGTTAGGTTGCTAATAAGCTGCTAACCTCTTTTCTTGTTTTGCCCCTCCGTTGTTTTTTTGGATAGAAAATGTATTCATGAATATAATTTATTATAGATGAGAGTAATAAAAATTTTAAAAATAGATGAGTGACTAGCTTCAGCACCCTATCGCCTTTTGTGGAATAAGCTGTCCGATTAAAAAGTAAAAAAACACTTTTTATCGGCCGGAGCATTTGCATTCTGGCGTGGAAGAAATGGTGCATGCACTTTTCTAAGAAGGTTGTGAGGAATTGATAAAAGCAGCATATATCCATATCCCTTTTTGTGAACATATCTGTCATTATTGTGACTTTAATAAAGTGTTTTTAAAAGGTCAGCCGGTAAACGAGTATTTGGATGCTTTAGAAAAGGAAATAAAGATGACCGTTTCGCAATTCGGAAAAAATCCTCTCTCGACTATATTTGTTGGTGGAGGGACACCAACGGCTTTAAGTGCAACTCAGTTAGAAAGACTTTGCGGAATGATAAACGAGCAATTAACGATGGATAAAAAGGTTGAGTATACATTTGAGGCGAATCCAGGAGACCTTTCTGAAGACAAACTAAAAGCATTATATAATGGCGGTGTTAATCGATTAAGTTTTGGCGTTCAATCCTTTAATAATGACTTGCTTAAACGTATTGGCAGAACACATAAAGCGGAAGATGTATTTACATCGATTGAGGCAGCGAAAAAGATTGGCTTTACTAATATTAGTGTCGATTTAATTTATAGTTTACCTGGCCAAACAATAGCAGATTTTAAGCAAACATTAGAAACTGCATTTACACTGGATATTGAACATTTTTCTGGTTATTCCTTAATTATTGAGCCGAAAACGGTTTTTTATAACTTGCAAAGAAAAGGAAAACTGCTGACACCAGGAGAGGATGCGGAAGCCTCGATGTATGGTTTGTTACTGGAAGAAATGAGCAAACATGGATTTCAACAGTATGAAATCAGCAACTTTGCCAAACCTGGATATCAAAGCATTCATAATTTAACTTATTGGAATAACGAACAATATTTTGGTTTTGGTGCTGGAGCACATGGCTATGTTGGAGGAAATAGACGTTCTAACCATGGACCCTTAAAAAAATACATCGAACCATTAATGCAAAATGAGTTTCCTTTATTCGAAAATCATCCAGTAACAAAAATGGAAAAAATGGAAGAAGAAATGTTTTTAGGATTAAGAAAAAATAACGGAGTAAATATTTGTTTATTTGCGGAAAAATATAACGAAGATCCATTAATTCTTTTTAAAAATGAAATAGAAGTACTAGTGAACAGAGAGCTAATCACAATAGAAAATAAGTTCATTAAACTGACAGAACGGGGACGCTTTTTAGGAAATGAAGTGTTTCAATCCTTTATTGGAACCAAAGCATAAATGGTTAAAATACAGTTGAGTGCTTAAAAAATTGTAAATGTCTGCAAATAATGAAAGAAAAAATGATTTTTCTTAGAGAAAAAGAACCAAATTATTGACATGATCCCCGTTTATTTGATAATTTATAAATAGAATTAGCACTCAATGAATGAGAGTGCTAACAGAGGTGATGAATGTGTTAACAAATCGTCAATTATTAATTTTACAAGCAATTGTTGATGATTTTATTTTATCCGCACAACCTGTTGGCTCAAGAAGTTTGTCGAAGAAAACAGAGATTTCTTTCAGTTCAGCGACCATAAGAAACGAAATGGCCGATTTGGAAGAGCTTGGGTATATAGAGAAAACACATTCTTCTTCCGGTAGAGTTCCATCGGAAAAGGGATATCGTTTTTATGTTGATCATCTTTTAGCACCACAAAAACTGCATAAAACAGATATAGTAACCATTAACTCTGTATTTGCAGAAAAAATTTATGAATTAGAAAAAATTGTGCAAAGATCAGCAAAAATATTGTCTGATTTAACCAATTATACTACTATAGTTCTTGGGCCGGCTATGAAAGAGAATAAATTAAGAAGAATCCAGATTATTCCTTTAAATGAGCATACAGCCACTGCCATTATTGTTACAGATACGGGACATGTAGAGAATAGAATGTTCCATTTACCTGGATCAGTTGATGCAAGTGAGATAGAAAAAATAGTAAATATATTAAATGATAGACTGCTTGGTGTCCCTCTCGATAAATTGCATAATAAAATTTACAAAGAAGTGGCGACTATTCTTCAGCAGCATATTAGTCATTATGATTATTTTCTCCATTCTCTGTCAGAAACAATGAAGGTGGATTCCCATGAAAAATTGTTTTTTGGAGGCAAAACGAATATTTTAAGTCAGCCGGAATTTCATGATATTGATAAAATCAGAAATTTGTTGAATTTGATCGATAAGGAAGAAGGAATTCATGATTTAATTCGCAACAATTCGACTGAAATTAATATTAAAATTGGAAGAGAAAATAATAATAGTGCAATGGAAAATTGCAGCTTGATTTCTGCCTCTTACAGTATGGGGGAGGAACAAATAGGTTCTATTGCTATTTTAGGGCCAACGAGAATGGAATACTCAAGGGTTATTAGTTTATTAGGATTTTTGTCACATGATTTAACAAAAGTACTAACTAAATTGTATCAAAAATAGTAGTGCTGGAAATAGTGGTTAAATGAAGAATGACCAATTTATTTTCATGGTTTATTCAGGATACTTGTATAAAAAATAATCTCATTTAAGGGAGGTGAACATTTTGGCAGAAGAAAAGACAACAAACAATGAAGAAGTAGAACAACCAGTGAATACTCAAGAAGAGATTGTGGAAGAAGTATTAGGAGAAGTAGAAACTCCTTCCAACGAAGAAACTAATCTTGAAGAAAACTTGAAAGCAGCAGAAGCTAAAATTGCTGAATTAGAAACAAAATTGGAGAATGAAGAGAATCGCTACCTTCGACTTCAAGCTGATTTCGATAATTCCCGTCGCAGAGCAAGGCTTGATTTAGAAGCGGCGCAAACATATAGAGCACAAAGCTTAGCAGTTGATTTATTACCAGCAATTGATAATTTCGAAAGAGCATTAAAAATGGAAGCAACTGGAGAACAATCCCAAAGTTTGTACACAGGAGTGGAAATGGTTTACAGAGGCTTGTTAGATGCTCTTAAGAAAGAAGGCGTGGAACCAATTGAGTCAGTTGGGAAAGAGTTTGATCCACATCTTCATCAAGCAGTAATGCAGGAGGAAGTGGAAGGAACAGAACCGAATATAGTGGTTGATGAGTTCCAAAAAGGGTATATGTTAAAAGACAGAGTTATTCGCCCTGCGATGGTAAAAGTAAGTCAGTAAAAGCACTACATATAAAAAAATTGGAGGGAATTTTCCATGAGCAAAATTATTGGTATTGATTTAGGTACAACAAATTCATGTGTTGCTGTGCTGGAAGGCGGAGAACCAAAAGTTATTCCAAATCCAGAAGGCAACCGTACAGCTCCATCTGTTGTTGCATTTAAAAACGGGGAAAGACAAGTTGGGGAAGTAGCAAAACGTCAATCTATTACAAACCCAAATACGATTATGTCTATTAAACGTCATATGGGAACAGACTACAAAGTAGAAGTGGAAGGCAAAAGCTATTCTCCACAAGAGGTTTCTGCGATTATCCTTCAATATTTAAAAGGTTATGCAGAAGAATATTTAGGTGAAAAAGTAACAAAAGCGGTTATCACAGTTCCTGCATATTTTAATGATGCAGAACGTCAAGCAACTAAAGATGCTGGTAAAATTGCTGGTCTTGAAGTAGAACGTATTATTAACGAACCAACAGCAGCTGCACTTGCTTATGGTCTTGATAAAACAGAAGAGGATCAAACAATTTTAGTTTATGACCTTGGCGGCGGTACATTTGACGTTTCTATTCTTGAATTAGGCGACGGTGTGTTTGAAGTAAAATCAACTGCTGGAGACAATCGTCTTGGTGGAGATGATTTTGACCAAGTAATCATCGACTATTTAGTAGAGCAATTTAAAAAAGAAAACGGTATTGATTTAAGTAAAGATAAAATGGCTTTACAACGTTTAAAAGATGCAGCTGAAAAAGCGAAAAAAGATTTATCAGGTGTAGCTTCTACACAAATCTCTTTACCATTTATCACTGCTGGAGAAGCTGGACCTCTTCACTTAGAAGTATCCCTTTCTCGTGCTAAATTTGAAGAAATTTCAGCTGATTTAGTTGAGCGTACAATGGGGCCTACTCGCCAAGCTCTAAAAGATGCAGGTTTAAGTGCTTCTGAATTAGATAAAGTTATTTTAGTTGGTGGTTCTACACGTATTCCTGCTGTTCAAGAAGCAATCAAAAAAGAAACTGGCAAAGAACCACATAAAGGTGTAAACCCAGATGAAGTAGTAGCAATGGGTGCTGCTATCCAAGGTGGAGTTATCACTGGTGACGTAAAAGATGTTGTATTGCTTGATGTTACACCACTTTCTTTAGGTATCGAAACAATGGGTAGTGTATTTACTAAATTAATTGAGCGTAATACAACTATTCCAACATCAAAATCACAAGTGTTCTCAACAGCGGCTGATAGCCAAACTGCAGTTGATATTCATGTGCTTCAAGGGGAGCGCCCGATGGCTGCAGACAATAAAACATTAGGAAGATTCCAATTAACGGATATTCCTCCTGCACCACGTGGAGTTCCACAAATCGAAGTTTCTTTTGATATCGATAAAAACGGAATTGTAAATGTTCGTGCGAAAGATCTTGGTACAAACAAAGAACAAACCATTACGATTAAATCTTCTACTGGATTATCTGACGATGAAATCGATAAAATGGTAAGAGAAGCAGAAGAAAATGCAGAAGCTGATAAATTGCGTAAAGAAGAAGTAGAACTTCGCAATGAAGCAGATCAACTTGTTTTCACTACAGAGAAAACGTTGAAAGACCTTGAAGGAAAAGTAGAAGAAAGCGAAGTAGCGAAAGCAAACGAAGCGAAAGATGAATTAAAAGCTGCAATTGAAAAAGGCGAATTAGAAGAGATTAAAACGAAAAAAGATGCTCTTCAAGAAATCGTGCAAAATCTTTCTATGAAGCTTTATGAAGAAGCAGCTAAACAGGCGCAAGAAGCTCAAGGAGCAGAAGGCCAAGGTTCAGGAAAAGACGATAATGTAGTAGATGCTGAATTTGAAGAAGTAAAAGACGACAAATAAACATCTTACAGTGCGTGTTCAAAAAGAGGATAAAAAGGACCGAGAAGTTCGAGGCGGTTTAGCTTTGAGCATCACCCTTTCACAGGATGTGATGACTTCCACGTTGCTCACAGGACGTGAGCGTTTTTAGTGGAAGAACCTCTAAGTTATACGTGAGAAGCGGAAAAGCAAACCAACGAAGAAATTCGACGTGTCATTTTTACCGGACTTTTTGAACAACATCTTACAGTCTGAAAAGTCAAAGTCAGGTTATCTTGGCTTTGGCTTTTCTTTTTGTCAGCATAATCCAAAAAAACAGCTGCGGAATGCAGTGAACAGAAGTTTTATTAAAAAATAGGAAAACTATTGTACTTTAGAATAGCGTAATGTTAAAATAGCATTTATGTGAAAAGAATCGGGGAGTGGTAATCATGAATAAAAGAGATTACTATGAAGTTCTTGGGGTAAGTAATTCAGCCTCTAAGGATGAATTAAAAAAAGCATATCGAAAGCTATCTAAAAAATATCATCCAGATATTAATAAAGAAGCAGATGCAGATGAGAAATTTAAAGAAGTGAAAGAAGCTTATGAAATATTAAGTGATGACCAAAAACGAGCACATTATGACCAATTTGGACATACAGATCCTAATCAAGGATTTGGCGGAGGCGGCGCTGATTTTGGTGGCGGCTTCGGTGGATTTGAAGATATTTTTAACAGCTTCTTTGGTGGAGGCGGAGGCGGAAGAAGACGCGATCCGAATGCCCCAAGACAGGGAGCAGATTTACAATATACGATGACATTATCTTTTGAAGAAGCAGCATTTGGCAAAGATACAGAAATTGAAATTCCACGAGAAGAAACATGTGAAACTTGTAAAGGATCTGGTGCTAAACCGGGAACTAAGCCAGTTACATGTAAGCACTGTAGTGGAACAGGGCAATTGAATGTGGAGCAAAATACGCCATTTGGAAAAATCGTAAATAGAAGAACATGTAATTACTGTAATGGAACTGGAAAAGAAATCAAGCATAAATGTTCTACATGTGGTGGAGCAGGCAAGGTGAAAAAACGCAGTAAAATTTCTATCAAAATTCCTGCAGGTATAGATGATGGTCAACAGCTTCGTGTAAGTGCTCAAGGAGAACCAGGAGTAAATGGCGGACCAGCTGGTGATTTATATGTTGTATTCCATATTCGTTCACATGAGTTTTTCGAACGTGATGGAGAAGATGTTTATTGTGAAATGCCAATAACCTTCGTTCAAGCAGCACTTGGAGATGAAGTAGAAGTTCCAACACTGCATGGGAAAGTAAAACTGAAGGTTCCAGCAGGAACACAAACAGGTACAAAATTCCGTCTTAGAGCAAAAGGAATCCCAAATGTTCGTGGATATGGAGTAGGAGATCAACATGTGATTGTTCGCTTAATTACACCTACGAAATTGACAGATGAGCAAAAACAAGTGTTGCAAGAATTTGCAGAAGTTACAGGAGTTTCTCCACAAGGGGAAGAAGAAGAAAGCTTTTTCTCCAAAGTAAAAAGAGCCTTTAAAGGTGAATAATGATAGGAGTTGGTAGAAAATGAAATGGTCTGAAATCACTATTCATACAACAAATGAAGCGATTGAACCTATTTCTAATATTTTGCACGAAGCTGGGGCAAGCGGGGTCGTTATTGAAGATCCCTTTGAATTGATTAAAGAAAGAGAATACCGCTTCGGCGAAATCTACCAATTAAATCCTGATGATTATCCTGAAGAAGGTGTACTTGTAAAAGCATATTTGCCAATTAACAGTTTTCTCGGCGAAACAGTGGAGGAAATTAAAGAATCGATAAATAATCTTATTCTTTATAATATTGATATTGGCTTGAATAAAGTTTCTATCATGGAAGTAAATGAAGAAGAGTGGGCAACCGCTTGGAAAAAGTACTATCATCCTGTTAAAATTTCTGAAAAATTTACGATTGTGCCAACATGGGAAGATTATACACCTGTAAATAGCGATGAGTTAATCATTGAATTGGATCCTGGTATGGCATTTGGAACAGGAACTCATCCGACAACTGTATTATGTATCCAAGCGTTGGAAAGAATAGTAAATAAAGAAGATGTTGTTATTGATGTTGGAACAGGTTCAGGTGTATTGAGCATTGCTGGAGCGATGCTTGGTGCGAAGTCCGTGCTTTCACTTGATTTGGATGAAGTAGCAGTAAATTCAGCAAAGATTAACCTTAAGTTAAATAAGGTCCATGAAGTAGCAACGGTTAAACAAAATAATTTACTTGAAGGCATTGATATGCAAGCAGAAGTGATTGTGGCCAATATTCTCGCCGAAATTATTATTCGTTTTACAGATGATGTATATCGTTTGCTGAAGAAGGACGGTTTCTTTATTGCTTCTGGTATTATTTCACAGAAAAAAGAAGAAGTGAAAAAGGCTATTATTGATTCAGGATTAGAAATTGTTGAAACCGTACAAATGGAAGACTGGGTTAGTATCACAGCAAAAAAAATAAATTAACAACAGAGGGAGTTTCATACATCATTTAAAATGATGTACGAAAACTTCCTCTACTAAGTTAATAGAAAAAAATTCGTTCAAATAAAATTTGTAGTTTTTTTCAGAAAATATATACGGCAAGCTTACATGCTGCTCGAAACATTAGTCGCCTCGCTAGCAAAGCCAGTTTATATGAAAAAGGTAGGTAAGTCTATTGCAACGATATTTTGCGGACAATGTGGACAATAATTTTATCATAGAAGAAGATGATTATCATCATATTGCAAGAGTAATGAGAATGAAATCTGGCGATGAAATTTTCTGTGTAAATAACAAGCAGCAAACAGCCTGTTGTTGTATAGAAAAAATTACCGAAAACCAAATTATTGCGAAAGTGATACAATGGTTGGAGGAGGATACAGAACTTCCGGTTTTTGTTACGATTGTGAGCGGACTGCCAAAAGGGGATAAGCTGGAATGGATTATTCAAAAAGGAACGGAACTAGGTGCATATCAGTTTATTCCTTTTATTGCAACTCGCTCCGTTGTGAAATGGGATGAAAAAAAAGCGGATAAAAAGCTTGTCCGCTGGAATAAAATCACAAAAGAAGCAGCAGAACAATCCCATCGCAAAAGGGTTCCAGAGGTTTCTGCACCATTGAAACTGAAGCAACTAGCTGAATTGGGCAAGAATTATGATTTGAAATTAATTGCCTATGAAGAAGTGGCTAAAGTAGGAGAATCCTCCATTCTTGCACAAAATTTAACTTCTTTGGAAAAAGGACAATCGATATTGGTTGTATTTGGTCCAGAAGGCGGACTGACAGAAACAGAAGTAGCAGTACTAAAAGAAAATGGGTTTCAGACTTGTGGATTGGGGCCAAGAATTTTAAGAACAGAAACAGCACCTTTGTATTTATTATCTGCTGTTTCCTATCATTTTGAATTATTGAGGTGAATAATCATGCCAACTGTTGCTTTTCACACATTAGGCTGTAAAGTAAATCATTATGAAACAGAAGCTATATGGCAATTATTTAAACAACAAGGATATGATCGAGTCGAATATGAAAATATTTCCGATGTATATGTTATCAATACATGCACGGTTACCAATACAGGTGACAAAAAAAGCCGACAAGTTATCCGTCGTGCTGTTCGAAAAAATCCAGATGCTGTTATTTGTGTAACAGGCTGTTATGCTCAAACATCTCCTGCTGAAATTATGGCAATTCCAGGTGTGGATATTGTGGTAGGTACGCAAGATAGAGTAAAAATGATGGAGTATATTGAACAATATAAACAAGAAAGACAACCAATCAATGCAGTTGGAAATATTATGAAAAATCGTGTTTATGAAGAACTAGATGTGCCTGCTTTTACAGATAGAACAAGAGCTTCTTTGAAAATTCAAGAGGGATGTAATAATTTTTGTACTTTCTGTATTATTCCATGGGCAAGAGGTCTAATGCGTTCAAGAAATCCAGAAGAAGTAATTAGACAAGCACAGCAGCTAGTGGAAGCTGGTTATAAAGAAATTGTCTTAACTGGCATTCATACAGGCGGCTACGGAGAAGATATGAAAGATTATAATCTGGCAAGTCTCCTTCGTGATTTGGAAGCTCAAGTAAAAGGTTTGAAACGACTCCGTATTTCTTCTATTGAGGCGAGTCAAATTACTGATGAAGTAATAGAAGTATTAGATCAATCTAATATTGTTGTTAATCATCTGCATATTCCAATTCAATCTGGTTCAAATACGGTTTTAAAAAGAATGAGAAGAAAATACACAATGGAGTTTTTTGCAGAACGAATTACTCGATTGAAAAAAGCATTGCCAGGTTTAGCGATAACTTCTGATGTAATTGTTGGGTTTCCTGGTGAAACAGAAGAAGAGTTTTTGGAGACTTATCATTTTATTAAAGAACATAAATTCTCAGAATTACATGTTTTTCCTTATTCCAAACGTACAGGTACACCTGCTGCAAGAATGGACGATCAAATAGACGAAGAAGTTAAAAATGAACGTGTTCATCGTTTAATAGAATTGTCAGATCAATTGGCAAAAGAGTATGCTTCTCAATATGAAGGCGAAGTAGTTGAGGTTATTCCAGAAGAAGTGTATAAAGATACTAGAATCAGCAATTTATATGTTGGATATACAGATAATTATCTAAAAGTAGTATTCCCTGCTAATGAAGAAATGGTTGGACAAATTGTTAAAGTGAAAATAACGAAGGCTGGATATCCGGTAAATGAAGGCCAATTTGTTCGTGTACTGGATGCAGTAGATCAACAAAAAGTAATTGTTTAAAGTGAATAATTAGAACAATATAAGTGAACGGTATGTAGCTTTTACACGGCACTTATATTGTTCATTATTTTAGTAAACGATTGCAATAAGATTTTATAATAATCGTACATAACTGCTGAAAAGGAGCAAAAACAATGAGCAAAAATATAGCAAAAATGATTGATCATACTTTATTAAAAGCGGATGCACAAGAAAATCAAATCAATACATTATGTGAAGAAGCAAAACAATATGAATTTGCCTCTGTTTGTGTGAATCCTACATGGGTAAAAACTGCTAGCGCATTATTAGCTGGTACAAATGTTAAGGTTTGTACAGTAATCGGTTTTCCTTTAGGTGCGACTACATCTGCTGTAAAAGCATTTGAAACAAAGGATGCTATTGAAAATGGTGCAACGGAAGTAGATATGGTTATTAATATTGGTGCTCTAAAAGATAAAAATTTTGATCTGGTAAAAGAAGATATTAAAGCAGTAGTGCAAGCGGCAAAAGGAAAGGCTTTAACGAAGGTCATTATTGAAACTTCTTTGTTGACTGATGAAGAAAAAGAAGCTGCATGTCGTTTGGCAGTAGAAGCAGGAACTGATTTTGTTAAAACGTCCACAGGGTTTTCTACAGGTGGAGCAACAGTGGCTGATATTCAATTAATGCGTAAAACAGTTGGTCCGGATATCGGTGTAAAGGCTTCTGGTGGGGTTAGAAGCAGTGAAGATACAGAAGCAATGGTAACGGCAGGGGCTACACGAATTGGTGCAAGCTCAGGCGTTTCAATCGTTAATGGCCTAACTAGCAATAGTGATTATTAATCCGTCATGTGATAAAAAGCTGTTTCAAAGTCGCTAACTGACTTTTGAGACAGCTTTTTTGCTTGGACTACTTTGAAAAATGGGGCTGGCTCTCTGAGCCTTGAAAATTAAATTGCTTTCGTTGTGCAAATTTGGCGGCATGGCTATCTCAGTTGAATAGTCTTCAAAAAAGAAAAGAAGCGGAGAAAATGCAGTATTTAACTGGTGCTCTCTTGCAACAAATGTTCTCCTTATTTATGAATTTTCATGATCCACCTTCCGAATGTTTGGGCAAAAGGAAGGACTAAAAGAGAGGTAATGACATTAAATAACAAACTTGCGTGGGCAAGTTGAACATCTTTTATGGGGGTTAGTGCTTCAACGATTTCCTTTAACGGGATAATAAATGGGTAGAATAGGGCAACTCCGCCAATATTTAACCAAATATGAGCATAGGCAGATAGTCTTGCTTCTCTTTGTGCACCCACGGAAGCTAGATAGGACGTAATGCATGTGCCAATATTTGAACCTAGCATAACAGCAATGCCGGTTTCAATTGGAAGCATTCCAGCGGTTAGAAACCCCATTATAATCCCTACTGTTGCCGTGCTTGATTGAATCAAAGCGGTAATGATTATTCCAACAAATACGGCTAGAAGCGTGCGGTCAGCAAGATAGAGCAGAAAATGTTCAATATATGCTTGATGCTGCAAAATGCTCGCGAAATATTTAAATCCTCTCATCGTTGTAAATACAATGGATATTCCTAATAATACAAATCCAATACTTCTCATTTTCATTTTATTTACTAAAATAAAGAGTACGCCTATTATTGCTAAGGGCAAGAGGAAACGGTCTATATTAAAGGTGATAAATTCTGTAGTTAAAGTAGTGCCGATATTGGTACCAAGGATAATGCCAATGGATTGGGGAAATGTCAGAATTCTTGCTGAAATAAGTCCGATTGTTAAGACCATTACGGCGGAACTGCTTTGCAGAATAGCTGTAATGATTATGGATATAATCATGCCTTTCCAGGGTTTGTCTGTTAGTCGTTCCAACCATATCTTTAATGAGTGGGATGATAGATTAAAAAGGCCTGTACGCAATAATGTCATTCCGAATATAAAGAAAAGGATAAAGAGAATAAATAGTCCAATATATATCAATGTTTTCACTCCTTCGAGAAACTATATGTGTGAAAGGAGACGGACATGCCATTCTAGTCGGTTTTATCTGCTTTATTTTTAAGCTACCCTGTAAAAGGCTTGCTCTCTCAATGAGTCCGCAGCCGGAATACACTTCGCTTTCCATGGGGCGGGCGTCGAGCCTCCTCGGAGTAACTCCTGCGGGGTCTCGCCTGTCCCGCTAATCCCATAGGAGTCTTCGTGTTTTCCGGCTGCTCCCTGCTTCAACAAACAAACAACTTAATCAGAAGACCTATTTTCATTGTTCATGGTACACTTTTTCAGTGGTTAAGAAACGCTTGTGCTGATCTTTTGTATTTAGGTTGCTATGAACATGTCTCCTTTTGTGTTAAATACATCATAAAGTTCGTGAAAACAGTCTTAAAAAAATGAAGATAATAAATTTTTTTACTTTTTTCTAAAAAAATTACAAGTACTATGCGAAATACAGTTGACCTTGTTTCGTTCATATAATATAATGTCAAGGTACATGGAAACCATGTTGATGTTAGTGTGTTGTGTTCGGAGGGAGGGAAAGAGAATGTCTAAAACCGTCGTTCGTAAAAACGAATCGCTTGAAGATGCTCTTCGTCGCTTCAAACGTTCAGTATCAAAAACTGGTACTTTGCAGGAAGCTAGAAAGCGCGAATTCTACGAAAAACCTAGTGTTAAACGTAAGAAAAAATCAGAAGCAGCAAGAAAACGTAAGTTCTAAGAGAGGGTGTATTAATTGAGTCTTCTCGAACGTTTAAATACCGATATGAAGCAAGCGATGAAAAACAAAGAAAAAGATAAACTAACTGTTATTAGAGGGATAAAAGCAGCTATTCAAAATGAGAGCATTAAGAATGGCAGTGAACTTTCAGATGCAGACGAATTATCTGTCCTTTCTCGCGAAGTAAAACAACGCAAGGACTCCCTCCATGAGTTTGAAAAAGCAGGTCGTCAAGATCTTGTTGACAAAGTACGTGCGGAGTTACAGCATGTTGAATTATATATGCCTGAACAACTTTCTGAAGAGGAGCTAGCAGGTATTATTGCTGCTGTTATTACAGAAACAGGTGCTTCTTCTAAGAAAGAAATGGGAAAAGTGATGGCTGCTTTAATGCCAAAGGTTAAAGGTAAAGCAGATGGTTCACTAGTAAATAAACTTGTACAACAACACCTTTCATAAATTAATTTTGTTTTAAAGGCTGCAGTGAAAACTGCAGCTTTTTTACATCTTGAAAAGAAAAAGGAGAAACACTAAATTTATCTATAGTATTTTGGTTTAGTAAAGATATTCAGGATCAAAAATCGAGTATAAGAGAGAAAGTGTCCGATAAAGAGTGCATTACCTATCCCTTGTATTTGCAAGACAATCTTCGTGTGTAACATCATGTTGATTTTGGCAATTTAAGGGCGCCTGCACTTTTCTTAATAAAAATGAAACCTTTTTCATTTTGAATCGTAAGTATACATAAAGTAAAGTATAAAGAGGGAAGGAGGGAAAACTTGAAAGGAAAAAAGCTTTTATTTGGACTACTATTATTTAGTTTTTTATTATCTATCATTCCCAGTGTTAGTTCTGCAAATGATGGGCAAATTGTATATATTGTTCCGTTAAAGAAAACGGTTGAAAAAGGCTTAGGGGCATTTATTGATCGAGCTATATCCGTTGCAGAAGAAAACAATGCATCAGCGATTATTTTTGAAATTGATACACCAGGCGGCGAAGTGGAAGCTGCAGTTGAAATGGGAAAACAAATCTCTGGTACAAAAATAAAAACAATCAGTTATATTAACCAGGATGCTATTTCTGCCGGTTCTTTCATCGCATTAAATACAGATAAAATATACATGACCGAAGGAAGTCGAATAGGTGCTGCTGGAGTGATTGATGGAAAAGGCAATGCTGCAGGAGAAAAAGCGCAGTCTTATTGGCTGTCCGCAATGAGAGGGGCCGCTGAAAAAAAAGGCAGAGATCCCATCTACGCAATGGCCATGGCAGATAAAACTATTTCCGTGCCAAATATGGATGCAACAAAAGGGAAGTTTTTAACGCTTACTGCCTCCGAAAGTTTAGAAGTGGGTTATTCAGAAGGAACGGTGAAAAATTTAGATCAGTTATTGCAGAAGCTGGAATTTAGTAATGCAGAAATCATTCATGTAAATGAAAGTTTTGCAGATAAAATAGCTCGATTTATTACGAATCCTTACGTTGTTCCTTTTTTAATAACAATTGGATGCTTAGGTTTAATTATCGAATTATTTACTCCAGGATTTAGTTTGCCGGGACTAGTAGGCATCTCCTCATTTCTTCTATTTTTTTATGGGCATTTAGTATCTGGTTTTGCCGGATACGAAACTATTTTATTATTTGTGATCGGAATTATTTTGATATTATTGGAGTTTTTCCTACCAGGAGGAATTGCTGGTATTTTAGGTGGAATTGCCATTGTGACTAGTTTGTTTCTTGCCAGCGGTAATTTTCTTCAAATGGGAATAAGCATATTGATTGCAATAGGAGTTTCCATCCTTGCATCGATTATAATGGTAAAGGTGTTGGGGAAAAAAATGAGGTTTTTTAAAAAAATTATTTTAACAGATTCTACTAATACAGAGGGTGGATATGTTACAAATCCAAACCGAACAGATTTACTTGGAAAAATAGGCACTACTTTAACAGCACTTCGCCCGGCTGGAACCGTTGTAATTGGCGATGAGCGTGTAGATGTCGTGAGTGAAGGGATTTTTATCGAAAAAAATGCAAAAGTAAAAGTTGTAAGAGCAGAAGGCTCAAGAATTGTTGTTAGAGAAGTGCTAGATATTCAAAAGGAGGATGAAAAATGATAGGATTTGATCTTTTTTGGGTTGCTATAATCGTATTGGCGGTTATTTTATTAGGGGTATTATTAACATTTGTACCTATAATGCTGTGGGTTTCAGCATTAGCTGCAGGGGTAAGAATTAGCATATTTACATTAATTGGAATGCGTTTAAGAAGGGTTATACCAAGCCGAGTTGTGAATCCGCTTATTAAGGCGCATAAAGCAGGCATTCAAGTTACCATCAATCAGCTGGAAAGTCATTATTTAGCTGGAGGGAATGTAGACAGAGTAGTTAATGCATTAATTGCTGCTCACCGTGCTAATATTGAACTAACATTTGAAAGATGTGCTGCGATTGATTTAGCAGGTCGTGATGTTTTAGAAGCAGTGCAAATGAGTGTTAATCCAAAAGTAATTGAAACACCATTTATTGCAGGTGTGGCAATGGACGGAATTGAAATGAAAGCAAAAGCGAGAATTACGGTTCGCGCAAATATTGAAAGACTTGTTGGGGGAGCAGGAGAAGAAACAATCGTTGCTCGTGTTGGAGAAGGGGTTGTATCCACAATCGGTTCGTCTGATAGTCATAAAAAAGTATTGGAAAATCCAGATCTTATTTCTCAAACGGTTTTATCTAAAGGTTTAGATGCAGGAACAGCATTTGAAATTCTGTCGATTGATATTGCCGATGTAGATATAGGTAAAAATATCGGGGCGGAATTACAAACTGAACAGGCGGAAGCGGATAAAAAGATAGCGCAGGCAAAAGCAGAGGAACGCAGAGCAATGGCTGTTGCGCAAGAACAAGAGATGAAAGCAAAAGTAGAGGAAATGCGGGCAAAAGTAGTAGAAGCTGAAGCAACTGTGCCTATGGCAATGGCTGATGCACTTCGTTCGGGTAATATGGGGGTTATGGATTATATGAACTTGCAGAATATTACCGCAGATACAGAAATGAGAGGCTCTATAGGTAAATTATCAAATAAAGATAAAGATAATAATGAAAATTAATTTTAGGAAATCTAGAGAGGAGTAATCCTTTTGGAGTATATATCCATCGTTGCTATTGTAGTAGGTTTTATCTTCTCTTTGTTGAAAAAAGAGAAAACATCTAGATCTAATAATCCTTCTACACAGCAAAAGGACATTCATGCACCGGCAAGAAAAATGGTTGTAGCAGAGATCCCTGCTGTTGTGCAGACACAAGAAAACTTAATAGAGCGAGAGTTGACGGAATTAGAGAAACTAAAAAAAGAAAAAGCACTACTGGAGAAAAAACTGCGAAGCCTAGAAATGTACACTAAAAATGCACAAAATCCTAGTTCAGCATCTGCAAAACATCCAAATGGATTGTTTTCAAAGGAAAATGTAGTGGATGCTGTTATTTTCTCAGAAGTATTATCGCCTCCTCGAGCTAAAAGAGGACTTCGCAGTTATAATTAGAACGCTCGAATGATACAATCGAGTATTGGCTGTATCTAAATAATTTTTTAAACAAAAGACTAATTTTTACATGAAAATATGTGCTAGAATCCCCTTTTTTCTCATACATATGAGATGAAAGGGGGTTCTTTTTTTATGGCGAAAAAATGGGGACTTTCATTGCGGAACTGGATGGTAAAAAACTTAGAGCTTCCTCAAGATGTCATGATGGACTTACCTAGAATAACAATGATCGGCCAAATTCATATTTATATTGAGAACCACCGTGGATTGATTACGTTTTCGGATAAGGAGTTAAGACTGCTGCTTAAACAAGGGCAGCTTTTAATAAAAGGAAAAGGATTTGTTATTAAAACAATTATGACAGAAGAAATATTGTTAGAAGGAAAAATTGATCAGGTAATGTACATAAATGATTAATCTTTGGGAGGAAGCTATGAAAAATCACTGGATAGAATTTTTTACAGGTATTGTGACAGTAAAGGCAACTGGCAAAGGGTTGGAGCGATTTCTAAATCAATTGATGAGAAATAATATTTCCGTCTGGAATGTCAAAAAACATGGCTCCAAATCCATCACATTCCAAATGAGTCTACGAAAAGTAAAATCTGTACGTCATGTTGTTCGCGGAAGCGGATGTAAATTAGAGTTCCAGCGCAGAGCTGGGGCTCCCTTTCTTTATAAAAGATTGATGAAAAACAGCGGTTTTGTTATTGGAATTTTCCTTTTTTTTGGACTAGTCTTTGCTTTGTCTAATATGGTATGGGGAATTGAGATTAAGGGAGCAAATCCAGCAACTGAATATAAAATTCGTAAGCAACTTGATAAAATGGATATTAAAATTGGTGAATTTCAATTCTTTTCAAAAGAATTAGATGCCATTCAGGCAGAACTTACGAATAGTATTAATGACATTACCTGGATAGGTGTGGAATTAAAAGGGACAACTTATCATTTTCAGGTTGTGGAAAAAAATGAACCCAAAAAAGTGGAAACAACAAGTCCGCAAAATTTAATCGCTACAAAAAAAGCAACGATTGTAAATTACTTTGTTGAAGAGGGAGAAAGGATTGTTGAAAAAAATGATGTAGTAAAAAAGGGGCAGCTCCTCGTTACTGGAACAATAGGCAAAGAGAAAAACACACGCATTGTAGCAGCAAAAGGTGAAATATGGGGAGAGACATGGTTTAATTCGACTGTTACAGTTCCTTTAAACAGCACTTTTCAAGTTTTTAATGGAAAGGAGAAACAAAAGCATTATATAAAAATAGCGAATGTACATATTCCTATCTGGGGATTCGGCAAGGTGAAATATAAGCAGTATGAGCTTGAGAAAAACGAACAAAAAATGAAGTTTCTAAAATGGGAACTGCCAGTTTTTATGGTCAACAAAACATTTAGAGAAAAGGAAGAAGTAACTAGAATCTATACGCAAAAGGAAGCGGTAAACAAAGGGAAAGAAATGGCAAGAAAAGATGTTTTAACTAAAATAGGAGAAGATGGAAAAATAAAGGAAGAGAAAATTTTGCGCCAAACGATAAAGAATGGTAAAGTAATAGTAACTATAGACTACACAACAATAGAAAACATAGCGAAAGTACAACCTATAACTCAAGGAGACTTGGAATGACAGAAGATTTAAAAACGATGAACGTTAAATTAAATGATCCTAATGAAGCCATTGCCTTGCTAGGAAATGGGGACAGCAATCTAGAAGTGTTAGAAAAAGAATTGGATTGTAACATCGTAACAAGAGGAGAGACATTGCATGTGTCGTCCACAAAACCTGACAGCATCGAGCTTGTTGGGGATATAGTGGAAAAGCTATTGCAGGTTATCCGAAAAGGCATATCGATCAGTCAGAGAGATGTTATTTATGCAATCTCGCTAGCGAAAAAAGGAACACTAGAATATTTCGGTTCTTTATATGATGAAGAGATTGCTAAAACAATAAAAGGTAAATCGATTCGAGTAAAAACGATTGGTCAAAGTGATTATATTCGGGCAATTAAACGAAATGATCTCGTATTTGGCATCGGTCCTGCTGGGACGGGGAAAACTTATTTAGCTGTTGTGATGGCCGTTAATGCATTAAAAAATGGAAAAGTAAATAAAATTATTTTAACAAGACCTGCTGTAGAGGCTGGAGAAAGTTTAGGTTTTTTACCAGGTGACCTAAAAGAAAAGGTTGATCCATACTTAAGACCTCTTTATGACGCCCTTCATGATGTTTTAGGAACAGAACATACAGCACGTTTAATTGAACGGAATACGATTGAAGTAGCGCCTTTAGCTTATATGAGAGGAAGAACGCTTGAAGATGCATTTATCATTTTAGATGAGGCACAAAACACAACACAAGCTCAAATGAAGATGTTCCTAACTAGGCTTGGTTTCGGATCGAAAATGGTAATTACTGGTGATCAAACACAAATTGATTTGCCAAAAGGAGTGAAATCTGGACTTGTTGTAGCGGAAAGAATATTGCATAAAGTACCAGATATTACCTTTGTGCATTTGCAAGAAAGTGATGTAGTGCGTCACCCTCTAGTAGGGAAAATAGTATTAGCCTATAAAGAACAAGAAAGCTAAAATACAAAAAGCCGATCATCTCATTAAAATAGGAGAATCGGCTTTTTTCGGTGATAAAATATAAAGAGATTGGTCTTGCTTTTTGAAAAAATTTTTTCGTTTTTGGGTGGGAAAGATTCACTTTATAAATATGCATGAAAATAGGAAAAAAAGATGAAAACAATCGTGAAAACTGTTATGATTTTACATATTACGTCAAAATGTCGTTAATTTTTGTTTAACTAATACGAAAGATAGGAGGTTATTATGAATTTCTTTCGTAACTTTATTCAAGTTGTAAAAAATTTAATAAGTGCAAGTATTATGAGGATCATCTTGTTTTTGCTAATTGGCATCGTGTTATTTTTTACGATGTTTAACAATGTGAAACCAGAAAAATTAAATGTAAGTTTATTTGCAGTAGCCGATCAAATAATTCGATCTCCGATTACCGTGGAGGATAAGGTTAGCACAGAAAAGAAAAAAGAAGATAGCAAAAATCAAGTGCAGGATGTTTATGTTGTCAATAAAGAAATTGCCCAAAACAGAGTTGATTTAGTTTCTTCTATTTTTGATTCGGTAACAGAAGTGAATAATGAGGTGGAAAAAAGCTTAGAAGAGCAAAGAAAAAAAAATGCTGAAAAAGATGGAAAACCAGCAAAAATTTCAGAACCATCAATTAATGATAAATTAACAGAGCTAAAAAAGAAATTAACAGAAAACGTATCAAAAGAAGTAATGGACACTTCGTTAAAAGCACTTCTTATGTATTCAGAAGAGGATTTAGACATAGCGAAGGATATTACAGTAACTGCCATAAATACAGTAATGAATAATAAAATTCCCTCTGATGAAGTAGAAAATGCTAAAAAACGTTTAGAAGAAGGATTAAAGAATAATTATAGTTTAAATTCGGATTTAAAAAGTGCTTCTATTGATTTGGGAAGATTTGCTATTATTCAAAACGAATTTTACGATCCTTCTGCAACGGAAGAGTTAAGGCAACAAGCGGTGGATAATGTAGACCCTGTTAAAATATTACAAGGGCAAATTATCGTAGAAGAAGGGCAGTTGATAAGCAGAGAAGTCTATCGACAATTAGAATTAGTTGGATTATTAGCAAGTGAAAAGTCGAGTCAGCCATTTATAGGACTTGGAATCATTATTTTAGCCATTTTGTCACTTCTTTATTATTATTTATTGGTAACTAATAGCAAAAAAGAGACAAAGATAAAACAGAATCATACGATTATATTTAGCGTTATTTTTTTAATAAGTATTCTCGTAATGAAAACAATTAGCATATTTCAACAGTTTGAATACACAGAAATCAGCTATATTTTTCCTGCTGGAATGGCAGTTATGCTAATAAAGATTCTGATTGAAGAGAAGTTTGCCATTCTTGTGACGGTAGCACTTGGAGTATGTGGGATGATTATGTTTAATGAAGGAGTTTCGGGTACATTTAATGTGTCAATGGGAGTTTATATTATTGCCGGCGGGCTAGCGGCTATTCTTTTTCTTAAAAAGCATAATCAGCGCTCTAATATCCTGCAAGCTGGCTTATTCGTATCCTGTGTAAATATGATTGCCCTCCTTTCGATGCTTTACTTGCAAAATGGACAATATGATGCAAAAGAATATGGTTTTTATATTTTAACTGCTTTTATTTCTGGGATTTCCTCAGCTGTGTTAACAATTGGTTTATTACCTTTTTTTGAAGCGGGATTTGGCATCATTTCTTCCATGAAGTTAATTGAATTGTCCAATCCTAACCATCCATTGTTAAAGAAAATATTAACGGAAACACCAGGTACTTATCATCATAGTGTGATGGTCGCAAATTTAGCCGAATCCGCTTGTGAGGCGATTGGTGCAAATGGATTACTAGCTAGAGTTGGCTGTTACTATCATGATATAGGTAAAACAAAAAGACCGCATTTTTTTATTGAAAATCAAATGAATATGGGAAATCCACATGACCGTCTCCCGCCGCAGGCTAGTAAAAACATTATTATAGCCCATGCAACAGACGGAGCTGAATTATTAAGAAAACATAAAATGCCAAAAGAAATTATCGATATTGCTGAGCAGCATCATGGCACGACGCTTTTAAAATATTTTTATTTTAAAGCAAAAGAAAAAGGCTTGGATATTAAAGAAGAGGATTTTCGCTACCATGGACCAAAAGCGAAAACAAAAGAAGTGGCAATTATCGGAATTGCTGATAGTGTAGAAGCAGCAGTCAGAAGTTTGAATTCTCCAACAACAGATCAAATTGATGGATTAATAAAGAATATTATTTCTGATCGACTGCAAGATGGTCAATTAGATGATTGTGATTTAACATTAAAAGAATTGCATGTAGTTAGAAATACGCTTAGTGAAACATTAAAAGGAATATTTCATTCTAGGATTGAATATCCGGATATGAAAAAAGTAAAGGACGAATGAATATGAATATGGAAATTGATTTTATTGATGAAACAGATGAAGTGAAAGAAACAGAGAGAAGCACTGTTCAAGAGCTGTTGCATTTTGCTGCTGTAAAGCAGGGATTAGAAGGAAATATAGAATTGTCTGTTACATTTGTTGATAATCAACGAATTCAAGAAATAAATAAAGAGTATCGAGAAAAAAATCAGCCAACGGATGTTATTTCTTTTGCGATGGAAGAGCTTGGTGAAGGAGAAATACAGTTAGTTGGCGGCGATATGCCAAGAATGTTAGGAGATATTATTATTTCAATAGACAAAGCTCATGAGCAAGCATTAGAATATGGTCATTCCTATAAGCGGGAACTTGGTTTTTTATCTGTACATGGGTTTCTCCATTTACTGGGATATGATCATCTTACAAAAGAGGAGGAAGATGTCATGTTCTCACTTCAAAAGGAAATTTTAGATGAGTTTGGGCTCAAAAGATAAACGTATTATAAAGAACAGTCAATTATCCTCTTTTCGCTTGGCTTTGTCAGGAATTGTAATGGCGATAAAAAAAGAAAGAAACTTAAAAATTCATCTGTTTATTTCGATTCTTGTCTTCTTTTTTGGCATCTATTATAAGGTATCTGTAACGGAATGGCTTTTTCTCTCTGTTGCGATCGGCATTGTAATTGCGATGGAAATGATAAATACGGCTCTTGAGCGTGTGGTTGATTTAGTAACGAAGGAATATCATCCGCTCGCTAAGGAAGCGAAAGATATTGCTGCTGGCGCTGTCTTTATAGCTGCTTTATTATCAGCGGTAATTGGTTTTATTATTTTTATTCCGAAAATATTTATGGGTTGATTAAACGTAGGTGAATATTGGTTTAATAAGAAGAAATTTGTTTTGGTTTAGTCGTTAGCTAGCCATTACAAATTTCTTTTTTAGGGTACCGAAAAGAGGCTTTGGCTCTCTCGAATAGTCCGCAGCCAGAATACACTTCGCTTTCCATGGGGCGGGCGGCGAGCCTCCTCGGAGTAAACTCTTGGCACTGAAAAAGTCCGTAACGAAAGAAAAAGATGCGACTCACCTACTATATATAGAATTATAAAGATATTTATCATCTGTATATAGACAATGATTCGATATTTTTTCAAAAACAATCAGTTTTTCAGTGGCCTCGTAAACTCCTGCGGGGTCTCTCCTTTCCCGCAAATTCCATAGGAGTCTTCGTGTATTCCGTCTGCTCCTTGCATCAACAGAACAACAAGCTCAATCACACTCGCCTATTTTCATTCTTCATGGTGTGAATTTGTTTCTATCCTGAAAAGAGGTTTTGGCTCTCTCAAATAGTCCACAGTCGGAATACCCTTCGCTTTCCATGGGTATTATGGAGTGAAATTCAACTCACTTATTCGATAGAAATAATGGTTATGAAAACAATGTAAAAGAAAAAGGAAGGCTGGAAAAGTCTAGGTGGAGAAACTGGTTTCTTATAAGGTAAGAAAGTATAAAGTTTTCAAACTAGATTAGTGTCTAGCTCCAGCGCCTAGCCCCAGTGAGTATTGCCTCCTGCCTCTAAAAGTAAAGAACACTTTTTGAGGCAGGAGAACATTTTTCTTCGGGGCTGAGCAAGGGCGCTTGCGCTTTTCTTATAAGAAATAGTAGCCCATTTTTCTTTCGGTGCTTTATTGATGGTAAGATATAGTATATAATTTTTATATAGTATTTTTAGTAAACGAAACAGATTTTTCCTGACAGGTATAGTTAAAACTAGGTGTTAAAAGATAATCAAAGTAAAAAAATAGTTGGCTCATTGAAATCACTATATGATTTACGATAAAATATTTTTCAATTCCCATTATGATTTGCGTGATAAATTCTGAACAGTTCTTAAAAAACTAAAAATAACTTTTGTATAGTGTGTATTCAAAAAGAGGGATTAAAAAGGATCAAGAAATTCTGACGTTCCTTTTTTACCGGACTTTTTGAACAACTTCTATTCGTAAAATAAAGGGAGGATTAAAGAGTTGAATGAGATGGATCTAATAGATCATGCGAAAAAAGCAAGAGAAAAAGCTTATGTCCCTTATTCGAAATTTAAAGTTGGTGCTGCTCTTTTAACATCAAATGGTAAAGTATATCATGGATGCAATATAGAAAATGCATCGTATAGTGTAACGAATTGTGCGGAAAGAACGGCACTTTTTAAAGCCGTTTCAGAAGGAGATACTAGTTTTACTATGTTAGCTGTAGTAGCAGATACAAATGGACCAGTATCACCTTGTGGGGCTTGCAGACAGGTTATTTCAGAGCTTTGCCCAGAAGATATGACTGTGGTTTTAACCAACCTGCATGGAGATATTCAAAAAACAACAGTAGGAAAATTACTGCCAGGAGCATTTTCACCGGAGGATTTAAATGAACATAAATAATACGAATGAACATAAATCAGGATTTATAAGCATTATCGGAAGACCAAATGTAGGGAAATCAACTTTTTTAAATCGAGTTATTGGTCAAAAAATTGCCATTATGAGTGATAAACCACAAACCACACGGAATAAAGTACAAGGTGTTTTAACAACAGACGATTCACAGCTTATCTTTATCGATACACCTGGTATTCATAAACCGAAGCATCGACTGGGAGACTTTATGATGAAGGTTGCCCAGAATACGTTAAAAGAAGTAGATCTTATTTTGTTTATGGTAAACGCAGAAGAAGGGTTTGGAAAAGGGGAAGAATTCATTCTCGAGAAATTCGAAAATATCAAAACTCCTATTTTTCTTGTTATAAATAAAATTGATACGATTCATCCAGATAAATTATTTACGGTTATTGATTCCTATCGACAAAAATATCCTTTCAAAGAGATTGTGCCTATTTCTGCTTTAGAGGGAAATAATGTAGAGACATTATTAGAGCAAATTAAATTTTATATGCCTGAAGGTCCACAGTTTTATCCTGCAGACCAAGTAACAGACCATCCAGAACGATTTATTGTATCGGAGTTAATCAGAGAAAAAGTGCTGCATTTAACAAGGGAAGAAATTCCTCATTCTTTAGCTGTTGTAGTAGATAAAATGGAAAAAAAGCCGAATGATATCGTACATGTGATGGCAACCATTGTTGTAGAGAGAGATTCACAAAAAGGGATCGTAATCGGAAAACAAGGCAGCATGTTAAAAGAAGTTGGTAAACGAGCAAGAACCGATATTGAAAATCTTCTTGGCACAAAAGTTTTCTTAGAACTTTGGGTGAAAGTCCAAAAAGATTGGCGCAATAAGATGACGCAATTAAGAGATTTTGGCTTTAGAGAAGACGAATATTAATTTTTCAGCCAACTTGCAAGAAAAAATCAATAGGTGAGTCAGGAGAACATATTTCTTCGGGGCTGAACAAGGCGCCTCCGCTTTTCTAATTGTCTAGCTCCAGCGCCTAGCCCCAGTGAGTATTGCCTCCTGACTCTAAAAGTAAAAAGCACTTTTTGAATCAGGAGAACATATTTCTTCGGGGCTGAACAAGGCGCCTCCGCTTTTCTAATTGT
>JBDNRM010000030.1:0-27800 GCA_047718615.1 Bacillus sp. (in: firmicutes) | reverse complement strand
TTAGAAAAAATTTTCATGCCGGGGTGTGAGTGTGAAATCATGTGTGTTTCTTAATGGTAGAGGAAGAGGGAACAGATGAATTCTCTCATGAAAACAATGCCGAAAAAATGATTAAAGCAGGACAACAGCTGGACAAATCGGTGAAAATAGCCAAAGACTATGCAAAAAAACATCGTGATACATTAGTACTCGTTGTAGCCGATCATGAATGCGGCGGTCTGGTGATTGAAGATGTAAGCTCAAGCGATGAATCAGGAGATGGAATATCGAAAGAAGATGGACCATTCAAAGTAGCAAAAAGCAATAATCAATTTACGGTTGATTGGACAACTAGCGGACATGGTGGAGTTACCGTTCCATTAACAGCAACAGGAGCGAACGCTGAATTATTGGCAGGAAGCTATGAAAATACGCATATTTTTGATGCTATAAAAAATGCAATGGGATTAAAGAAATAAACTAAACTTCCTCAGTGGGGGTAAACTAAAATGACCAGGACCGCATAAGCCAATTTGCGCTCCTGGTCATTTTTACATCATTCTTCTATTTGCAAATATCCGTTCTGAAGGGAGGGCTGTTGAATCAAGCTTTCTTTTGGGAAAATAAATGTCCAAGGCATACTTGTTTTTGGCGGTAGAATAATAGCTGACACCTTAAATGCATATTCAGCAATAAGCGTATTCTCTTCAAAATAATTTAGTCTAGTATGATTTAAAAATAGATCTTTATTGTTTATATTATGAATAATAACGGTCGCAAGTAAATCTCCCTTGTGATTGATCGCTTGCCAAAGGGGAGTAATCGGGATAGCAGCGGTTTCAATGATGTCTGCCTTCTGAAATGCTTGTTCAATTGCTTTGCGATCCTTTTGTGAGATTGTTTTGTCCCAAGCGGATTCAAAGATTAGTTTTTGCATGAAAATGTCTCCTAAGTTTGATGGAATAATAGCAGAAACAAATGATAGTAAATTTATGTCACCTATTATAGATAAGCAAAAGAAATTCTTGGTTCAGAATGAATAATAACTTGTCCATTTATTTCTTCAATGCCAACTTGAAACGTGTACGGGTTGCCAGGAATCGTAATGTCTGCTACGGTTTGCCATTCCACATCAACCTTCGTGTGAACGGTGTAATGGATATATGTATGTGTACCTGTGTGAAAACGGCGCAGGATTTTTTTATGCTTTTCTTCACAAAATACCGCTTCATGTAAATTTTCGCTAGTAAGTTCTTTTCCAATTAATGATTTTAATCTATCTAAAATATCTGCTTTTCTAATCATTTATAACAATCCTTTCAGGTATCTGTCCTCTTATTATAAATAGTTGGATGTATAATTTGTAGCAGGAGATTAGAATTTTATTAAATAAAAATTAATTTTGAATAAAGTAGCAAATAGCACACATATGGACATTCGTTTATTAGGGCCTAATAAACTTTTTTTGAAAATTCCCCTTTTTTAGTATGCTATAATATGGAAAAAAGGAGGGCTATTAGCATGGGTATTGGTTTTCGGAAAAGTTTTAAAATTGCTCCTGGTGTCCGGCTAAATGTTGGTTCCAAAAGCGTTGGCATGAGTGCCGGTGTAAAAGGACTTCGGTATAGTGTTAACTCTCGGACAGGCAGCAGAGTAACTGCCGGTATTCCGGGGACAGGATTATCCTATTCAACCTCCGGGAGCAGAAACAGAAAGTCGCCTGCTTATCAAAGGCAAGCAGATATAAAGAGAAGACAACGGGAAATAGAAAAAATGAATGAATTGGAACAGGCAAGGCTCGCTGTGGAAGCATATGAAAATACAATCGATAGAATTCATTCCATTCATATAGAAGCAGATGAACCGGTTAATTGGGGAAATATAAGAAGCTCTGTTCCTCCCTATAATATGCATATAGCAGAAATAGGACCGAATGAGCAAATAGCTCTACATAAACTACAAAACTATAAACCTGGCTTACTATCAAGGATATTTAAAAATCAGCAATCAGAAGAACAAAAATTACGGGAAGAAGTATTAGTAGCAAGAGAAAAGGATAGACAAGATTATCAAGCATGGGAGAGGGATGCAACCATTGCGGCAAACGTATTGGCTGGCGATATCGATACGTATTTTCAAGTGATCGAAGCATTTGCACCACTAGAAGACCTTACAGAATTCGGCAGTGGCTTTGAACTCGTTTGTGAAAATTCCAAAGTAATGGAAGTTGAATTTGAAGTAAATGCAGAAAACGTTGTTCCAAACGAGCAATTATCTTTAACGAAAACAGGCAAACTTTCCAGAAAGCAAATGCCAAAAGGAAAGTTTTTTGATATTCAACAAGATTATGTATGCAGCTGCGCTTTAAGAATCGCCCGTGATCTATTTGCCCTGCTGCCATTAAACACAGTTTACATACATGCAGCCGATCATCGACTAAATACTGCAACAGGCTATGACGAAAAAATAACGATTCTTTCTGTAAAACTAGAGAAAGAAAAACTAAACAGGCTGAATTTTGCAAACATCGACTGCTCTGACGCAATAGAATCTTTTGAACATAAGATGAATTTTAAGAAAACAAAGGGCTTTGAGGCAGTTGAAAGGTTGTGAAAGAAGACTTTTGCAGCTTCACCTCAAGTTGAAAAATAAAAGAGCTCATTATACATATTAATAAAAAAATAAGAATAGGGGTTTACAAAATGAACGCATTAATAAAAGATGTATTAGCATTCCGAGATGAGCGAAATTGGAAACAATACCATGACGAAAAAGATCTAGCTATCTCCATTGTCCTAGAAGCAAGCGAATTGCTAGAAAACTTCCAATGGAAAACAAGCAAAGAAGCAAAAGAAAATGATTTCCAAAATATCAAAGAAGAAATGGCAGATGTATTGATCTATTTAATTCAATTGGCGGATAAACTAGACATTGATTTAGAGAAAGAAGGATTGGCAAAGATGGTGAAGAATCGGGAGAAGTATCCGGTTATGGGGAAATAAGGTAGAGTATAAAGTGGGAAGGTCTGTAAAATTGTAAAAAAAGGAATTGGGCTTTAGCCGACTCTTAATAGGCAGTTAAAATTGACTGTGGCTTTGTTAATGATTTATTTAAAGGAACTAGTCAAGTTGGCAATAATAGTTAATATTAGAATAATGTCAAATATGAAGGCATAAACAAAATAGCAATTTAAAGGGAAGTTTTTATTTATCCATTAATATACTTACCTAGGTGCGAATGTAAAGCTCACACGATTTTTCTAGGAGATTCGCACCTGAAATTTATTGCTATTTACTACTAAATACTTAAAATGTTCAATATTGTTCCTTGGTTCACAAGGAAAATAGCGATTTTTTAGTCGAAAAAGTGAAAAATTACTTCTTTTGATGAAAAATTCGCTGTCGCACTCTTCGTGAGTGCGTGGATTGAAATCATCGTATCTAATATAATCGTCTAACATAATTTCCGTCGCACTCTTCGTGAGTGCGTGGATTGAAATATATCTGCCAAAGATATAAAAGTTTTGGGATGTAGTCGCACTCTTCGTGAGTGCGTGGATTGAAATAAATACGACATCTTTTCCTTCTAAGAAAAACTCTCGTCGCACTCTTCGTGAGTGCGTGGATTGAAATCTCTTGTGTAAAATTCTCTCTTTGCTCATCCGTTGTCGCACTCTTCGTGAGTGCGTGGATTGAAATATAGCACTAAATATATTACTTTTTCCGCTAGCATTAGTCGCACTCTTCGTGAGTGCGTGGATTGAAATACCCAAAGTTTTAAAGGCTTTTTCCTTCATTTTGTCGCACTCTTCGTGAGTGCGTGGATTGAAATTCATAATCTATATTCATGCTCTCGTCACCACCATTGTCGCACTCTTCGTGAGTGCGTGGATTGAAATCATCCTTTACATTCAAGCCAGTTAAAGCAAATATTGTCGCACTCTTCGTGAGTGCGTGGATTGAAATTCCGAAGGGCATTCCGTCGGAAGGTTTTACTCCGGTCGCACTCTTCGTGAGTGCGTGGATTGAAATTCTAAAAAACGTAACCTTGTAAATTTTGGTAACGTCGCACTCTTCGTGAGTGCGTGGATTGAAATCATATGTATCACACCTTATCTCTAAACATCCTCCACGTCGCACTCTTCGTGAGTGCGTGGATTGAAATAAATAAGCCAGGTAACATAAATAAATTAGCAAAGTCGCACTCTTCGTGAGTGCGTGGATTGAAATAGCATTTCGGTTAGGTCTCTATTCGATGGAGATGTCGCACTCTTCGTGAGTGCGTGGATTGAAATATTTTTGATTTAATATGTAGAGAAAAGGAGTAGATGTCGCACTCTTCGTGAGTGCGTGGATTGAAATTACTGGAGACTGTTTAAGTCCTCTAGTTGGAGATCGTCGCATTCTTCGTGAGTGCGTGGATTGAAATTTTGGAATCAATGAAACAAACGGTATCTGGTGCGGTCGCATTCTTCGTGAGTGCGTGGATTGAAATAAATGCTCTAACTCTATCAAGCGAAATCAATGTTTGTCGCACTCTTCGTGAGTGCGTGGATTGAAATTGTTGGTTATCTTCCTGCTAAAGCTGTTTTGCCGTCGCACTCTTCATGAGTGCGTGGATTGAAATTGTTGGATTGTACCCATCTGCAAAGATTGTTTCGGGTCGCACTCTTCATGAGTGCGTGGATTGAAATTTGAATATCGCCCATAGTAGAGTAAATAGAACGCCGTCGCACTCTTCATGAGTGCGACTTTAATTTTTGTTTAGAAATAGAGGTTTTGTAAAAGAAAAGGCACCATAAAAATACATTTTTAGGCACTTAAAATCTTAGGCCCTAGAGAGGTTCTGTAAAAAAAGAATGGAGAAGAACATGGGTGAACGTTATAAATGAAGGAATGGTGATATAATAAAGGAATAAAGGAATCTAAAAAGAGGTGATGATGATGACAAAAGGTTTATATCGTAAGCACAGAGTAGATGGAACAGCTAAAAAACAAATAAATAGGTATGCTTCTGATTATAGAAAAAATAAACAAATGTCAACAAGTGCTGTAGTGGAAACATCAGAGGGTCTTGTGATTGTTAAAACAAAAGCAAAAAAATCATCTCCTTATATGAAAAGAATAAATCAATCAATAAAAAATTCAAATGGGTATCAGTATTCTTTAGAGAAAGCAGCTCAAATAGTGAAAGAAGCAAGTTCTTCTAACGCAAAAATCTTTGTAGAGAACTCAAGTGCGAATGCAACACCAATTATAAAAACGGAAGAAAATATACCATCTTATAATTTGGATCATATTCTGCAGGATATCAAAATGCTCCAAGATTCGAGTGGGTATGAAAATGTGGATGAATTTAAACATGCAATTGATGAAGGGGAAGTGAAAAATTACTCTAGAGCTTTATTAAAAAGATGGGAGATTTTAGAGGGATTTCTAAAGAAATAATAAGTATTGTATATTGAGGGAGAGTTAGATGCTAGATACACGCGTTATTTACAATGGTTCTGCTTATTTATATAAACAGTATGTATGTAATTGTATAAGTGGATATAAAAATTATGTTAGAGATGCTAATAGCTTGCCTTCCATCTTGTGTATTGCCGAAATATCGAAAGGCAGATACTCTTTTACAACAAAATCCTATGCCTTTTTAAAAACTGGAGATTCATTAGTGGGTGATTATATACGTTTCCATGATGGCTCTATTCTGTCATTAGCTCAAACTTTTAGAGTAGAGGATAATGAATGTATCGTAGAAACGTCCATTATCACGTTTGCAAAATCGAATAATAATGGTTGTGCAGAATATGTCATTCATTTTGATACGGTTGAAAATGTACCTAATCATCCTGATTTTCATTTTCAATTTGAATATTCAAATAAAATGGAAACGCCTCGTATTGATGTACATCAATATGAAAGTATTGGAACAGTAGTTGAAATGCTTATTAGAGATGCAATAGTACCTAGTAAAAAATACTAATGGGTTTAATAATGGTAATTAAGAAAGATGTTCAAAGGAGATCCTTTGGGCTATTTTTTTGTTTCGTGCGGTAATTTTGCTGCTTTTAAATATCGTATCCTTTATTTTGTTGCACTACTTACTCCCAGCCCTGAGGTAACATCGGACAATGGCAACTTAGGCATATTTTTTGTTATTTTTGCAGCGAATACTTTTGTACAGCTGTCTAACTGTTTATGGAAAATACTGAGCAGATTAAATTGGAAGCTTCATATTTGGAAAATTGTTAGCCTAGGATCATTGGCAATTTTTTTGATAGGTTGTTTCCTGCAATATCGGTATGCGGTAAACTTAATCGATCAATTGGGTGGACCTGTAGGAAAAGAGACCTCAAGAATCTATGGTCTTTCATGGGTTAATCAATATACAAATACCTTATTCCTTAACATATATACATTTTTTATTTTAAATTCGATGGTAGTATTTCTTTTTACCATTATTAAAAAGAAATATAGAGATTCGTTTAATGAAGAAAGTAATCAGAATTACGAAGAGCAATAAGAGGAAATTAGACAATTGTAGGCGGGTTGAACATGTTAATAAGAAACAAAATTTATCTTTTTTTAGCAATATCAATTTTTTTAATTGTGTTAGCACTAGCAGTAATCCAAGTCTTTCATTTGGATGAAAGCGAGTATGACTCATACCGAGATGGAATAAATATCTCGGTAACAAATCTCTATCAATCAGAAACTCCAGAATTAGAAGTATATCTAGAAGGTGAATATAATATTCCATTATTCAAGTTTCCAAAGCTAAGAAATGGTGAAACTCTTTTCTATAATATCAAGTCAGTACCACCCAATTCTGATTACAATGTGATGGCTTCTTATCATAAAAATGGAAAGAAGTACACTGCATTTCTTGCATATATTGATGGTGGTATTGAGAAGACAGTTGTAGAAATAGATATCAACTCTTTAAACGGTGAAAAAATAGTATATTCTGTAAAAAATTCTTATAGTTTGGCTGATTCGGGTGGAGAAGATAGGGAATTTGAAGAGTTTAAAGAATAACCTGACAAAAAAAGAAAGCTTTAGGAAAATTGAGGATATTCTTCACTGTTTTCTTAAAACGTTCTTTTTCACATTTATCGTAAATAGAAGGCAAAGCCAAAAGAGCCAACTAATGATGGTTTTTTACCTAACATTTCCACTAATTCCTGCTGTTAATCCGACTTTAATGGTCCCGTTTATCACTTTATCCAAATGCCACCACCATTCGTCATTAGGCTGATTGGATAAGTTAAAATCATACGCTTTCTTAATATGTCGGTACATCTTGTGTACATTCTTGAATAGGCGTGCGTCATATTCAGCGAGAAGTTGTTGTTCTTCTAAGCTTAATTCATGAAACACCATTTGAATTTCACTTCTATTGTGCAACATCTGTACACTTTCAAATGGGCTGATTTCAAAATCGTTTACATCTTCACCGTAATTAAGAATATCCTGCTTATACATGCTCATTTAAATACCTCCCTTCCTTTTCCTAAATATTTATAACCTTTATTTGGATGTAAATAATTTTTTGTGTTCTTACTAGAAAAAGCAGTATCCACTATTCCGTTAGCACCTATAATCACGATCCAATAATCATCATCAAAAACAAAGTATTCCTGCTTAAAAGTTTGCAAGTGATAGAGATGAATATCGTTATCTGCAGTATTCATTATATTCATAATCAAGTTGTTGTAATCTTTAAGCTCCCAGTCATCTGGTATTTGTTTTCTGTTTTCTGTTCTTTCGTTTATCCCACACTTAACGGGCAGTAAAACCCCCACTGATGGAAGGTTCACTTTATGAAAATGATAAGATCACTTCTAGGTTTCCATTTTGGAACCCCTCTTTTATTAGTTTTATTTATTATATCTTTAATCCGGACTTTTAGCGACGGTTTCAATCATGCTCCTCCTTAAGGGTAGTTCTTTATCATATTAGCAATCAAGTTATATCTAATTTTTACTTTTCAAGGGAAAGCGAAGGGGCGGTTCTTTAACTTCAAATAGATAGGGGTGTCAGATGCGAGTACCAGGTACCTCATATGGACAAAAGTAAGGAAAATTCTTTTGGAATGCCAGTAACCGTTTTCATCAATCACTTCCTTTCAATATGGTATAGTAGGTCTAGAATAAAATTTCTAGGAGGATTTTCATGACAACATTAAATGAATGGTATGACAAGGGTACAACGATTGAAGCATACATAGATGCAATGACAACAAACAAAGAAAATCTGCAAAAAATTTACGAGGGCTTTGAACTTCCAAGTGATGAGGCATTTTTTAATGAGCTGCGCCAAAAAGAACTGCGCGTTATTGTGCTTACAGAAGATTGGTGCGGAGATGCCATGATGAACATGCCGATTTTAGCAAAGCTTGCAGAAAAAGCGGGGATTCGTGCAAGTGTGCTTTTAAGAGATAGCAACTTAGAACTGATGGATCAATATTTAACAAACGGGACCGCACGTGCTATTCCAATCTTCGTCTTTATTGATAAAGAAGGGAAAGAGCAAGCAGTGTGGGGACCACGAGCACCTGAAGTACAAGCGTTTGTAATGGAGCTTCGTTCAGATCTACCTGCGAAAGATGATCCAACATTTGCAGCAAAGCAACAAGTCGTTCATGAGAAAATCGTGGACGCATATGTGAATAACAAGGATATGTGGGCATACGTATACGCGAGTCTGAAAAATAAATTGCAAGGGTAAGTTTGAGAGCAGAGCAGCTAATGGTTGTTCTGCTTTTATCTATTTAAATGGGTTCGATTAATGCATTGCTATGCTATATTTACAGATATGTTAACAGGGGCGACTATTCCATTAATTTTATATGTTGCTTTTTTGAATGGTACCTTTTCGGCTCATGCTGCCTGTCATATTATACTTTTTTAATAGTTTCTGATATTCATAGGAGGCATACTGAACACCTCGGTCTGAATGGTGAATAACACCTTTTCCAGGATTTTGACGTTTGTAAGCCATCTTTAATGCGGAGATAACCAATTCCTTTGTCATGGTTTTATTCATTGCCCGACCTACTATCTTACGAGAATACAAATCCATTGCGGTCGCCAAATACAGCCATCCCTCATTCGTCGGAATATAAGTGATATCCGTTACCCACAACTGGTTTAGTTTATGTCTATCTAAGACGTTTTCACTTACTGGATGTTGATGCTTCGAATTAGTCGTAGCCTAGTATTTTTTGACAGTACAAGACTTCCATTGGTTCTTTGTCATAATGCGAGAGACTGTACGCTCACTTACTTTCACGCCACGTCTATTCAGTGTTTTAGCGATTTTGACACTGCCGTAACGTTTCTTGAATTCTAAGTGAGTCTGTAAAATCTCTTGTGATAATTTCTCACGTTGTTTCTGCCTGTCACTTTTCGGCCGTTTTAACCATTTGAAGTAACCACTTTTGGAAACTCCTAGAACGCTGCACATCTTCTCCACTCGGAATTGGGAGCGGTTTTCATGAATAAATTCATATTTTACCGAGGGCTTTTCGCGAAGTAGTGCATTGCCTTTTTTAATATTTCATTTTCCTCCTTCAAATCATGTAACTGTTTTTGTAAAGCTCTCATTTCAGCATCAGGACTAGAAAATGTTTGTACTGCTTTTACTTCTGTTCTGGCTGATGACCATATTTCTTGATCCATCCATGCAAAGTATTCGTATTTACGCCTGTTTCTCTTGCCACTTGTGCTACTGGTTTATTGTTCTCTACAATATACTTTACTGTTTCTTTTTTTAAAGTTTCATCATAACGTTTTCCGTTTCCTCTAGCCATTAGACACACCTCATTATATTTTGTATTTATATTATAACAATCTGTGTCTACTTTTTAGTCTAGCATCAATATTACCATTCTCTGAAACATGGACATCTTCGGGCTTTGGTAAAGGATGACCTGTCATCTCTGACATGCGTTTCACTCGTTCTCATATTTCTTTTGAATGCATTATTTAACCTCCTCACCTTTATTGTTAATATATACCATTTTGTATTAAGTCAAAAAGTATATTAACTTTCTTATAAATAGCGTATGCTAAATGAGTAGTAAGTTAACTATTCAATTCGTCTAATATCATGTTCAATTCATGTTTAATTCGTTTGTTTAGTTCGACTGGTATTATAATATTTTTATCGTGGTCAATGGTAAAGCTGAAAGACTCATCATCATGAATTAATCTAGCTAATGAGCGCATGTTATCGGCTTTATATACACCGTAAATTGCGTGTCCTACAATTCCTCTAAGGATAAATCTATCACCGTCAAAATAGCTCCAATTCATCAATTGTGTTTGCCATTTTTATTTTGCCTCCGCTTTGACTATAATTTAAGTAGATATAGTCACCCTTTAGCATTTTGTCTGTATGAAACATACAAGCCACGTGGAGACAGTCGCACTGCTGGAGTTGAAATAATAATTGGAACCCTTGGAAATGGCTTATTGACGGCATTTATGAGGGTTGTTTTTATTGTGAAAATTGAGATGTAGGCGCAATTTTAAGTGTGTTTTTAGGGGAATTTTGGCTTTGTGAGTGATGGAGAAGTAGAAAAAGGAGGTACAGTTTTGCGGATAGGGTTTAACAATTTGGCAGAATTAACAGTTTCACAAAATAAAAGTTATATGCTATTCTTACATCATTGACACTTAAAAATGCAAAAAGTATTGAAATTACATCGTTTTCGGAGGTTTTTGACACTTTAAAAGAAAACGATCTTCATCATTCGCTTTTTTATTTTCTAAATACAGAAAGCCGAACTATTATAGAACGCAGTGTTAGCATTTTTGATAATAGTTCGACCTTTTTAGTTGCTGAAAGCCTTTTGTTCCATCCTCTTCAAATTTAATAAAGAATAATAAATTCAATTTCCCTAGAATTATTAAGATTAGTAATTCTAACTTGGCTTTCTCGAGGAATACAGAATGATGGTATTGCAAGCCAATTTGGGTCTTGTGATCCAATGTAAATACGCCCTTGAGAAATACTACAATCAATTTGAAAATGTGCCGTATCGTCCATAGAGTTTAGAAAGTTTTGATTTGAAGCTCTAAGTGCACTTAAGTTAGTTCTATACTTAAAAGTGTTTAGATATTCTGTAGCAGACCTATTGAATACATCTTGTAAATTAGACCTTCTAATATAACCTCTATAACCTCTAGTTCTTGCACGTACTTCGTCATTATATTTGTAGAAGTTGATTCCATTTGCAATGTTTATTCCTAAGTAGTTTTGAGCAAAATCTAGTGAGTCAGCTTGAGAAAGATATAATTTTTTTTCGCCATTCCCACTTGTTGAAGTAAGTTTCATATCACAAAAACTGTCCACTGCATTAACTATATACATACACTCTCTCCTTTTTTATAAATAGAAACCATTTTAATTATATATTTTCTAGTAGATTACAATCAATTGGAGAAATAAATTGGATAGGCTACACTTAGTTGGACAGAAATTTTTAAGGTCAAATAGACTACAGATATGAAAATTAGAGGGAGAATCTACGATGACCAAAAAACCACTCCGAACTTTTACTGCGGAATTTAAACAACAAATGGTGCAACTATATCTGAATGGAAAGCGAAGAAAGGATATTATTCATGAATATGAATTAACACCGTCTGAGTTAGACAAGTGGATTAAGCAACATCAAACATCTTGCTCATTCAAGGAAAGTGATAATTTAACTCCTGAACAACAAGAATTAAATAAACTTCGTAAAGAGTTAAAACAGCTACAGATGGAGAATGATATTTTAAAGCAAGCAGCGCTAATACTAGGATAAAAGTAAATGTGATCAAAAACAATCAGCACAAATACTCGATATCAGCAATGTGCAAAGTCCTACAACTTTCAAGAAGCACATATTATTATGAAGCAAAAGAAAGCCCGTCAGAGGACGAAATGACTTCAAAGTTTAGCGAAATCTTTCATTTAAGCCGTCAAAACTACGGCACCCGTAAAATCAAAGTAGAGTTAAAAAAACAAGGGTATATCGTTTCCAGGAGAAAAATTGGCCGTATCATGAGAGAACAAGGTTTGGTATCTTCCTATACGGTTGCGCAGTTTAAACCGCACTCTACCAAGAGTAACGAGTCTAATCAGCAAAACGAATTAAATCGTGAATTCCACCAAGAAGAAGAATTGACGGTGATTGTAAGTGATTTGACATACGTAAGAGTCGATAAAAAATGGCAATACGTATGTGTATTTGTTGATCTCTTTAATCGAGAAATTATTGGCTATAGTTGCAGCCCTAACAAAGATGCAGCTCTAGTATATCGTGCATTTTCATCGATCAAGAGGGACTTACGCAAGATTCAATATTTCCATACCGATCGGGGAAATGAATTTAAAAATAAGCTAATAGACGAAGCACTCGAAACATTTAAGATTAAGCGTTCATTAAGCATGAAAGGCTGCCCTTATGATAACGCTGTAGCAGAAGCTACATTTAAAATCATCAAAACAGAGTTTATAAGAAAAAGACATTTTACTAGTTTAGAAGAATTATCAAGGGAATTATACGACTATGTAAATTGGTTTAATTACATACGAATTCATGGAACTTTGGGATATTTAAGCCCAATTGAATATAAACTTGAACACCTTAAAAAAGTTGTCTAGTTTTGTGTTGACATACCAAATTGTTTTTTTTAGAAAATAAGATGCCTAGTAGTTCATTTAGTTATCACAGATAAATGCTAGTAAGGCTATTATGCTTTTATATATAGACTCTATAGGATATTTAATACTTTAAATTATACTTCCATGAGAAGTGCCTGACCCCCGGTGCAGTAATGCTTTAACATACTGAGGAACAGGCACTTTTCCCCTAGTTTTTATCATCAACTTTTATTTACAAAATCTTGATATTTATAAATAATTTTTTGATAAAATAAAGAATTTATTGTATTATCTATAGTATATGCTTGCGTTGTACCCGTTGTTTAATATTGAGAGGTGATATAGATGGGAGTAAATTATAACAAACTTTGGAAGTTATTGATTGACAAAGATATGAATAAAACTCAACTTAAAGATGCTGCTAAAATTAGTAGCAATGCAATAGCCAAAATGGGAAAAAATGAACCTGTGTCTATCGAGACCATCGTAAAAGTCTGCAAGGTGCTTCAATGCGATATTGGTGATGTGATGGAGATTAGTACGAAGGATAAAGGCATATGATTACCCAAGATGAGGAGAACAACCATGATAAGATTAGCAACAAGTTTTAGCGGAATTGGTGCAATAGAACATGCATTAGAAAGAATGAATTTAGACCATAAAATTGTTTTTGCCTGTGATACTGGTGATGTGGATATATTATCTCAGTCTGTTGATATTGACATAAATAGTGTCGAACATGAGATAATTTCCCTAAAAGATACAATAGGAAAAATAAATATAAAAAGTTCTGAAGATGAGGATTATGTTAAAGAACTTGTTCATGATTATAATAAAGTAGTTATAAAGTTTGATAAAGAGAGAGAACTTTTTACTCATGTTGATACATCATTTCTTCAAATAGAAAAGACAATATTACTCAGAATTTGCGAAGATGAAAAAGTTAAAAAAACAAGGCTAAAAGAGTACAATCAGTTTTTACAACAACTTGAACAACGAGTTGGTGTTGATAGAACCTTTTTAGCAATAAGGTATGGTATAAAAATTATTAGCGATTTTACAAAAGATAATCCCGTAGAATTACTGAAAGAATTGGACCCGGAAGTCTTGCTTGAAAGTAAGGACAATATATCCTGGCATTCAGTATATGAAGAATTAGTTAAATTGTATTTAGTGTCAGAGGAAAAAGAATTTAAGAAAATTTTTAAGAGAATAAAAGCAATTGCAGAGAGCCTTTCGATGTTACATGAGAGAATTAATACATTTCATATAACTAAAGAATTAGATAGCATAGAAGATTATGAAGAGAAGAAAAAATATGTTGATAATCTATATGCCGGTAAAGAAAGTCAAAATAAAGTGAAACAAAGTTATATGGCTAATTATGATATTGACGAAAAAGATTTCCATTGGAATGTTTCATTCCTTGATGGAACACAGTATAGGAACCAAGTAGATTTATTTGTTGGTGGTAGCCCTTGTCAATCTTTCAGTCTAGTTGGAAAGCAAAGAGGACTTGAAGATACAAGAGGTACTTTGTTTTATGAGTATGCTAGATTAGTTAAAGAAATCAAGCCTAAAGTGTTTATTTATGAAAATGTAAAAGCTTTACTTACTAATGATAATGGAAGAACATGGGAAACTATGCAGCAAGTTTTCGCTGATTTAGATTATACTTGGTATCAGGATGTACTGAATGCAAAAGATTATGGTATTCCGCAGAATCGTGAAAGAGTGTTTGTGGTTGGATTTAGAAATGATTTGAAATTAGAAGAAAAATTTTCGTTTCCTGAGCCTATTGAATTAGAAAAAACCATGCAGGATTTTCTTTTAGATAATGTATCAGGTAAGTATTATTTACCTAAAAAAGGTGTTGATTTTGTTACAAAAGATAAAAATCTTACTAAACGCTTTACTCAAATTGATGGTACCGTCCAGTTATGTCAGAAGAAAAATCAACAGTTTAATTGGCATGGCGATTTTGTTTTTGTTGAAGAAAACCATGACAAAGAGAAAACAATGCAGGATTTGGAAAAATATTTTTTATCGGAAAAAGTACGGAAATATGTGATGGCAACGGGAACCAAGAGTTTCTATTCTAAGCCTCGAACAGATTTGGAAATAGCTAGACCTTTACTAACTACTATGCATAAAATGCATCGTGCTGGTGTGGATAATTATGTTACTACGGAAGGGAGACTTCGCAAATTGACACCTAGAGAATGTTTACGTTTGATGGGTTTTTGCGATAGTTTCGACATTGTTGTATCTGATACTTCAATGTACCAACAGGCAGGTAATTCTATAGTTGTAGATGTTTTAATGGCAATTATGGGGAAAATTATAGAAAGTTACCCCAAATTAATTCAGGAGGAAAAATGAGATGTATGATCCTATAGTTGTAAAAGCTTTACCTAGTAGTTTTGTGAGCAGAAGATTAAAACTGGCTCATGAAAGAGGGGCAGGTGAGGCAAAACTTTTCGTTGGACCTACTCGAAATGAACAACTTTACAATGATTTCTTTGCATTTGATAATCAAGATGTTAAGTATAAATTTGATAAGAATAATTTGTTAGAATACTTGGAACAAGTGAAGATAGAGTATTCCTATCAATCAATTCATAAATATAAAGAAGTTGATTTGGAACTTTGGGACAGCAATTATAATGAAGTTCAAGCAATGGCTGAAAATGATTTCTTTTGTGTTTTGCTTAAGCATACAGATTCTTCTCGGTACTACGTACGTGCAGAAGAAAATGTTTTTAAGACCTTGTTTAGAAAGATTGCATTACCCAAACTAACGGATATTGTTTTTACAAGAGATGACGATAACGGGATACTAATAAATATTGAGCTTCATGTAAATTATGTGGCAAATGCAGAGGGAAATTCTGATGAAGTCATGCCGGTTGAAAACGAAGAGATTAATTACAAGACAGGCATAGAGTCTGATTTCCATCATAATAGAATTATCTTTGGTGCTCCTGGAACAGGTAAGAGTTATGACCTAAATCAAGATAAGGAAACCTTGCTTAAAAATGGTGGCGAGTACGAGCGTGTGACTTTCCATCCCGACTATTCGTATGCTAACTTTGTGGGAACTTACAAGCCTACGATGGTGGATCATGTAAATGATCTGATTGCAAGCGAAGATGAGAAGGGGGTTTTATCTGTTCTAATGGATGATAAAACGGCTCAAGATAAATATGATTTGCTATATGACAAGTTTAAAGATGGCGATTTAACTCGCTTGCCAGTTTTACTGGGATTATATAATGATGACAAGTTTAAAACTAAGAAAAAAGATGGCTCTGATGCTAGTGGTGATAATAGCGTTGAACGAAATCATGGTCGTGCGATTAGACCATATGTAAATCTGATTTCAAATAAAAAACCTGTTAGTGAAATTGCATATGAATACGTCCCTGGTCCATTTATGAGGACATATGTTAAAGCACTTAAAAATGCTCAAACAGATAATCCAAAGCCATATTTGTTAATTGTTGAAGAAATCAACAGAGCGAATGTTGCAGCCGTATTTGGTGATGTATTCCAGTTATTAGACCGTGATGACGATAATGTAAGTGAATATGCTATCCAAACATCTGAGGATATTAAAAAATATCTTGCTAAAGAATTAGGTGGTAAGCCATTAGAGTATTCTGAAATCAAAATACCAGATAATATGTTTATATGGGCAACTATGAATAGTGCCGACCAAGGAGTATTTCCTATGGATACGGCCTTCAAGCGTAGATGGAATTTTGACTACCTTGGTATAAATCATAATGAGAATGACATTAAAGGGAATTTTGTTACAATGGGTAGCGGGGTCTATCATCGTGAGATAGAATGGAATGAACTGCGTAAGGCAATAAATAATACACTTTCTTCTTATAAAATTAATGAGGACAAGCTATTAGGACCCTATTTCCTTTCAAGAAAAATTGTAGTTCCACGTATGGGTAATGAAATTAACGCTGATATTTTTATTTCTGCCTTCAAGAGTAAAGTTCTAATGTATTTATTTGATGATGCTGCAAAACAGAAAAGATCGTCTCTATTTGATGGATGTAAGGACACAACGAAATATTCTTCAATTTGCGAGGAATTTGATAAGAGTGGTGTAGAAATTTTCTGTAAGGAGATTAGAGATAAATTTCCAAGGGCTATTGCAGTAGTTGCTGAATCTGCAGAGGAGTATAAATAATGATATCCAAGTTTGTGCGTGAACAGAAACGATATACACAAGATAATTTGCGAAACATTTTTGATTGTACAGCCGAGAAGACAGTCGCTATCATAAAAAAACTGAAGGAATACGGTGTCTTGAAAGCTGTAAAAGCAACTGATGTGCAGAAGGATATGTCTGACCTAATCGATAAAGATATCGAAGTAATCGATGTTGAGGTTGGAGAAAATGAGTTTCTTTATGTTTTTACATTTGTGGGTGTTATCACGGTTTCTGGTTGCATCTTAAAATGCTATCCGAAATATATAAGTAACGTTGCTCCTAAAACAGAATTAAAGCAAATCATAAAAGTTTTGGAAAGATACAATGCCAAGGAGCAAATTATTCGGATGTATAATGATGGTGGAGAAAGCAATTCGTTTAATCTACTCGCTGTGATGATTTATCTGTTGCATGACTACTATGAAAATGGTGCTTATACGAATACACAAGATATAATTGAAACAAATGGTTCTGGTGAAATACTGTGGGACAAGACGATTAATGAGAACTTTACTTATCTCAGCAATAATCGCCCATATTACATAGAACTATTTACGAAAAAACGTATTAATGATGATTTTGATTACTTTAAAAGGCTCCACGAATCTATTGTAAGTATTTGCTCAAGAGAACTACAAGATGCCGATTTGTTGGATTTGTTTGACATACTGCCTGTTGAAGTGTCTGATGAAGAACTAGATGATTTTGGGGAAACAGACTATATACTTTACCGTTTACAAAATGAATTGAATTTGCAGTTTAATACAAGAAAGCAGCTGTTACTGAAGACGATATATGCCTATATTGCACATAGTAGCGGTCTTGCAGATACTGATTGTTTCACTATGTTTGGTACAAACAGTTTTAATCTAGTATGGGAAAAGTTGTGTTCGGAAGTGCTGGCCAATCAATTACATACTCCACTCGGCTCACTCCCTATTCCTTTAGCTAACGGATACAATCCTCAAGACTTGCTCATATCAATAATAGATAAACCAAAGTGGAATGGTTATAAGCAAGACGGTTCTGAATATCAAAAGATTGCCAAGGAAACCCTAGTTCCAGACCTTGTGTCAATCCATAAGATGGATAACTCACATCAGTTCATCATATTTGATGCCAAGTATTATAACATTCAACTTGAGCAAGGAAGAGAACTACGAGGACAACCCGGAATTGGCGATATTACAAAGCAGTACCTCTATCAGTTGGCGTATAAAAAATTTGTTAATGACCATGGAATTCAAGATGTGAAGAATTGCTTTTTGATGCCAACTGAACAACAAAGCATTATTGTCAAGGGGTATGTCAATATGGAAATGTTAGATGTTCTCGGGTTACAGAGTATACTACTAAGACAATTACCCGCAGACATAATGTACTCACACTATCTAGCTAGTGAAAGAATGGATATAGAGCTACTTCATTTATAAAGGAGATATGAGGAGCCAATGTAACTGAGTATACCAGCAAAAATAAGCAACCAAAACCTATGTCGGACTCTCTTAATACCTGATCACAGTGACTGCCCGGAATCTGTCGAAAATTAATAGATAGTATGAATAGTTATCTTGCTAGTGCACCTTCTCTAAAGGATGTGAAAATATAATAAGTTTTTTAATTTTATATATAGAAATACAGCAACCATCTACCCAAAGTGACTGATAGATGGTTGCTAAAGATGTTAAAACCATATTTTTTTTATTCTATGGTTTTTTAGAAAGGCTGTTTCTCAAAGGTTGTTGTTTTTTACGTGGAAAATTGGGGAAGAAGTACTTAGCAGTCTGAATACACGTAGACTCCTGTGGGAATGCGAGAAAGACGAAGACCCCACAGGAGCGTATGCGAGGCCCTAGTGTTTTTCTTTCAGTAATTTACGTATACAAAAAAAGAAAGCTTTTGATGGCTAATTGTATCAAAGTTTTAAGAAATCAAAAATCACTTTCTGATGGCTATGGGATCTGACCCCTAAAAAGGACTTTTGTATTTTCAAGGTGGACAGTATTTTCTGTGATAGATGATTATTGCAGGTGAATTGAGCCACTTGTTCGGTGTTTAATGAACTAGTTTTTGCGGAATGAAAAGCCTTTTAATAGAATAAAGATAAGCCTTTTGTATAATTTAGTTGCTTTCCGATCATGCAACTAATATACAGGAGGTTTTTTTATGCCTAATAATTATCAATTATATTTTAAAAAATCCTAAAAAACGAATATTAATTGTTATTTCAAGTTATTTTTGAATGAATTTAATTGAATTATTTTCAATCCGAGCACGTAATTTAATGGTTTTATTAAAGAACAGCTTTAAATCAACTGTGATTGTTATGACAAAGAAGGTCAACACCAGGGGGAAGGTGTAAAAATGATCTTGCCCTGGTACTAAATCTTTTCGTTATTTAAAAATAATGTAGTCTATTATGGTAAAATCAGGCTAGTAAAATATTCACAAGGTGGGAAATTAATTTGAAAAAGCAATCCTATTTTTATCAATTCATTGAACCTTTATCAAAAGAATTAGCGTTTGTTGCGCGTGAGTTAGAAAACAGTATATTCACAAGTCCGCGGACGATGCTAACACATGCGAGGGTATTTGTCGAAAGTATCTTACAACGAGTAATTCAAACAGAAAAGTTATCTGTAGAACCGAGAGTGAATTTAAAAGAAAGTATAGATTTGTTAAATGAACATGGACTTTTGACAACCGAAATAAGGGATGCTTTACACTTCGTACGGCTAGTCGGTAATCAAGCTGCTCATGATTCGCGGATGTTTCGTTATTCAGAAGCGCTCTTATCGTGGGAAGCTCTTTACACGGTTGTTCAATGGTTTGTTGAAGTATATGGACCAGTAGAAATTATGGTTCCAGATTATCAAGATCCGTCGCTAAATTTAGAACAACCTCTTGATATCACGGAAGTTGAAATGCGTTTAAAAGCAGTGGAAGAATTGTTAATTCAATCGTTAAAAAAATCCGATGTTGATTCAGTTTATGAAGAGACAGCTGCTGCTTTAAGGGTAGAATCGGAAGTTCCTGGATTTACCACTATTCGGACACTTACATATAAAGATAAAAAGCTAGAAATACCGTATTTTTTACGTGATGCTTTTCTATTACCACAGCGTTTTGCTAAATCAGAGACATTTCTTATAAGATTAGGAGCGGAGCAGCAAGCAAGGATTATGAGTGAATTGCCCAATAATCTAGAAGGGCTGCACAAATACGTAAAGCGTTACAGTGAAAAGAACGAAGCAAATCTTTTTCAAGAGTTAAAGCTGTTTATTCAAGAAGAGAAGATTCGTAGAAGGTTATCATTAGAACGATCAGGTGAATTATTTTTCTTTTATAAATCAAAGCATATTATTGTTACAGAAGCATTATCCAAAACACCTCTTACTGAATCGGATTTTACAGGAATACCTAGCCTACTTCGTCAACTTAACGAAAATGACATTAAATATGTTGATCAGCTACCAAAAGAACTTGTTATTCTAGCAAAATACGATAATGTTGGAATAGGAACGGTTGAAAAATTGTTTGAGCAGTTGAAAATGAAGCAACAAGTGTAAGGAACATAGAGGATTTGGTGCTTTTTTATTAAAAGGTAAGTTTAACTGGGAAGAATATTGCGATTTAAACCAAGAAGAAGAAGGTGCCATCGATTCCTTATTATTTAAAGGAAAAGCTTATTAGATAAACTAAATAAATAAAATGTCTATAATATAGAATAAATTCCGGAGAAACTGCGGGGCAAACAATTTTTTCCAAGTTTGTCTTATTCTACTATACAAAGCGGATACGGAAGAACCGAAAGCCAGTAAGAGCAGTCATTCAAAAAAATGACTCTATTAAGTTAGGAGAACGAAAATGCCAGTTCACAACAAGCTTGTACGGGATAAAATACCAGAAATCATTGAGAAAACAGGTAAGAATTTTAAAACTAGAATACTATCAGATGAAGAATACATAAAAGAGCTGAAAGAAAAAAGTTTTGAGGAATTAAGAGAGTATATGGAAGCGGCTGATCGAGACAATGCATTAGAGGAATTGGCGGATGTGTTGGAAATAGTAAATGCTTTTGCGGTTTATCATCAGTCCAGTATGGAAGAGATAGAACAAATTAGAAAGAAGAAGTCAGAAGAAAGAGGCGGCTTTAAGGAGAAGGTTTACTTAATTGCAGTGGAAGATTAATGGAATCATATTAACGACAGAAAAACAGGGGAATAAGAATGAGTTTTAAATTGCAAGTCGGTGAAATGCAAACAGAATATTTGACGGATAAGGAAATATGAGGACATTTTAATTATATCTTTTCCAGTAAGTCACGAAACTCTACTACTTATAAGTTTGTGCTTGTCAAATCACTATTGGAAAATTTATATAATGTCAACGATCGGCTGGAGCTTTCTTATGGCAGTTTGTTTGGAAGTTTTGCAAAAATATACTGGAATTTAGTTATACACCATAAGCTTAATCAAATAAATATGACAGGAAAAAAAGCGGAAGTGCAGAATATTCTCTTAGATATTCAATCCGCTTATACAATTCCTAGCACATTCGTTTTTGATAAACTTTCTCCTGAATTACAAGTGGAAATTATATCAAAAGTTAAGCGGAGATGTAAGCTCAATGTTATGGGGGCTTTATACGGGGATACGGGTCAGACTATTTATGATTTTGATAATAAGAAAGAAATCATTCGACTAAACCCTGCTTTTTATTCCTTTATGCAGCGATTTCAGCGAGTGTTAAAGTATTTGACCAATTATCAGCTTGCTTTATTTTTGGAAAAGTTTAATGAAAAAGGCGATACTACTAATCTGCTTATGAAGGTTGAAAATGTTTCTAAAAGGGCTTCATTAGATATATTCTATAGGCTCTTATCGTCTTTTTATAATGGTTGTTGCTTTTATTGTGGGAAGGAAATAAAAAGGAAGAATGCTGCACATGTAGATCATTTTATTCCATGGAGTTTTGTGCAGGCCGATCAATTATGGAATTTAGTTATATCCTGTTCAGCTTGCAATTTATCTAAGAATGATAAGCTAGCAGAACAGAAATTTTTAACAAGATTAATTGATCGGAATGAACAGCTTCTAGTGGAAAAGAAAATCATTTTAAGAACGGATATGCAAGTATATAGCAAGAAAAAGCTTAATGAATTATATACGTATTCTATAGATAATGGGTATACAGATTTTTGGCGACCGAAGAATATCATTGTATGAGTCTACGTGAGTGAATCTTATTTGCAATAAGAAGGATGTAATATAACAAGGAAAGGTGCACCAATTTAGGTGCACCTTTAACTATAAAATCAAAGTATTCAGGAAATAAATGAGATTTTTATAAGAAAAAATTTCCTATTCTGCTATAATAGAATTATATGCCTATTTGATAGAATATTCTATTTTTTGAGAAATATCATCTCTATATTGTAATTGGAGGAATTTTTAATGGCTTTTTTACAGTGTCAGTGTGGCTCTTTATTAAAGGGTTTTCAATTAAGCAGGCGAGTGTTATCTAAAGGTGAGTATCGACTTGTTGAGTACAGGGTGGGAGCAGCTTTAGCACCAGGTCAGTGGCAGAACATTGATTACTTAACAGGATGGTTAAAAGAGAAACCAGAGGGTGTTTATTGTCCTAAATGTCATCTTGAGCTTTCATTAGATTCTCAAGAAATTCCTGTTTTGATAGATAAAAGAATTCCAGGTGTAAGTTCAGGTGAATTTAATTCTGTTGAAATCATTGATAAGTTAATGGAGTTAAGTAAAAAAGAGCGTGCTGAATTATTTATCCACTCCATACCAGAATCACAGCCCGCATATGGAGAGATTAGTGAAGAGTTACCTGAATGTTTAACTAAATCACTCGATAGAATGGGTATCTTCTCTTTATTCACTCACCAAGCAGATACCTATAATGCGGTTAGAGAAAAGAAAGATGTTGTCCTAGTCACACAAACTGCTTCAGGTAAAACGCTAGCTTTCAATTTACCTGTTTTACAAGGGTTATTAGAGAATCCTAATGCTAGAGCGTTATACATATTTCCTACAAAGGCACTAGCCGATGATCAAGTGGAACAACTTTATCGTTGGACTGAAGAAATGGTTAAAGATGAAAATTTGGAACAGGATGAATGGTTTGAGCGAACAATAAAGCTGGATTCAAACTATATTACTTACGGTAGGGTGGATGGAGACACCCAACCTGGTTCACGAAAAAGGTTGCTAAGAGATGGAAAAATTTTATTTACAAACCCTGATATGATTCATTTCTCCTTGTTAAAACAAGTACAAGGAGGCAATAAATCTTCTTCACATATTATTAACCTATTAAAAAATCTTAAATATATTATCATAGACGAAATGCATTTGTATAGAGGAGCTTTTGGCAGTCATGTGTCCTTAGTACTTAGGAGATTAAGAAAAATTTGTGATGAATTAGGTAATTCAGACATTCAATTTATATTATGCTCTGCGACAATAGAGAAGCCAGAAAGATTAGCGGAAGAGTTAACTGGTAGAAAGAGTTTTATGGTAATAGATAATGATGGTTCGTTTAAAAAAAAGCGGCATCTCGCTTTTTGGAATCCAGGAGTTACTCTGGATACTGGAGAAAGAAAAGCTCCTGTTTCGGATGCTTTATCGATTGCAGAAAATGTTCTTGTTCAGAATGAAAAAGTTATACGAACAATCATGTTTCAAAGTTCCCGCCTTCAAGGAAAAGTAACGGCAAGGTCTATGAAAGATGTTTTAAGGAAGAAATTAAAATTAAAAAAAGAGAGTGTAAATGGAGTTCAGTTAGCTGCGTTTTATAATGGAATGTTAGCGGTAGATGAAAGAAAACAAGTTATTCAAGCCATTAAGAAAAGTGATGTACATTTAGTAATGACTACAAATGCTCTAGAAGTTGGGATTGATATAGGAGATCTAAGCTTTGCTATTTTAAGTGGATACCCTGGAAGTAAAGCAGCTTTTTCACAACAAATCGGTCGAGTGGGTAGAAAAGGTGAAGGAGTATCTGTGTTGTTATTTGAAGATGAGCCACTTCAGCAATATTATATGCAAAACCCACAAGTTTTTTTGGAGAAGCCACCAGAAGTGGTAAGAATTGATCCGAAAAATAAGGGATTATTAAAAGTACACTTAGCTTATTTACAAGAGGAATTAGGAAGAGAGCTAGTGAAGGAAGATATTCTCTATTTTATTGATTATCAGAAGATATCAGAAGATCTATTAAATGAAATTTCATCTGTAGAAATCATAGATAGATGTAATCTAAGGACAGGAACTACTCATAATTATAAAATTGTGACAAATAAAAATCATGAGATAATTCTTGAAAATATTGATGAATGGACGGTATTTCGGGACTTTCATGAAGGAGCTATATATTGGAATGCAAATGAAAAAGGGTATCGAGTTGATAGTATAAATCGAAAAAAAATGGAAGTGATCGTTATACCTATAAGGGGTGAAGTTGAGTACTATACTCAATCCATGTTTAAGGATTTTATTGTCATTTCAGAGCAACATACATTAAAAGAAAACGAGCTAATGGTACAGGAACTAGGAATATTAAACGTTAAACGTTCGGTTTTTGGATTTACCAAAATCTATTTTGGAACGCGTGTTCAGGATAAGCAAACTTTAGATAATGCACTGACTACAAATTTTGATGGAGAAGGATTTTGGTTAACTCTTTCGGATGGTTTAATCCAGCAAGTTAAGGAAGCAATTGGGGAAGAATTTACGATAGAAAAGCTTGATGGATCGATTCGGGCAGCAGAGCATGTCTTATTATCAGTGATTCCTGATACGATTATTTGTGATGGAAATGATATTTCAAGTTTTTCTGGGGTATCTATTTCGGGATTCGGCAATAAGCCTGTCATTGGATTTTTTGGAAACCAATCTGGCGGAATGGGTACTACAAAAGCAATTGGTGAACATTTTGAAAGAATTGTAACAAGTGCATTAAACTTATTAGAAATGTGTTCTTGTGTTGGAGGATGTCCTTCTTGTATTCAATATCCGAAAAAAGATAATAGTAATCTATCAAAATCAGGTGGAAGAAAAATTCTCGAGTTATTAGCCAAGAAAATAAAGGATGAGAAATGGGAGGTTGAGCAATCTTGCCTTTAGTATGTATGAAATGTCGTTTAGATAGTCCTAGTCATAAGCAAATAAACTTTTTTCAGATTAGTAGAAAATATAAATGTATGCCCTCAAAAAGAGAAATTAAGCAGCCAACTAACGGAATACATTTAAGATCTTGGAAGGAACTTGAAGGGGAGCAATTTAAAGATGGCATTTACTGTCAAGAATGCGATGCACTAATTCAAAATGAATTTTTAACTTATGAGGAAAAGGAACTTATAAAAGATAATCGATTAGAGACTTGGTCATTTAGAGATCATCCTATTCAAGAAGTAATCAATAGCTTAAAAGATGTTGGTGAAAAATTAGGTTCAACTATAGACCAATATTCTTTATCTGAGAAACAGCCTGTGTTTGGAAGTTTAGAAAAGCCATTACCAGAACAAATCTCGAATAAATTAGTAGAAAAAGGAATTAACAGGTTGTATTCTCACCAAGCAGAGGCTATTAATAAGATTAGAAATGGCGAGAATGTAGTCATCACAACAGGAACAGCATCAGGTAAATCCATGGTTTATACGATTCCGTCTCTTGAATCCTTTCTAAATGATGAAGATTCAACTGTTCTTTATTTATCACCATTAAAAGTTTTAATGCGTGATCAACTTCAAGTATTAGAAACATTTGATGACGAAGGTAGCGTAGATAATTCAACCTACGGATACAAAATAATTAAACTTGGTAATAAAGAAATTGGTGCTGGTGTTCTTGAAAGTGGTAAGTCTGATGCAGTAAAAGAATTAACTTATCAAAGCGCAAGATATTGGTTAACAAATGTTCATTTTTTACATTTTTTACTCCAAGGACCTGTTCATTATTATAGAAATAGACAAAATTGCTTTAGGTTTTTTAAGAATCTAAAGTATGTCATTATTGATGAATTACATGCCTACAATGGGGTTTTAGGTTCTAAAGTGGCAATGTTAATTCGTAGATTGAGAAGTTTATGTAAAGCGCTTGGAAATCCCAATCTTCAATTTATTGCATGTTCTGCTTCTATTGGAAATCCCAAAGAACTCGTAGAAGCAATAACAGGTTTAAAAGGAAAAAATGGTTTTACCCTAATTAATCAGGATGGAAGTCCTTCTTATGGACGAGAGGTATTATTATGGAATCCAGGATTGTTGGAACAAAAGTCAGAACACAGAACCAGGAGAGCACCTATATCTGAAGCAATAGAAATTTTAAAGGTGATTGCTGGTAATTATAAGATGCTTCCAAAAACCATTTTCTTTTATGGGAATAGAAGAGCGGTTACAGCCGCTAGCTTTGATTTGAATAATACCATTCGGTCAAGGCTGGGAGAAGTTTTGAAAGGGGTTGATATCCCTATAGAATTATTTTCTCCATTTCATGCACAGCTTAATGCCTATAAAAAGCAAGATATCATGAATAAAATAAAAAAAGGGGAGTTGATTGGAGTTGTTTCTACATCTGCTCTTGAAATGGGTATAGATATAGGTGATTTAAACCTTTGTATCATGATTGGATATGCAGGCAGTAAAGCTAGTTTTTTACAGCAGGCTGGTCGAGTTGGAAGAAAAGGACCAGGACTAGTTATTCAAATTTTTCAAGAAGATCCTTTGGAACAGTACTATGCAGCTAATCCAGCCGAGTTTATGGAACGTGAACCAGAACATGTGACTATTGATGTATCTAATCCAAATATTGTTGCAGAACATTTGCAATATGCTGCCCATGAATTGAATGGGAGTATTTCTTCCCCACATAATTTTTTTAAAGTATCTGCTGCGCGGAAAGCAGAAGAGTTCTCTGGAAATATGCAGGAATTAACTAGAGGTACATTGTCATTAAAACTTTCTGAAAAAATCAAATATAATAACTTGTTAAATAGCAGTAAATTGTACAGTGTGGTTTATAAGCAAGGACTAACAACTGAAACGTTATATGAAGGCGTAGACGAACGCTCCTTATTAAGAGATTATCACTACGGTGCAGTATTCCTCTATAATCAAAGAACTTATATGGTTACGAGAATTTTATCAAATAAAAATGAGATTTGTGCTGTTCCCATAAAAGCAGACTATACAACGAGGTCACAAATTAATGATTCAATATATGTTTTAGAAGAAAACAAACTAAATAGTATAAAAGAATCTATTAAGATTGGAAGAGGTAGACTGGAAATAACAAGAAGATTATGGGGGTATAAAAAAGTAAGCTTATTTGGCGGGACTGCATCTGATATTATTCAAGATGGAAATATGTATCCTGTAAAATATTTGACTGAAGGGTTATGGATTCAGTTTCCCCATATAGGAATGACTGAAGGTGCCTTACATGTAGTGGAACATGCTATTGCTTCAGCTATTCCGACCATTGTAAAATGCTCAAATAGCGATTTTTCCCTTCTTTCTTCTAATAATTTCAAAGAGTTTAATTACATACCTACTATTGTCTGTTACGAAACTGCTGGTGGTGGAGCAGGTATTGTGGAAGCGATAGAGGAAAGAATTTTTCATATATTTAATAAGGGGTTAGGAATTTTAAAATCTTGTCCATGTGCGAGTGGGTGTCCTAACTGTACACATCTGTCGATTTGTGAAAAGAATAATGATCCACTTGATAAAACTGGTGGAATTCAGTTTATGGAAGGGATTTTGGATTCTTTGATTAAAGTATAATTTTTTACAGGTGAAAATGTCCGAATCAAAGCTTTACTTATGCAAGTATATAGCAAGAAAAAACTTAATGAATTATATACGTATTCTATAGATAATGGGTATACAGATTTTTGGCGAC
>JBDNRM010000029.1:0-28096 GCA_047718615.1 Bacillus sp. (in: firmicutes) | reverse complement strand
CATTTATATGATCCATTCTGCAATATCTCCTTGACTTCGGTATGTTGGCTAAACTTAATATGTACGAAAAGAAGAAAAATTACTAATGAATTACAGTGGAAAAAAATGGCTTTATAAAATTTTATTTTTCTAAGAGTGTTTTACATTTTATTTATTGCTTTTGTAATTGAAGCAGAGAGCAGCCAAAATTATACGAAAACTCCAGAAAGACGAAGCCTCGTAAGTAGTACTTGCTCGCAGAAAAGGGAAGAGTACTCTGACTGCGGACTATTCAAGAGAGCCAAAACCACTTTCCAGGATAGCTTATATGATAAACTAGACATTATCAGGGGAAGGAGGAAAAATAATTGAGTCAAATTATTGCATTAAGTGTAGGAAAACCAGAAAACTTACCATGGAAAAATAAAATGTATTCTTCAGCCATAGGAAAAACCAAAAAGGATGAAGTTTTATTAAAAGTAGATGGATTTACCGGCGATGATGTTGCCAATCCATCCTTTCATGGCGGACCAGAACGTGCAGTATGTTTTTATCCGTATGAACATTATAAAAAATGGGAACAAGAATATGGTGTTCAATTGTCGCCGCCAGCCTTTGGTGAAAATATCTGCACAAGTGGTTTTTTAGAAAAAGATACATATATAGGAGACATTCTTTCCTTAGGAAATGCAGTCGTTCAAGTAACTCAAGGGAGAATTCCATGTTCAACCATTTCAAAATTTAATAAAATTGACACGTTTTTAAAACGAATAGTAGAAACTTGTTATACTGGCTATTTTCTAAAAGTGATAAAAGAAGGGACTGTAAGAGCAGATTCATCTTTTACATTATTAGAAAGGCAACAGCAGGAAATATCTGTTTGGGATGCCACAAATTTAATGTTATTAGATCGAAACAACAAAGCGCAGATAGAAAAGGTTTTATTAATAGATGCACTAGCTCTTGACTGGAAACAAAGATTTGAAAAAGCATTGCAAAAATAAGGAGAATCACTTGACTTTTATTAAAAAATTCACTATGATGGTTACAACATAGTGATTGGCTATGACGAAGAGTAGTAACTTTTATGGAAGCTTTAGAGAGCTGATGGTTGGTGAAAATCAGTGTGGATATAAAGGTGAATGGACTTCCGAGCCTCTAAACCGAAACTTTTTTAGAAGTAGGCTTTAGCGAAAGTCTCGTCGTTACAAGAGACGGAAATTTTACACCATTGATGTGTAAAGATTTCTTAAAGTGAGCTTATTTTATAAGCTAATGAAGGTGGCACCACGGGTTTCTCGTCCTTTTTATAGGAGAGAGCCCTTTTTGTATTATATAAAATGATGAAAACGATGATTAAGAGTAGTATGTTATGATGCGTTGTTACAGAGAGTCGGTGGCTGGTGTAAAACCGATACAACCATATAACAGAATGGACTTAAGAGTGCGAACTTGAAAAATGCAGTAGAGTTTGCCGGGTTCCGCCGTTAAAAGGAGAGAGTAAACTTTTTAAAGTATACTCGAAAAGGGAGAGTGGAGAAACACTCTAACTAGAGGTGGTACCGCGGTTTCTAATCGTCCTCTATCTGAATCTTTAAGGAGAGATTACAGATAGGGGACTTTTTTTATCCTTTTTTTAAAAGCAATAAAGGCAGCTGCTTCTAATATAACACCAATTTTTTAGAAACGAGTCTTATTAGTTAGATGGATGATTAGCTCTTGAAAATAATTTATTTGCCATTTGGAGGGAAAGACATGTTAAAACAAACGAGTCAGTTATTGATTATCGAAAAAATAAATGGAGATCTTTTAACACCGATTAGTATCTATCAAAGATTGAAAGGAAAGAAAAAATTCTTATTAGAAAGTTCGCTTAAACATGAAAACTCTGGAAGGTATTCCATAATAGGAAGCGATCCAACTTTCGAATTAATTGGAAAGGGATCATGTTCTACAATCGTTCGAGGCAATGAAAAAGAAGAAATAAAGGAAAAAGCTTTATCTCTTGTCAAAAAAATATTACCTGACCAACAAGTTGACTTGCCATTTGATCTTCCTATAAACGGAGGTGCAATCGGTTATGTCGGGTATGATAATATCAGACAATATGAAGAAATCGGAAAAGAAGCAAAAGACGAATTGGGAATTCCAGATGTACATCTATTATTTTTTGAAGATTTGATTATTTTTGATCATTTAGAACAAATTATTTATTTAGTCGCTACACCTCTAACTGATACAACAACAGAGGAAGCACTTAAAGAAAGAATAGAAAAAAGAAAAGCGGAACTTACAGAACCATTTTGCGAAGAAAAAGAAGAAGTTGCTGTTTCCTCTTTTCAATCACATATGACAAAAGAAGAATATATGAAAAAAGTCGAAAAAGCGAAAGAATATATTTTAGAAGGAGACATTTTTCAGGTCGTTCCATCACACCGAATGTCAGCACATGTAGAAGGTTCTCCTTTTTCCTATTATCGAAAACTGCGTATAAAAAATCAGTCACCTTATATGTACTTCTTAGATTTTGAGGAATATGCGATAGTAGGTAGTTCACCGGAAAGTCTGATCAAAGCAAGCAAAGGGAAAATTATTACAAATCCAATTGCTGGTACTAGACCAAGAGGAAAAACAACAGAATTAGATAAAGAATTAGAAGCAGATTTACTGCAAGATGAAAAAGAATTGGCTGAACATAAAATGCTTGTTGACCTAGCTAGAAACGATGTAGGCAAAGTAAGCCATTTTGGAAGCGTAAAAGTTGAAAAATATTTAAAGGTAGAAAAATATAAACATGTGATGCATATCGTTTCTGAAGTAAGTGGAGAGCTTAAAGGAAATCAATCGAATGTAGATGCCCTTGTATCAATCCTTCCTGCTGGAACGGTTTCCGGAGCACCGAAAATTAGAGCAATGCAAATTATTAATGAACTAGAGGGTACAAAAAGGGGAATATACTCAGGTGCTGTTGGCTACTTCTCCAAAAATGGAAATATGGACTTTGCTTTAGCCATTCGCACAATGGTAATTAAGGATAATACAGCATATATTCAAGCGGGAGCTGGGATTGTGCATGATTCCATTCCAGAAAAAGAATACGAAGAAACCATTCATAAACTAAAGGTATTTTTGGAGGGATAATAGATGATCTTATTAATCGATAATTACGATTCATTTACGTATAATTTATTTCAATATTTAGGCGAGCTGGGAGAAGAAGTTAAAGTTGTTCGAAATGATAAAATTTCTGTTGAGGCAATTAGAGAATGGAAACCTGATCGAATTGTTTTATCTCCTGGACCTGGCAGACCAGAAAATGCAGGCAGCCTCATTGCGATTATTCAGGAATTGCATCAAGAATTTCCGATATTGGGGATATGTTTAGGTCATCAAGGCATCGGATATGCATTTGGTAGTGAAGTGGTAAGAGCAGACAACATTATGCATGGAAAAACTTCACTTTTAAAGACGACAAAAACTTCCGTTTTTAAAACGTTAGAAGAACCAGTAGAAGTAATGAGATATCATTCTCTTGTAATTAAAAAAGATACAATATCAAAGGACTTTGATGTATTGGCTTATTCGACAGATGATGAAGAAATTATGGCAATCAAACATAAAAATTTTCCTTTGTATGGGTTTCAATTTCATCCAGAATCAGTTGGTACAGAAACAGGAAAACAGCTGTTAGCTAATTTTATTCAAGAAACAAAAAAGGAGGCTATAAAATGAAGCAATATTTACAAAAGCTGATGCAAAATGAATCGTTAACAAAAGAAGAAATGATTGCTGCTGCGAGACAATTGTTTTCTGAACAAACAAGCGATAGTGAAATTGCTGCTTTTATTACAAGTTTAAAAATAAAAGGGGAAAGTGCAGATGAAATTGTTGGGATCGTGCAAGCAGTAAGAGAACAAACACTTCCTTTTCAAAATGCTATTACTGGATGCATCGATAATTGCGGAACAGGGGGAGATGGATCACAAAGTTTTAACATTAGCAGTACATCTGCTTTTGTATTGGCTGGAGCCGGTGTGCCTGTTGCTAAACACGGTAATCGCAGCATTTCGAGTAAAACAGGGAGTGCGGATGTACTTGAACATCTTGGCATCAAATTGAATATTACACCAGAACAGAATGAAGAACAGTTAAAAGAAGTGGGCATTACCTTTTTATTCGCTCAGCATGTTCAGCCGAAAATGGGAAGAATTATGAAAGTGCGCAGAGAATTGGGTATTCCGACAATCTTTAATTTAATTGGTCCTTTAACGAATCCCATAAATTTGGAATCGCAAGTATTAGGGATTTATCGTAAAGATTTTACCGAATTATTTGCCGAAGTGTTGAAAAAGTTAGGCAGAAAAAGAGCAGTTGTATTAAATGGTGCAGGAAGCATGGATGAAGCTTCCTTGCAAGGAGAAAATGAACTTGTTATTTTAAATGAAGGCAAAATAAATAAAGTCATTTTGCATCCAAACGAGGTGAATCTTCCAGTTTATGATAATAAGGAAATTCGTGGTGGAGATGCAAAGGAAAATGCGGATATATTATTACGCGTTTTAAAAGGAGAAAAAGGGGCTTATTTGGACACAGTACTATTAAATGCCGGGATTGGCATTTTTGCAGCAGGCAAAGCAGATACCATAAAAAAAGGGGTAGAACTTGCCAGAGAAAGTATAAAATCAGGAGCTGCTTTAGATAAATTGCAGAAATTAGCAGAAAAAAGCAAAGGGCTTCAGAAGGCAGGGATATAATGGAGACGATTCTAGATAAGATAATTGCGGAAAAACATACTGTGATAGAGGATCTGCATAAAAGAAAAAATGAGTTGGAAAGGAAAACAGCAAATAAACAAGTTTCTTTTTTAAAACGTTTGGCAAATGCCGACACACTTTCTATTATTGCAGAGTTTAAAAGAGCTTCCCCTTCAAAAGGAGATATCAATATTCATCTCGATCCGGTTGAACAGACAACAAACTATGAACAATACGGAGCTGACACTATTTCTGTTTTAACAGATACTCCTTTTTTCAAAGGAACGTATGAAGATTTGCAAGCAGTCCGCTCAGCGGTAAACGTGCCTGTGCTTTGCAAAGATTTTATTATTGATTCTATTCAAATTGATTTTGCAAAGCAGTATGGAGCAAATTTGATTTTATTAATTGTTGCAGCTTTAGATGATCAGAAATTAAAAAGTTTATATGATTATGCGATAAAAAAAGACCTGGAAGTGCTTGTCGAAGTGCATAATGAAGAAGAAGCAGAGAGAGCAATTGCTTTAGGCGCTAAATTGATTGGAGTAAATAATCGCAATTTGAAAACATTTGAGGTATCGTTGGGAACAACCGAGCGTCTTGCTCCAATGATTAAAAAAAGCGGCAGCTATTTAGTCAGCGAAAGCGGAATTGCTACGATGGATGATATTAAAAGGGTAGTAGCGGCAGGAGCAAACGCCATCTTGGTTGGAGAAACGTTTATGAAAAGTGCCGATTTAAAAGAAACATTAACACAAATGAAAGTAACATTGTAAGGTGTGGGAAAATGAATGCTAAAATTTGCGGCATCACTAATAAGCAAGCAGCATTGTGCGCAGTAGAACATGGTGCAAAAGCAATTGGGTTTGTATTTGCTGAAAGTAAACGAAAAATAAGTCCAGAGGGTGCGAAAGAAATTATTTCTATATTGCCTGAAACGGTATGGAAAGTCGGCGTATTTGTAAATGAGTCCAAAGAAAAAATTGATGAAATAGTCAAACAATCTGGCATTAACGTTATTCAACTTCACGGAGATGAGTCGAAAGAATTTGCTTCTCAGTTTGCGTTGCCGGTTATAAAAGCTTTTAGTATACAAACAGAAGAAGATTTACTAATGGCTGCTGATTTTTCCAGTGATTATGTTCTACTAGACAGTCCAAGAGAAAAGTATTATGGCGGAAATGGAAAATCCTTCGATTGGAATATCGTCAAAAATTTTGATTTTCGTGGAAAAAAAGTAATTCTTGCAGGAGGACTTCATCAAGATAATGTGGAAGATGCACTTGAAATGGTAAATCCATATATGGTTGATGTTAGTAGTGGGGTTGAAACAGACGGAAAAAAAGATTTGCAGAAAATACAAGCATTTTTAACGAAATTAACGGTACATAATGAGCAATAGGAGGAATAACAAATGACAACAAACTATTCATTTCCTGATCAAAAAGGCCACTATGGTGTTTATGGCGGAAGATACGTTCCTGAAACATTGATGCGTGCAGTAGTCGAATTGGAAAATGCTTATGTAGAAGCAACGAAGGATCCAGTATTTCAATCAGAATTAGATTATTTATTAAAAGACTATGTTGGCAGAGAAACTCCTTTATACTACGCAGAAAACTTAACAAAATATGCAAAAGGTGCGAAAATTTATTTAAAAAGAGAAGATTTAAACCATACAGGGGCTCATAAAATCAACAATTCATTAGGGCAGGCATTGCTTGCTAAAAAAATGGGCAAAAAGAAAGTAGTTGCTGAAACTGGAGCAGGTCAGCATGGAGTAGCGACGGCAACAGCTTGCGCACTGCTTAAATTAGAATGCACCATCTTTATGGGCGAAGAAGACATCCGCAGACAAAAACTCAATGTGTTTCGTATGGAAATGCTTGGTGCAAAGGTAGTTGGCGTAACGTCTGGTAGTGCAACATTAAAGGATGCCTGTAATGAAGCGCTGCGCTATTGGGTGACAAATGTAGAAGATACACATTATGTGTTAGGCTCTGTACTTGGACCACATCCATTTCCTATGATGGTTAGAGATTTCCAAAGTGTTATCGGAAAAGAATCAAAGCAGCAATATAGACTGAAAGAGGATAAACTTCCGGATGCAGTTGTTGCCTGTATTGGCGGTGGAAGCAATGCAATGGGGATGTTTTATCCATTTATAGAGGACGCGGATGTAAAAATGTATGGTGTTGAAGCTTCTGGACATGGACTTCATACAGAAAAACACGCGGCTTCTTTAACAAAAGGAAAACCAGGGGTGCTGCATGGCTGCTTTATGTATTTATTGCAGGATGAGGATGGACAAATTCAAGAAGCACATTCCATTTCAGCAGGTTTGGATTATCCTGGAGTCGGACCAGAGCATAGTTATTTAAATGATATCGGCAGAGTCCAGTATGAGTCTGTTACAGATGATGAAGCATTTGAAGCATTGCAATTATTATGCAAACTAGAAGGGATTATCCCAGCATTAGAAAGCGCGCATGCGATTGCCTATGTCCTTAAATTAGCGCCAACGATGAAAGAAGAAGAAGGTATTATCGTTTGTTTATCTGGAAGAGGAGATAAGGATGTTAACACAGTAATGGAAAAAATGGGAGTGGATAAATAATGTTAACAATTGCTGAGGCGTTTGCAGAAGTGAAAAAAAATGGAGATAAAGCATTTGTACCATATATTATGGCAGGTGATGGCGGACTAGAAAGCTTAGAAGAAAAAATCAAGTTTTTAGAAAAAGCAGGAGCAACAGCAATTGAAATCGGCATACCATTTTCTGATCCTGTTGCAGATGGACCAATTATTCAAGCTGCTGGAATCCGTGCACTTCAAGCGGGAACAACGTTAAAAAAAGTATTTGAAGCCATTGTCTCATTTAGAGCTTCTACCACTATTCCACTTGTGATTATGACATATATCAATCCTATTTTATCATTTGGAATTGAAGCTTTTTTTCAAAGCTGTAAAAAAGCAAGCATTCAAGCCATTATTGTACCAGATTTGCCAATTGAAGAAGAAGACATGCTATTAACATATGCTGACAACTACCAAGTTGAAATTATCCGCTTAGTAACGTTGACAAGTCCAATTGACCGGATTGAAACAATTGCGAAAAAAGGAAATGGCTTTTTATATGCTGTAACGGTGACAGGAATTACAGGTTCAAGAGCTTCCTTTCAAGAACACTTAGGCACACATTTATTAAACGTGAAAGAAGTTAGTCCAATTCCCGTATTAGCAGGTTTTGGTATTTCAACACCAGATCATGTGAAAAACATGACCCAATATTGTGATGGTGTAATCGTCGGAAGCAAAATAGTAGACTTATTTGAAAAAAATGATTTAGAAGGCATACAGGAATTAATCAATGCCAGCAAAAAATCAGCAGTTGAACAAAATAATTAACAGTATTTTTTTAAAAACAGCCTAGCTTTTAATCGAAAAAGAATGGATCCGTTACAAGGTCCATTCTTTTTCGTTGTTTCTGATCAAATAATGATTCTTCTTAATAACGAAAACGCATCAAGCAATAGCAAGATGTTCAAAGTTAATGAAGGTGTAAGCCTAATGTCATCAACTTAATATTTCGTAAATTGTAATATAATGAAGATTAGTGGTTTGGAAAGCGAGCGGTAAGCCTCGGAAAACCTAACGTATACTCCTGTTTTTATTCATTTTCTAATACAAGTAACATAAATGCTTATTTCACCACTTTCAATAGAGAAGGTCAACCTTTTTCCATTATTTCTAATGTTTTTTCCTTTGTATTACTAGAATAAATAGGCAGAAAAGTCAATATGAATTAAATGTAAAATCGAGCAGGGAAAAAATCGATATGTATGGAATTTAAATGATAGAACTTAAAAAAATGTTTTTATAAGATAGTGAGAATGAGGATTAATCATCAAGATGAAGTGTGGTGAAAAGATGTATATAAGAGAGTTAACGGCAAAAGATGCAAAATCATACTGGCAATTACGATTAAAAACATTAAGGCAAAATCCAAATTCGTTTTTAGTAACAATTGAGGAAGAAGAAAACAAAGCACAGCCTATAAAAAAAGCAATCATGCAATTAAAAGATCCAACTCGTTTAACATTTGGAGCATTTTACAATAATCAATTAATCGGTGCTATCACATTGCAAAAAGAAGTCTTCATAAAAATTAAACATAAAGGAAGTGTTTTATCTTTTTTTGTGGAAAAAGACTTTAGAGGAAATGGGATAGGAAGAGGTTTATTGCAAAAAATCATCTCCACCGCGAATGAATACCAAATTGAGCAGCTTTTATTAAGCGTTGTTTCAACGAATGAGAGAGCGATTCAATTGTACCAATCAATAGGTTTTACCTCAATTGGCACAGAAAAAAGGGCATTGAAGGTAGATAATCAATATTTTGATGAACAGCATATGGTTCTATTTTTAAACGAAGTCGTAAAGGAGAGGGTAGAGAGTGAAACAAAGAACAGTAGGAATTTTATTATTTGAAGAGGTAGAAGTATTAGACTTTGCTGGTCCTTTTGAAGTATTGTCAATTGCGAGTTTTAAAGAAGATCATGAACGAAAACCCTTTAAAGTGACAACCGTTTCAGAAACGGGTGAAATCATTACAGCCAGAAATGGATTGCAAGTAAAGCCTACATACTCTTTTAACAATGCACCAAATTTTGATATTTTAATTGTGCCAGGTGGTCCTGGTGCTAGACAAACAGAAATACATAATGAAAAACTTATTGATTGGATAAACCAGCAAAACCGCTCAACGGAGTATACCACATCTGTATGCACTGGTGCGTTATTATTAGGAAAAGCAGGACTATTAGATGGAAAAAAAGCGACAACGCATTGGGCTTCCTATGAAAGACTGGAAAAAGAGTTTCCACAAGTGGACGTAATAAAACAAGTGAAATTTGTTGATGAAGGGAGAATTATTACATCTGGAGGAATTTCAGCAGGCATTATAATGGCATTTCACCTTGTAGAAAAATTAGTAGGCGAAGAGGAGAAAAAACAAACGGCAAAAAGAATGGAGTATGATTTAATCTAATCCTCGCTATTCTTAGTTAGTTAATAAGAAAACGCTTGTCACTAGCCGAAAAGACAAGCGTTTATTTCAACATAAACATAGATTTTTTGCTTTGAAATTATTTTATTGTTTTAATTAATGATAAATAAGTTCTTTTTCTATTGATTTTATTGCAGTTAATTTCTTAAGGAATAAATCGACAGCGCGTGGTCTGAAATCCGTTTTAGGAATAACATAAGAAAAGTTACGAATGATCGAATCATTTTTTATCCGCAATGGATGAATTGTATTTATTTGTATTTCCTTTTGAATAGAAAACATCGAGATAATAGAGATTCCTAAGCCAGACTCTACAGATTCTTTGATAATTTGTGTGCTGCCAAATGAACGTAGTACAGGAGGGGAAAATGCATATTTTTCAAAAAATTCATCAATCGTTTGTCTTGTTCCAGAACCCTCCTCTCGTAATATCCATGTTTCCTTATATAAATCCTCTAAGTCCACTTCCTGGTATTGAGATAAAGGATGATGCTTATCAACAATAATAACCATCTCGTCTTTCGCAAAGGGAGTAAAAAGTAAATTTGGATGTTCTTCAACTGTTCCATCTACTATACCGATATGAAGTTCTCCCCGCAATAATTGTGATATAACTTTACTGGAATTACCTATGGTTATCTTTGGATCAATAAGTCGGTTATCTTTTATAAATTCTGCAATATATCTAGGCAATAAGTATTCACCAAAGGTATAACTGGATCCAATCATAAAGGGACCACTGACAGCATCGGTCGTATCTTCGATTAATCTTTCTACCTTTTCGTATTGTGTTAAAATTTTTTTAGCATGCTGATACAAAATTTCACCTGCATTCGTTAATCGTACATATTTGTTCGTTCGGTCAAAAAATTTCACTTCATATTTTTTCTCTAATGCTTTGATAGAAAGAGTAACGGCAGATTGGGTAATATGGAGTACTTCAGCAGCCCTTGTAAAGTTTTGCTTCTCAGCAACTGTAACAAATGTTAACAAATGATAGTCCAATGAAACCACGCTCCCTTTTTTTAACGAACACGATATAAGTACACAAATAAATGTAAAATAATATACTAAGCTACTAAGTAACTACTATTTCTACGATATAAATAATTTCAATATCCGAATTAAAAAATCCTTTTGATAATTTGAAAAATTCAAATATTTATTTCACAATAGTATGTTGACTTTTTATACTCAACATGATTTCTTGTCGAAACCAAGTGAAATTAACTATTATTTCGTGTTTGCAAATATTTTGTCTTGAATAATAATTCACTGCCATCTATAATTAATAATGATTCTCAAGTAGTGGTTGGTATTAAAAACTACTAAGAAAGGAGTTGCATGTAATATTTTGATCTTCAGCAATAAAATATAAAGGAAAAACATATGCAATAAAGACGGTGAGAGGGAAGCGATATAAACTACGAATAAACAAAAAACAAGAACGTTTGTTTATTACCATAAAAATAGGCGTAGCTCCAACCTCTTTCCACAAAAAGGAGATAGTAGATGATTAAGCGTTTTTTTACATATTATTTACCACATAAAAAATTATTTATTTTGGATTTTAGCAGCGCAGTTATTGTCGCGATATTAGAGCTTGCTTTTCCATTAGCAGTTTCTTGGTTTATTGATGATTTACTTCCAGAAGGAAATTGGAGTTCTATTGTATCTGTCAGTGTTGGATTGTTTACTCTCTACTTAGTGAGTACATATCTTCAATATATTGTGAATTATTGGGGACATAAATTAGGAATTAATATTGAAACAGACATGCGTTCTCAACTATTTAATCATGTGCAAAAACAATCCTTTAAGTTTTTTGACAATACAAAAACAGGTCATATTATGAGTCGTATTACCAATGATTTATTTGATATTGGTGAATTAGCCCATCATGGACCAGAGGATTTATTTATTGCGATTATGACCTTTGTTGGTGCTTTTTGGATTATGGTTACAATTAATATAAAGCTTGCCCTTATTATTATTTTTATCGTTCCGATTCTAGTATGGCTTATTACGTATTGTAATCGAAGTATGCATAATGCTTGGAAAGATATGTATGGTGATATAGCGGATGTAAATGCACGAGTGGAAGATAGTGTATCCGGTGTACGAGTTGTGCAGTCCTTTACAAACGAAAACTATGAAATATCTCGTTTTTCCATCAATAACAAAAGGTTTAGAAAAGCAAAAGTCGGTGCTTATAAAGTAATGTCTTTAACATCTTCTTCTGTGTATATGCTGATGCGCTTTTTTACTTTAGTTGTATTGGTGTACGGAGCTTGGTTAACCTTTCATAATGATTTATCAAATGGACAATTAGTAATGTTTATTCTATATGTTAATATACTTCAAAAACCAATTGACAAAATAAGTACATTATTGGAGTTGTATCCAAAAGGAATGGCTGGGTTTAAACGGTTTATTGAATTATTAGACACCGAACCCGAAATTAAAGATAATGAAAATGCTTTGAATGTTGCATCCTTAAAAGGGAATATTGAATGGAAAGATGTTGTATTCAGCTATGATCAAAAACATCCTGTTTTAAATAATATAAATTTATCCATAAAAGCTGGAGAGACGATTGCATTTGTTGGTCCATCAGGTGCAGGAAAAACAACAATATGCTCGCTTATACCCCGATTTTATGACGTGAATAAAGGCAGCATCATGATAGACGGGATAGATATTCGTAATATGACAACATCCTCATTAAGATCACAAATTGGTATTGTTCAACAAGATGTCTTTTTATTTACAGGAACATTAAAAGAAAATATAGCGTACGGAAAATTGAATGCGACAGAAGAAGAAATTCAAGAAGCGGTCAAATATGCTCATTTAGAAGACTTAATTCGTAAACTTCCAGATGGATATGAAACACAAATTGGAGAAAGAGGCTTGAAGTTGTCAGGTGGTCAAAAACAAAGAATTGCGATTGCACGAATGTTCTTAAAAAATCCGCCAATTCTAATCTTGGACGAAGCCACATCAGCACTTGATACAGAGACAGAATTAATTATTCAAAACTCGTTAAATAAGTTAGCGCAAAATCGAACAACACTTGTGATTGCACATAGACTAGCAACAATCAGAAATGCAGATCGAATAGTAGTTGTTACGGAAAATGGAATCGAAGAGGAAGGTCGCCATGATGAACTAATAGAGAAAGATGGCGTTTTTGCAAACCTTCATCGCGTGCAATACCAGCAATAACAATAGTATTTATACCTTTTTAAAACCCGAAGCGAAAACACTAACCCGTTTTCGCTTTTTTAACATGACCAGGTTAAATTTCATTATTTTAATAGAATTAAAAAAAAAGCACGGAATAACCGTAGAAAAATATACAATAACCAAGCAGACTAGTTAGTTTTAATAGATAAAAGAACATAAAAAGCAAAGTGAATTCCGGCTACGGACTAATTGAGAGAGCCAAAGCTTTTTTCAGAGTAGACACCCCTGCAAACAATTTTGCACCATGACACATGAAAAGAAGTAGTTTCCTATTTTGTTTTATGACTTAAGTTTGAAGCAGGGAGAAGTCAGAATACACGAAGACTCCCGTGGGAAAGCGAGAAAGACGAGGCCCTGCAGGAGTGAGCGACGAAGCGGCTCGACGCTCGCCCACAGGAAAGCGAAGAGTATTCTGACTGCGGACTATTCGAGAAAGCTCAAATCCATTTTCAGGGTAGTCAAAAAAAGTTTGAATTTAATAAACAAGATAAGGTATAGTAGGGATAAATTACTGAATTTTTTAACATTTAATCTAAAGATAAACACTTTTAAGGAGAATTAACATATGCGTTCACTTATTTTAGGTGTACTAGCTGCATTTTTTTTCGCTTTTACATTTGTTTTAAACCAAGCGATGGAAATTGGCGGAGGCAGCTGGATATGGAGTGCATCACTTCGATACTTTTTTATGCTGCCACTACTAATCCTGCTCGTATTATTTAAGAGTAACATTCAGCCAGTTTGGAAGGAATTAAAAAGAAATCCACTTTCTTGGCTGATATGGAGTTCCATTGGATTTGGAATATTTTATGCATTTATTTGTTTTGCATCTGCATATGGACCTGGTTGGCTTGTTGCCGGCACTTGGCAGTTGACCATTATATCAGGAACCTTGCTGGCACCGTTTTTTTATGAAAAAGTAATCACAGCATCCGGGAATACGATACTCGTACGAAAAAAAATTCCATTTAAAAGCTTATCCTTCTCTACTTTAATTGTCGCAGGCATTGTATTGATGCAAGTAGAATACGCAATGGAATTATCTATAAGAAGTACTTTATTATGCTTTATTCCCATCGTTATCGCCTCATTTGCATATCCTTTAGGAAACAGAAAAATGATGGAAGTTTGCAACGGTCGGCTGGATGCGTATCAACGCGTATTAGGAATGACGATTGCAAGTCTACCATTCTGGATCGTGTTATCTTTTTACGGAGTTTTTACAGTTGGATTTCCTGCACAACAGCAAATTATCCATTCAAGTATTGTCGCTGTTTTTTCAGGAGTTTTCGCAACCGTTTTATTTTTCGCGGCAACAGATTTAGTAAGAAATGACATGCAAAAATTAGGAGCAGTAGAAGCTACGCAATCTTTTGAAGTGCTTTTCGCATTGCTTGGTGAAATTCTCTTTCTTCATGCAGATTTTCCATCCATAATTTCTTTAGCAGGCATGTCTTTCATTGTAGTAGGAATGATTTTTCACAGTATATTTGCAAAAAAACCAGCTGCAATAAAAAATTCTGTAAGTACATAATCGAAAAATCATAACCTGTATTAAACATTTTAAAAATTATGGGAATGCAAGAAAGACGAGAGCCCGCAGGAGCAAAAATCCGAGGAGGCTCGGCGCCAGCCCCATGGAAAGCGAAGTGTATTCTGACTGCGGAGTAATTGAGAGAGTAAAACCTCCTTTCAGGACAAATATTTAAAACCATTATTAAGAATAGGTAAATTAAACGGAATTTTTTACATATTTTAAATCAAAAGGTATACTATGAGAGTGAAAAGCAGAATAATGAAGATATGAATAAAAGGGAATATACCGAAGATGATCCACTATTCTTTTAAAAAAAATAAATAGTAGGAGGACCAATCGAATGAATGAAAATAAAAAGTTTCCAGAAATTAAATTAATCGCACTCGATATGGACGGAACCTTATTAAATGAAAAAGGAGAAATACCAAAAGAAAATCGAAAAGCAATCAAGGAAGCACAAGCGAACGGAATACATGTGGTACTAAGTACTGGCAGGTCAATTGCTACATGCAAAGACCACGCAGAGAGTTTACTTTTGAAAACGTATTTAGTTACAGTGAACGGCAGCGAAATATGGGATTGGCAAGGGAACTTGATCGAAAGGAACCTTGTGGAAGCGGAGAATATTCAGTGGATGTGGGATCTTTCGAAAAAGCATAAAGCAAAGACTTGGGCGATAAGCTGTAATCAAATTTGGAATGGTGACATGCCAGAAGATATCTCTACATTAGAGTGGCTGAAATTTGGATTTCATATGGAAGATAACAAAATACGAGCAAGTATTATGAAAGAATTACAAGACAAGGGTATATTTGAGATCAGTAATTCTTCTCCTGTTAACATAGAAGTGAATGCGCTCGGTATCAATAAAGCCAGAGGATTAAAGACGGTTTGCGAGAGATTAAATGTTACAATGGATCAAGTAATGGCTGTTGGTGACAGCCTCAATGACATAAGCATGATTAAAGAAGCAGGACTTGGCGTTGCTATGGGCAATGCTCAAGAAATCGTGAAACAAACAGCAGATGTAGTTACTTCAACAAATGAAGAAAATGGTGTCGCAAATGCAATTAGAACATGGGCATTAAAAAGCGAATATGTTGGAGAAAATTAAAGAAAACAGCATTTTTTAAAAAAAAGGGTTCTTTCATCAGAGGAAAGGACCCAAATTAGTATGTTGAACGGTAAAAAAACTAATTGAAACAATGAAGAAACCTGTTATAATAAAAAATAATATAAAAATTGATCGTAGAAAAAGGACTAGTATGCGGAATCTTACGTAATAGAGAGTGAAGTTTATAAGCTGAAAGACTTCATAACGGAACAGACGCAGAACCTGCCTTTAGAGTCCTATGTAAAGCATAGGCGTTATCTGACGTTATCAGACAAAGTGGAATAATTAGTTTATTAATTATTCAATTAAGGTGGTACCACGGAAAAGCCCTTTTCGTCCTTTGTTTTAGGATGAAAAGGGCTTTTTTATGTTTAAAGGTAAGAAAGTATAAAGTTTTCAAACTAGATTAGTGTCTAGCTCCAGCGCCTAGCCCCTGTGAAAGATAACCTCCTGCCTCTAAAAGTAAAGAACACTTTTTGAGTCAGGAGAACATTTTTCTTCGGGGCTAAGCAAGGGCGCTTGCGCTTTTCTTATATTGATTGAAGGAGGGGCCGTATTAATGGATAGAAAAAGGATTGTTGTGAAAATCGGTAGCAGTTCGTTGACGAATACAAAAGGAGAAATTGATCAGCAGAAGCTTTTTGATCATGTTGCTAGTATTGCAGCACTTAAAAGAGATGGACATGAGGTTATACTAGTTTCAAGTGGTGCTGTTGCAGCTGGTTTTACTAAATTAGGATATCCAGCAAGACCTGTCACATTAAAAGGAAAACAGGCAGCAGCTGCAGTTGGTCAAAGTCTGTTAATTCAAAGCTATATGGAGCAGCTTACCCAGTATCATATTACCCCTGCACAAATATTATTAACAAGAAATGATTTTTCCAAAAGGGAACGCTATCGCAATGCCTATTCTACGCTGATGGAATTACTTGAAAGAGGTATTTTACCAATTATTAATGAAAATGATACCGTATCTGTAGAAGAATTGACATTTGGTGATAATGATATGCTGTCAGCGCTTGTTAGTGGTCTTGTTCATGCAGAGCAATTAATTATTTTGACAGATATAAATGGACTGTATGACAGTAATCCTAAAGATAATCCAAATGCAATAAGATACGATAAGATTACTGAAATTACAGAACAATTTATGAAAGGAGCGGAGGGAACAGGTTCCAATGTAGGGACTGGAGGCATGAAGTCAAAATTAGTGGCAGCTGATACGGCGCTTTCTTTAGGTGTAAAGGTGTTTATTGGAAAAGGAAATGGACAAGATAAACTCCTTTCTATTTTGAAAGGAAATGGTGATGGTACTTATATTGGTTCAGATGATCTAACTGCCCTTAACAATAATAGACAATGGATTGCCTTACATTCCACTGTTTCTGGTAGTCTTTATGTCGATAAAGGTGCAGAAAAAGCATTGATGGAAAAGGGAAGCAGCTTGCTTCCGGCAGGTGTTCACAAAATCGAAGGTATTTTTGAAAAAGGCAATGTTGTAGAAGTAATCGGTAAGTCTGGAATAATTGGCAAAGGGGAAGTACTTTATTCTTCTATTGAACTACAACAAATTATCGGGAAAAAAAGCTTGGATTATATAGAATTGGATAGTTTTTCATCAAAAGAGGTAATTCATCGAAATAAATGGGTGAAAATATAAAAGAGGGGGAAATTAAAATGAGCGAAATTAAACAAAAGGGAAAAGCAGCAAAACTTGCAAGTTTACAAATGACAAGATTTTCTACGGAAGAAAAAAATGAAGCATTGCAGTTCATTAGTGAACAGTTAGTCACTGACCAAGAATATATAATTCGAGAAAACAAACGAGATTTAGAAAATGGACAGAAAATAGGTCTTTCAGCGTCTGTGCTAGACCGTATTATGTTGAATAAAAAAAGAATTGAAGATATGGCTCAAGCTATATTGCAACTGATGACACTAGAGGATCCTGTAGGGAATATATTAGAAGAAATAAACAAAGATAACGGCCTGAAAATAGTGAAAAAAACGGTCCCAATCGGAGTAATGGGGATGATATATGAAGCAAGACCAAATGTGACTGTTGATGCGGCTACTTTATCCATTAAAACAGGTAATGCCGTCTTATTACGCGGCAGTTCAACCGCTGCTTTTTCTAATCAAGCTATTGTTAAATCGATTCATACAGCATTGGAAAAATCGATTCTTCCGATAAATGCGGTTCAATTAATTGAAGATACAAGCAGAGATACAGCTAAAGAATTGTTTCACTTAAAAGAGTATTTAGATGTGTTGATTCCACGTGGTGGGAAGAATCTAATTGACACGGTTGTAAAGGAAGCAACAGTTCCAGTAATTGAAACAGGAGCAGGGAATTGTCATATCTATATTGATGATACAGCTACAAGCGAGATGAGTATTTCTATCTGTATAAATGGAAAAACACAGCGTCCTTCCGTCTGCAATGCTATTGAAACCATTTTGATTCATGAAAATTCGTTTCAAAAGTTCGGCAGTCAGCTACTTCAAGCCCTTACAGATAAAGACGTGGAAATATATGGAGATGAATTAGTCTGTTCTCTTTGGGAAAATGCTAAACAAGCCAAAGAAGAAGATTGGTATACGGAATATTCAGCACTAAAAGTTAGTGTGAAAGTCGTAAATAATGTGGAAGAAGCGATCAATCATATTAATCAATATGGAACAAAGCATTCAGAAGCAATTATTACAAATAATGAAGAGCATGCGGCTCATTTCTTAACACAAGTGGATGCAGCGGCTGTTTATCATAACGCAAGTACAAGATTTACTGATGGATTTGAATTTGGATATGGAGCAGAAATTGGCATCAGTACTCAGAAGTTACATGCAAGAGGTCCAATGGGATTAAAAGCATTAACATCAAGTAAATATATCATTTTTGGTAATGGTCAAGTGAGACAATAACACAACCTTCTCTCGTAAATGTGTTTGCAACTCACTACATCTAAGACTGGAGTATGGATATGGAATTTTACGCAGTATTATTGCCTATATTTTTTATTTTTGGAGTAGGGTATATAGGACAGAAAGTTTTACATATAGATACAAAAGCAATTTCAACAATGAGTGTCTATTTAATGAGTCCTATTTTAGCTTTTAGTGTGTTTTATGAAAACGAAATGAACAATGAATATCTAATGATGACAATTTTTGCCCTTGCCTTAGTATTTGGAATAATCGCCATTATATATGTTGTTGGAAGGATAAGAGGGTATAGCAGCAAAAAAGTCTGCGGATTGATTTTAGCATCTGCTTTTATGAATAATGGAAATTACGGAACTCCTCTTGTACTATTTGCATTTGGAGTTCCGGCCTTGCATTATGCAGTTATATTAATGGTTATTCAGCAAATGATTATGGCGACTGTAGGGATTTATTATGCTGCAAAAGGGGCTTCGGAAAATGCTTCAGGCAAAGAAACTTTAAAAAAAGTAGTAAGAGTTCCCATTATGTATGGAGCGATTTTAGGGATCATCTTTCATTTTATTCAAATTCCAATAAGTGATACGATGATGGAAGCAATAAAGTTAGTAGGAAATGCAGCAATTCCTACTGTTATGCTTGTGCTTGGCATGGAACTAGCAAAAATATCGGTAAAGAATATTCAAATAAAACCTCTCACATTCGCTTTATTGCTGCGTTTAGTTATATCGCCATTGATTGCTTGGCTGATGACAGTGATTCTTCCAGTAGATGGTTTAGTCCAACAGTTAATGATTGTCCTAGCTGCAATGCCCGCTGCGGCAAATACAACGATGTATGCACTGCAATATGGAACGGAGCCGGATTTTGTCTCTTCTGCTACTTTATTTAGTACGTTGGCAAGTTTAATAACACTGCCAATTATTTTATCTCTTGTATAAAGAAGGTTGTCTTGGTAGTACAACTCCAATCTATAGTTAAGCGAAATAGTTAGGAGTTGAAGCTATTTTGGACAGCCTCTAACAGGGAGTGCATGTTATTTTATTAGTGAATGGCAGATTTAAATCTTCCTCCATGTGCTTCTTGTGTATCCATTATGGTAATAAAGGCATTTGCATCAATTTCTTGGACAATGCTTTTAAATTTAGCTACTTCTAAACGAGTAAAAACAACATAAAGCACTTCTTTATCTTGATCCAAATAGCCGCCTTTTCCTTTTAGTTTCGTAACTCCTCTTCCAAGTCGATCAGAAAGCGCTTCTGCAATTTCTTCGTATTCATCAGAAATGACCATCGCAGCTTTCGTATCATCAAACCCTTGAATAACAGCATCAAGTGCTTTACTGGCAATATAATAGGTTAAAATCGAGTACATCGCTTGTTCCCATTTCAGAACAAACCCTGCCCATGCAAAAACAAAAATATTGACGAACATCACAAATTCACCAACTGAAAAAGGAATTTTTTTTGATAATAAAATCCCTAGTATTTCCGTTCCATCCAATGCTCCTGAGTTTCGAATAACTAAACCAACCCCACCACCTAAAAGCAATCCTCCAAAAACAGTAGCAAGCAAAGGTTGTGAAGTTAAAGCTGGAACATGATGAAGACTGGATTCCACAATTCCTAATACTATAATAGCAAAAAGGGAGGAAATGCAGAAATTTTTACCAATATATTTATAACCTGCAAACAGAAACGGGAGGTTAATAATGAACACTAGTATCCCAAAACTAAAATCGGTCATATAATTAATAATTAAGGAAACCCCAATAATTCCACCATCAATAATTGTGTTTGGCACTAAAAATAATTCAATTGCAACAGCAGCAAGGCTCGCACCAGCCATCAGCATAATATAGCGAATAATGAAATGTGTTTTAGATTCTTTTTTATGTAATTTTCCCATTTGTTTACACCTTTCCTTACTAAATTCAAGGTATATAAATAATTTGATTTTAATTATGATTCCTCTTTTAATAAAAATTATACGAATTCAAGTGGATAACTAGTAATAGTCGAATGTTACGATGCGCTTTTCACTTTTTCTTGCCATTTATCTGCAAACAAATTACAATAGGAGTACAGTACATTAATATTCTAGGTAGGTGAAAAAATGTTTAATCGGGAGCTGGTAAAAGGCAGCACATCGTTAATTTTACTTCAATTATTAGCGGAAAAAGAAATGTATGGATATGAACTCGTAAAAGAAATGGAAAGCAGAAGTGATTATTCTCTGCAAGTAAAAGAGGGGACTTTATATCCGGCATTGCATAAATTAGAAAAACAAGAATATGTAGAATCGTTTTGGCAGGAATCAGAAAAAGGGCCAGCAAGAAAATATTATCGCATTACAGAGACAGGAAAAGAAATATTGCTGCAAAAAACTAGTGAATGGAAAAATTTTGTGCAGACAATTGATAAAGTAATTGGGAGAAAAGGAATATGATTGCTTCGAAACAGGAGTACTTAGTTCTGCTTCACAAGAGGTTAAAACATAATGATAACCAAGATGAGATAGTGTTAGAGTATGATCTTCATTTATCCGAGCTTTTAGAAGATATATATATGGAAAAACAGTTAGAAGAAAAAGAAGCAATGGCCATTGTTTTGGAGAGGTTTGGGGAGCCGGAAGAAATCGCTCAGCTGTATGCGGAAGAACAAACGGTTACAGCAAACAAAACAAAATGGATCTTTTTTTTCGGAAACTTGGTCTTTTTTACAGGGGGAATTTGTTTAACGATCTTTTATCATTATCTTTCTTTTCCTCTAATAAGAAAATTATGGGCTTTTCTTGTAAGTATTCCTTTTTACCTAATTGTTCTGTATCTCTTTTTTTGGCTGCTGTTAGGATATGAGGTAGGCAAAGAATTTGGTCTTGGGGGAAAAAAGCTTTTGAAAAAAACATTTTACATATCATTGGCACCAAATTTGCTCTTAATGATGTTGGTTATTTTTCGAATTGTCCCATCTACTGTTTTTGATCCATTATTAACACCTGATTTTATTTTGATTTGTATTGTTGCTACCTTTTTCTTATATCCTATTTCTATATTAGGATTTCGCTTTGGAACAACAAGATCTATTTAAGTTGTTCTGTCTGTCTACTATGTAGAATTTCTATGCTGCGGTTTCTCGCTCTGCCAGTTTTGAAAAAACACTTTATCTTTTTCTATAAAATAATAACTACTTATTGTTAACTATGTAGAATAACTATGTAAAGAGGGATAATAAATGAGTAAAAAAAATATCATCTATTTATTTGTATGTTTGATTTTAGCAGTTCTTACAGAAGTGAGCTTGTTTAAGGGGCCAATTGGAATCTCCTTTAGTATTTTTATCGTGTCCTTTTATGGGGTATATTTTTATTTAATAAAAAGAAAACAAACAACCCACAAACTTTTAGCCATGTATTTGTTTATTTGTATTTGGGTTTTAGCTTTGAGTTATTTGTTTATTGCTAATCCTGTGTTTTATGGCTTGAATCTTTTCGTTGTGATCTGTTTATTGTTTATTCACACATCTTTATTAACGAGTCCTGCGTTTATTGATTGGAGTTCTAGTTTATTTCTTGTTTATTTGGGAAAAAAAATAAAACAGTTCAATATATTTGCAAAGAAAATAATCGTATTTTTATTAAGGAAAATCATAAAAAATCCGAACACTCAAACATATAAAAAAATAAAAAAAGTAATGATAGGATTAATTATTACAGGCCCAATTTTTACAATATTATTGATTTTGTTGACCGCATCAGATGAAAAGTTCGGTTCCTTTATAGTCACAATCATTCAACATATACTATCCATAAACATAACAGAAATCTGGACACCCCTTAGAATAATTCTTTTGTTTATTATTTTTGTTGTTGGAATAAAAACAGTTGGCAAGAAATTAGTTGTTGTACCAGTAAAACAGACAATAAGAGGTGGTGCATGGGATCTTACTATTGTATTAACGATAGTAGTGTCGATTAATCTTTTATATGCCCTGTTTACGATTGTACAATTTAAGTATTTTTTTAATGATGTATTAATAAATGACTTTACATATGCGACCTATGCTAAAAAAGGCTTTTTTGAATTAATGTTTGTTACGGTTATTAACTTTGTCATGATTATATGTGTTCATACATATACTGCCGTAAAAACGAAAGTGTTAAAAGTGCTTTTGTCTATCATGATTTTATTTAGTTTTGTTATGTTAGTATCTTCTCACTTGCGCTTATCGTTATACGAAGAAGCATATGGATATACCTATTTGCGATTGTTTTCCCATTCTTTTTTAATTTTATTAGTGGTGATATTTGGATTTACCATCGTAAAAATTTGGATGGAAAAACTGAATCTTATTCGAATCTTTTTGCTGACTGCCTTATTATATTATTGCAGCTTAAATATGATCAATATGGATCGGGTAATTGTGAGCCAAAACATTCTTCGTTACGAAAAAACGGGAGATATTGATTTGCAGTATATGTCCCATCTATCTGATGCTTCTATCCCAGCATTAGTTGATCTATATAAAAAAGATCAGAACAATCCTTTATTAAAACAATTATTAGCCGAAAAAAAAGACCAGCTATTAGTAAGAAAATCATCTTGGCAATCGTATAATATACCAGAAGAAAAAGCGAAAAAATCATTAAAAACAATCGAATAAACGGATATTCTAATAGTATACAAAATAGGAGGATCCATTAGCCATGCTGTTATTTGTCGTATTATGTACAGTTTTCGGTATTAAGCAGTGGAAATTCAATAAATGTTTGGCTATTATATTCTTTCTTCCATGTATAATCACAATCTGGTACCGCGAATTGTTTATTTAATATAATAGATACTCAAACAACAGGAATCGAACGATGATACATAAAAGAGGAGCATTCCATTATTTATAATCGAAGTTTAAAACAGCAGGGAGCAGTCAGAATACACAAAGACTCCTATGGGAATTGCGGGACAGACGAAGCGCAGCGAGGAGGCTCGGCGCCCGCCCCATGGAAAGCGAAGTGTATTCTGACTGCGGACTATTCGAGAGAACTAAAACCATTTTTATTGAGATTTTAAAATGCATTAAAATATTATTCTACCCGTATCTTTTTTCCATGCTAAAACGTTAAGGTTATAGTAACAAAAAAGGAGGGATGAAGATGAACGTCCACCAAATAAAAAATAGCCACAAGGACACCGTTTTCGTAGCTCACTATCATAAATTGCAAAAATATTGTACATTTCTTGGGATGAACAAATGGGAAAGAGAAGATATTGTTCAAGAAACCTTTCTGAAAGTATTAGAAAAGTATGAAGAACAAGCAATTACAACATCCCTGCTAAAAAAAACGGCCTATAATTATTGGATTGATACCATTCGCAAAAATAGAAAATGGAAATTAAATCAAGTGGAGGAGTATCAAAAAAGCAAGGAAGTAGAAATTGACACGTTAATGGCACTTGCAGAACAGCTTATAAACCATCTTACAATTAAGCAAGCAATTGTGTTTTTATTAGCAGAAGGATTCAGTTATTCATTAAAAGAAGTAGCAGAGGTTGTTAATATTTCAGAAGGTGCCGTCAAATCAATTCTTTTTCGGGCAAGAAATACGATTAAACAAACTATCATAGCTAATAAAGAAAATCGGAAAGCAGTAAATCAAGAGATAGTTACGATTTTTTATGATGCACTAAAGGAAGAAGATCCATCTCGATTAATCAGATTAATCCATTCCAACCAAATTTGTTTACAAACAGCCACCGTACTGCTGAAAAAGCCAGTACAAAATTGGCATGCTGAATGTTCTATGGCTGCATAAGTATAAAAAATGTAAAGTGTCTCTCCCATTTTGCTGTTTTTGACAGAAAAAGGATGAAAGTAGTTTAAAAAAATAATTGTTAGCTAAAAGGAAAGGAAGATGTTTTGATGAATGCAATTCCATATGTTATTGAGCAGGCAAATGGCGGTGAACGATCTTATGATATTTATTCTCGGCTTTTAAAGGATCGTATTATTATGTTAGGTGATGAAATTAATGATCATATTGCCAATAATGTTGTTGCACAGCTGTTGTTTTTAGCTGCGGATGATCCTGATAAAGATATTTCCATCTATATTAATAGTCCTGGAGGGTCGACAACAGCAGGTTTTTCCATTTTTGATACCATGCAATATATTAAACCAGATGTTCGAACAATATGCACGGGAATGGCAGCATCCTTTGGAGCCTTGTTGTTGTTAGCAGGAACAAAAGGGAAAAGGTATGCACTTCCGAATAGTGAAATTATGATCCATCAACCATTAGGAGGAGCAAGAGGGCAGGCAACGGAAATTGAAATAACTGCAAAACGAATACTGAAACTAAAAGAACAAATTAATGGCATTATTGCAGAAAGAACAGGTCAGAATATCGAAAAGATAGCAGCAGATACAGAACGAGATTTTTTTATGAGTGCTGAGGAAGCAAAAAGTTACGGGATTATTGATCAAATTATTCTTCCAAAATAGAAATAAGTGGGGAGCTCCTTATTTTTCTGCATAGCAGATTGATTTGAGAGCTTTTTCATTTTAATATAATTAATACGAAAGATAGGTGAATTAGCTGTTTTTCTGTATAATAGATGAAAGAAATAGTAATAGGTTATTTTATAACAGAAAGTAAATAGGTGAGAAAATGAAATCAGTTGAAGTAATTGTTGATCCATTATTTGAAAAAGGAATAAAAAACGGGAATCCATTAGTACACAAGGATGCCCTTTTAGATGTGTCAAGATTAGAGGAAGGCCAAATAATTGATGTCAAAAATAAAGCCAATCAATTTCTTGGAAGAGGATATTTTGGCATCCAAAATAAAGGAATAGGCTGGATTTTAACATCAGATCCATATACAGAAATCAATCAACAATTTTTTGAAAGCAAGCTGCAGGCAGCGATGAAAAAAAGAAGTGTGTTAGAAGAAGAGGTAGAAACGACAGCATATCGTTTATTTAATGGGGAAGGAGATGGCATTGGCGGTTTTACCATTGATCGATTTAATGAATATCTTCTCATTCAATGGTATAGCAAAGGGATTTATACTTTTAAAGAGATGATTATAAAGGCCATTCAGAATTCCATGTCATTTGCTGCGATTTATGAAAAGAAAAGATTTGACCAAAAAGGAAGTTATGTAGAAGACGATGATTTTGTAACTGGAACAAGAGGGGAATTTCCGATTATTATCAAGGAAAATGGGATAAATTATTCTGTTGATTTAAATGACGGCGCAATGGTTGGTATTTTTTTAGATCAAAGAGAAGTTCGTAAAACAATTCGGGATAAGTATGCGAAGGGAAAAGATGTGCTTAATACTTTTTCTTATACCGGTGCGTTTTCTGTTGCTGCTGCAATGGGAGGAAGTAAATCGACAACCAGTGTTGACTTAGCCAATCGAAGCAGGGCAAAAACTACTGAAAATTTTCAACTTAATTCCATTGATCTTGAAGCACAAAAAATTATTGTAGAAGATGTTTTTCATTATTTTAAATATGCGGTAAAGAAAAAATTATCATTCGATATGGTTATATTAGATCCACCAAGCTTTGCTCGCTCAAAAAAACACACTTTTCGTGCAGCTAAGGATTACGCTAGTTTATTAAAAGAAGCAATTGCTATAACCAAAACGAATGGCATTATTGTTGCATCGACAAACTGCAGCACGTTTGATATGAAAAAATTTAAAAGCTTTATTTTTGATGCTTTTAATAAACAAGCAAATAATTATGACCTGATAGAAGAATTTCAGCTGCCAACAGATTTCCGTTCCTTAAAAAACTTAAAGGAAAGCAATTATTTAAAAGTTGTTTTTCTAAGAAAACGAAAATAGTAAGTTGCGATGTAAAAGTTTCTTTGGAAAATCAACGACAGCAACTGCTTAAAAGAAGTTAGTATTTACATCTATATCATTACCTTGTAATCTATTATGTAAAGGACAACATCTAATACATAATGGATTGGGGCAAAACAAAATGATTAAAGCAATATTCTTTGATTTAGATGATACATTATTATGGGACAAAAAAAGTGTAAAAGAAGCATTTGTGAAAACATGCAAATTAGCAGAAGAAAAATATGGCGTTGCTGTAGAAAAAATAGAAGAAGCAGTGCGTAAAGAAGCTAGATCCTTATATGAAAGCTATGAAACATATTCCTTTACACAAATGATTGGAATTAACCCATTTGAAGGTTTATGGGGAGAATTTTTAGATGACCATGATTCTTTTCGTAAAATGAAGGAAATTGTTCCTTTATACCGGAAAGAAGCTTGGACAAACGGGTTAGCAGCTGTTGGAATTGATGATAAAGAATTGGGAGAGATTTTAGCAGAGGCATTTCCGCAGTTCAGAAAAGAATCTCCTTTTGTTTATGAAGAAACATTTGCTGTATTGGATCAATTAAAAGATAAATACAAGCTGGTGCTAATAACCAATGGTTCGCCACATTTACAAAATACAAAATTAACAATAACTCCCGAAATTGCGCCTTATTTTGATGAAATTGTTATTTCTGGTGCTTTTGGAAAAGGAAAACCAGATCCGTCCATTTTTGATCATGCCTTATCATTAGTACAGCTAGACAAAGAGGATGTATTAATGGTAGGCGATAATTTAATGACTGATATTCTTGGTGCAACAAGAGCAGGAATCAAATCTGTTTGGATCAACCGTGAAAATGCAAGCCATACAGATGTTGTTCCTACATATGAAATTACCAATTTGCACGATTTATTTGAAGTGGTTAAATCAATTACGGTACCGTCTAAATAGATCATTAATGAAAGCAGGAAAAGAGGCAACCCTCTTTTCCTGCTTTTTTTAGAGAAATCAGTTAATCTTTTTGATTCTCCTCATCCTTTTCAAAAGGCAATAAATGCCTATATGGAACAGGAGAAGCCAAAATGACAGATGTATTAATGGTTCCATATGGTATTAAACGGTCAACAAGCTGTCTCATCCCATTAATTCCAGAAACAGCTGCTTTTATCGTATAGCTAATTGGTCCTGTTACACGGTGGCATTCAATGACATCTTCTTCTGTTTGAATAAATTCTTCAAAAGCCTGTGCTTCTGCTTTTAATTCACTTATTTGAATAAAAAGCAAAGTTTCTCTCCCCAGTTTAGCAGGTGAAACCCTTGCACTGAATTCTAAGATTATTCCTTTTTCTTGCAATCTTAGTAATCTTTCTGAAACGCTTGGACGACTTAATGCTAATTTTTTTGATAAGTCGCTAACTGTTATTCTTCCATCTTCTTGCAAAATCTTTAATAAATGTATATCTACCTTATCCATTTTACGCTCCTTTTACAAAATGAATTGAGAACGGCTTGAATTTATTCGAAGTTTAGGGATTTAAGTGAAATTCCTTACTTTTTGTTATGTAAAAAGCTTCGATTTATTCTATCATTAAAATTACAATAATTC
>JBDNRM010000028.1:0-28421 GCA_047718615.1 Bacillus sp. (in: firmicutes) | reverse complement strand
AAACATTTGTGTTTAAAATATAAAGATTGAACAAAAGTGTTTAACATCATATTGGTAATGCGAATGTTAATAAGGGGAGGATATCATTGGAAGTTGTGATGAGAAATATGTTTCAATCACTGGCAAAAAATACTTCTGCAAATAAATTGGCAAAAAAATATGGGCTGCGCTTTGGTGCAGGAAGATTTGTGGCAGGTGATTCTATTGCAAAAGCAATCGAAAGTGTCAATAAATTAAATCAAGAAGGAAAACTAGCTACACTTGATCATCTAGGTGAATTTGTTTTTACAGAAGCTGAGGCCAATGAAGCAGCTGAAATGTGCCTGCAAACATTGGACGCCATTCACGCATCTAGAGCCAAATCCAATTTATCCCTTAAAATGACCTCGCTTGGATTAGATATTAATAAAGACCTATGTATGAAAAACATGAAAAAAATTCTGGAAAGAGCAAAAGAATACGGGAATTTTGTGCGAATTGATATGGAAGATTTTTCGCATTGTCAGATAACAATCGATATATTTGAAGAGCTGCGCAGAGATTATGACAATGTTGGTATAGTTATTCAAGCATATTTATATCGGACAGAAGAAGATTTAAGACTTTTAAACACCTTAAATGCAAATCTTCGCTTAGTGAAGGGTGCTTATAAGGAATCTCCGAATGTAGCATTTCCAGATAAAAAAGATGTGGATGAAAATTTCAAAAAAAGCATTAAAGCACATCTATTAAATGGCAATTATACGGCTGTGGCAAGTCACGATGAAAAGATAATTGATTTCACTAAAAAATTCGTGGCAGAACATCAAGTGGATAGCAGTCAGTTTGAATTCCAAATGTTATATGGCATATGTGTAGATTTGCAAAATAAGCTAATGAAAGAAGGATATAAAGTAAGAGTCTATGTACCATATGGCGTCGATTGGTTTGGCTACTTTATGCGAAGATTGGCCGAAAGACCAGCGAATGTGTGGTTTGTCCTGAAAAACTTTTTTAAATAGCAAGACGTGTCCTTTTTATCAGCCTTTTTGAACAGCCTATAAGTTTTCAATAAAAATAGTATATAAGAATAGGAGAATGATAATGACAAATTTAACGACAATCCCAGCTTATAAAAATGAAGCTTTAACAGACTTTACAAAAACAGAAAATAAAGTTGCATTTGAACAGGCATTAGCGAAAGTAAAAGGCGAATTAGGAAAAACTTTTCCGTTAGTAATTGGCAAAAATAAAATAATTACAGAAGAAAAAACGGTTTCTATTAATCCTGGAAATATAGACGAAGTAATTGGAGAAGTCAGTAAAGGATCAAAAGAATATGCAGAAAAGGCAATGCAAGAAGCATTGCTTGCATTTGAGACGTGGAAAAAAGTAGAACCTGTGCAGCGTGCGGAATATTTATTAAAAGCCTCCGCATTAATGCGTCAACGAAAACATGAGTTTTCTGCTTATTTAGTATATGAAGCAGGGAAAAACTGGGTGGAAGCGGATGCTGATACGGCAGAAGCAATTGATTTCTTAGAATTTTACGCTAGAGAAATGATTCGTCTAAGTGAAACAACCACTAATCAGCCATTAATCCCCACTGAAGGTGAGGTAGATAATAAAATTACGTATATTCCATTAGGGGTGGGAATTGTTATTTCTCCTTTTAATTTTCCATTAGCTATTATGGCAGGAACAACAGTAGCAGCAGTAGTTTCAGGGAATACAGTTATCCTAAAACCATCTGATACAACGCCAGTAGTTGCAGCGAAGTTTGTGGAGTTAATGGAAGAAGTAGGACTTCCAGCAGGAGTTATTAATTTTGTTCCTGGAGACGGAATAGATGTCGGAGAATATTTAGTGGAGCATCCAAAAACAAGATTTATTTCGTTTACTGGCTCAAGAGCGGTTGGCTGTAGAATTTATGAACGTGCATCGGTTGTTCAGTCTGGACAAATTTGGCTAAAACGTGTGATTGCAGAAATGGGAGGAAAAGATGGAATTGTAGTGGACGAAACGGCAGATATCGATGCAGCTGCCCAAGCAATTGTTGCATCCGCTTTTGGTTTCCAAGGGCAAAAATGTTCGGCAGGGTCCCGAGCGATTATTGTCGATGCGGTTTATGATCAGGTAGTAGAAAAAGTCGCTGCACTAACAAAAAAACTAAGAGTGGGATTACCAGAAGAGAATGTTCCTGTAGGGCCAGTAATTGATCAAAAAGCATTCGATAAAATTCTTGGTTATATAGAAGTTGGTAAAAAAGAAGGAAAGCTATTGTCAGGAGGATTCCGGGCAGAAGGAAATGGTTATTATATAGAGCCTACTGTTTTTGCTGATGTGGAGCCGGACGCAAGGATTATGCAAGAGGAAATATTTGGCCCAGTACTAGCGATTTCAAAAGTATCGGACTGGAAAAAAGGAATAGATGTGTACAATAATACAGACTATGGATTAACAGGTTCTTTCTTTTCCGCAAGAGAAGAACGTGTGGATTATGCACTAAATAATATGCACTGTGGGAATCTTTATATTAATAAAAAATGCACCGGTGCGTTAGTAGGTGTTCATCCATTTGGAGGCTTTAATATGTCGGGAACAGATTCTAAAGCAGGCGGTTTTGATTATTTATTATTATTTACACAAGCAAAGCTAAGTTCTAGAAAGATTTAACAAAGAAAAATAAAAACATAAAAGTGCGTGTTCAAAAATGGAAGAACCTCTATTGAATACGTGAGAAGCGGAAAAGCAAACCAACGAAGAAATTCGACGTGTCCTTTTTACCGGACTTTTTGAACAACCTCTAAAAAAATAAAAATAAGCTGATAATCAATTTTACTCTAAATACAGTCTAGACAAAAAGGGAAGCTAATTATTTCAACCTGTTAACGATCATTTGTTAGGATAGGAGCGGGGTGGATAGTAATGGTTTTGTCTTAGTATAGTCTGAATTTAGGAGGAAAGAATGAATTATCGGCTTATTTTTTGATTGTGGAAAAAAATAAGCCATTACTAGGCAATACCTTTCTCTGTAGCGAAGACTAACAAACATATGGTAAATTAATAAATATTATTGTATGAAAGGAATTTGTTATGTTCACCCATTCACATGTTGAATTAGAGAAATCTTTTTTTATGGTTTCTATTCATGACGACAAACACTCTCTTTTAGATAAATTTGCTACCTATGATTATATTGTTACAAAAGCAGATCGTTGGTATTGTATGGAAAAGAAAGATGTGCTTCTATTGCAGGTAGGAAAGGAGCAGCAAACAGTTGAAGAGTGGTTAAATTTCCTCCAGTTAAAGCCCTCCTCTGTTACCACAATCAATGCTATCCATCAAAGTGATATAGATTGGGAACGTCCTGTGTTAATTATGGATGAAAGGAAGCAGGAAGTCACCTCCGTTATTACTGCCTCTGATCAAGTTCAGTATTTAAAACAAGAAAACAACCAGTTATCTACATTTTTTACAACACTGGCAGAGACGATTAATGATGCTGTAACAGCGGTAGATAAAGGAGGAACGGTTGTTTATTGGAATAACGTTGCAGAAATTGTTTATAACATAAAAAAAGAAGAAATTATTGGAAAGAAAATTGGAGAACATTTTGATGCGGATTCGATCATTTTACATGAAATTTTAAAAGAGGGAAATCCGGTTCGGGGAACCTATCATCGTCCCAATGAACATACGCATGTGCTAATAAATGCATCACCAATTGTTGAAAATAATCAAATTATTGGTGGTGTGGCAACAGAGCGTGATATAACAAAAATGATTCATTTAAATCAAGAATTAGACTCTAACCTACCATTACACGTCCAAAAGGATGCACCGTTTTCATCAATCGTTACAGAGAGCGAAGAAGTAAATGAAGCTGTAGAGATTGCACAAAAAATGACCCATGCCGACATACCTATATTAATAACTGGAGAAAGAGGAACAGGAAAAGAGTTGTTGGCTCAAGCGATTCATTATGGAGGGGCAAAAAATAACCAGCCGTTTATTTCGTTAAATTGTGCTGTTATTCCAGCAGAGGTATTAGAAATAGAGTTGTTTGGCTATCAAAAAATGTCCTTTCAATCTGGTGAAGAGGATGAAAAGATTGGGAAAATAGAACAAGCAAAAGACGGATCCCTATTTATTGAAGATGTGGATAAGATGCCATTAGCCGCTCAACAAAAACTAGTAGAGTATATGACAAATGGAACTTTTACCCGTGTTGGTGGCAAAAAAGAGATTGAAATAAAAACAAGAGTTATTATTTCTTCCGCGCAAAGTTTAATAAAGCTGGTAAAAAGCGGGGAATTTAATGAGAAGCTCTATTTTCAATTAAGTGTCATGCATATTGAGATTCCAGCCCTTCGTAATAGAAAAGAAGATATTCCAGGCTTAATCAATCAATTTATAAAGGAATATGGAAAAAAACATCAAAAAAATGAAATGACAATCGGAGAAGAAGCATTAAGTAAGCTAATACATTATCAGTGGCCAGGAAATGTAAAGGAGTTAAGAAATGTGATAGAACGGTGTGTCCTTCTAACGGAAAGTAATAAATCGGAAGTGTTAGTAGAGCATTTACCAGCTGAAATAAAAGAAATATCCTCATCAAATAGGGAAAAAAGGGGGGAGGCAGAGGGGGAAGCAACAAGAATTGAAGAAGCCCTTCGCAAAACATACGGAAATAAAAGTGCAGCAGCTAATCTGTTAGGAATATCAAGAGGAACGCTGTATAACAAAATAAAAGAATATGAACTATAATCTTTAGGCTGCTGCGATAAGTGCTGTTCTTTTTACCGGACTTTTTGACCAATCTCTAGAACGGATAAAAAGAGAATATAAAGTGGCAAGGTTTGTCAACAGCCTGAAAAAAATCTAGTATTTTTTCCAATCCCTCTTCATATTAATAGACTAACGCATGTGGACAAAGAGTAATCTATTAATTTAGGAGGAGAATGTATGGAGAAAACGATTCGATTAGCAGAAGGAAAAGATTTAGATAAAATTCAAGCTTTTTTAGGAGATTTAGATAAGAGTGGCATCGAAAAGGGGGTAGAGTATTATCTTATAGTTGAAGATAACAAAGGAGAGATCATTGGAACCAGTGGTATTCAGACGTTTGAAAAAATCGGTCTTCTCCGCTCCCTTGTTTTAACGAATGCCAGTGCGGAGGAAATTCTCTATTTGCTGCAACAAACGATACAATTAGCAAAAGACAAGGAGCTTGAACGATTGTATTGTATGATAAATAACAAAAATGCTATTCAGCTATTTACGCTATTAGGATTTAAAGAAATTGTTAAAGCAGAGTTGCCTGTTGTGCTGAAAACGTCGGATGTGGTAAAAAACATATCAACTGTTAATAACCCAATATTTATGTATTATTCGATAGGAAACGTGGATAACTAAATATACTTATCCACATTATAAGGTCTTTTATACACAATTTGGGGATAAGTGGTATGTTTATCCACGTTATGAACTGTTTTTTAAAATATTTTAAGCATGGGCTTCTGTCGAATAATGTGGAAATTAAGCCATTTTGTTAAAAATAAAATAGATATTTGTAAAGGTGGATAAAAATGAAGACAATTTATTGGTCAGTGGATAAATATGTGGATAATAGAGTTGGTTATCCACATATCCAACAAGCTGCTGATCTTTTAAAACAAAATGAGGTAGTTGCTTTTCCTACAGAAACGGTTTATGGGCTAGGAGGGAATGCAAAAGATGATGAGGCGATAAAGAAGATTTTTGCTGCAAAAGGAAGGCCGTCCGATAATCCGCTTATTATCCATATTGCGAAACAAGAGCAATTAACGGAAATAGTGGAAGAGATACCGGAACTTGCAAAAAAACTAATGACGTCCTTTTGGCCAGGAGCTTTGACGATTATTTTCCGTGCAAAAAAAGGTGCTTTATCAACCTATGCAACAGCTGGTCTAAAAACAGTTGCGGTACGCATGCCTAATCATCCTGTCGCTCTAAAGCTATTAGAAGAATCTAACTTGCCAATAGCCGCTCCAAGCGCTAATCGATCTGGCAGACCAAGTCCTACTACTGCGTTGCATGTTAAAGAGGATTTGGATGGCATGATTGCTGGGATTGTCGATGGAGGAGCTACTGGTGTAGGTGTTGAGTCAACTGTAATTGATTGCACCGAAGCGAGACCAGTGATCCTTCGTCCTGGAGGGGTCACAAAGGAACAAATTGAACAAGTTATAGGGGAAGTAGGAATGGATCCTGCACTTGTTAACAAAGAATCCACACCGAAGGCACCTGGTATGAAATATAGCCATTATGCTCCAAATGCTCCAATGATTTTAGTGAAAGGGTCAAAAGAAAAGATCCAGATGCTAATTAAGGGAGAACAATCAAAAGGAAAAAAAGTAGGCGTGTTAACAACGGAAGAAAATGCAGGTTTCTTTCATGCAGATTACATTTTTGTTTGTGGAAAAAGAGAAGAATTACAAACGGTTGCTTCTTCTTTATATGAAGGATTAAGAAGTTTTAACCATGAGAATGTGGATATTATTTTTAGTGAAATGTTTCCTCTTGAAGGAGTAGGACAAGCCATTATGAATCGATTAATGAAAGCAGCTGGCCATCAAGTCATTGAATAAGGCTGTTTTCCTATTAATTGATGCTTTTTAACTCCAAATATTTAACTAAACTCTTCTGAAAAAAACTTCTAAAAGAACTTGGACGTGCATAATCTCTAATTAGCAAGTCCAAGGAGGCGGAGAAATGGCTGCATTTAGAGGAGAGATAGTTACACTAATATTAATGGCATTTGCATTAGGAATGGATGCCTTTTCTGTTGCATTAGGAATGGGAATGTATAAGCTCCGACTAAAACAAATAGCTAAAATCGGTATTACAATTGGTGTTTTTCATGTAATTATGCCTCTAATTGGCATTGTTGCTGGCAGATTTTTATCAGAAAACTTTGGCGCTATTGCCGTGTACATAGGTGGAGGACTGCTTGTAATTTTGGGGATTCAAATGATTTGGTCGGTTTTTAAGGAAGAAGAGACTTATCGAATAACCCCGGTTGGTTTTGGTTTATTCCTATTTTCCCTTAGCGTTAGCTTGGATAGTTTTTCCGTCGGTTTAAGCTTAGGTATTTATCAGGCAAGAACGGTTGTTGTGCTAGCTTGTTTTGGTATAGCAGCTACCATTTTAACATGGGCTGGATTAATTATTGGCAGAAAAGTTCAAGGTTGGTTAGGAATATATGGAGAAGTGCTTGGCGGCGGGATACTGTTAACCTTCGGGATAAAATTATTGCTTAACTTTTAATGGTTAGTTAGTGTATAATGAGCAATTGATCGAGAGCTAAAGAAATCTGGTTCGTTTCCAGATTTTTTTAGCTCTTTTTTTTAGATAAGGTAAGAAAGTATAACCCCATGCCACTAAAAATAAAAAGCACTTTTTGAGTCATGTGAACATTTTTCTTCAGAACTGTTCAAGGCGCTTGCGCTTTTCTATTGTCTAGCTTCAGCGCCTAGTTCTTGTGAAAAATAACCCCATGCCACTAAAAGTAAAAAGCACTTTTTGAGTCATGTGAACATTTTTCTTCAGAACTGTTCAAGGTGCTTGCGCTTTTCTAATAAAAGGTTTGACTGAAGAAAAGAAATAGGATTTTTAGGAAATTTGGTCTATAATTAAAGGGGATTATTAGAAGGAGGCTGGAAAATGTATCGTGTTTTATTTGTGTGTACCGGAAATACTTGTAGAAGTCCGATGGCAGAGGCGATTTTAAAACATAAAAAAATGGAAAATGTCGAAGTTAAATCAGCAGGGGTATATGCAATAGATGGTGAAGAAGCATCTTATCAGGCTCAAGAGGTTCTAGCTGAAAAAGGAATGAATCATAACCATACATCTTCCGCGCTTACAAAGGAATTATTAGATTGGGCAACACATATCGTTACGATGACATCAGGGCATAAAAACGCCATCATAACGCAATTTCCAGCTTCTATCGAGAAAGCGTTTACTTTAAAAGAATTTGCGATAGAAGAAAAATATGGCGATGTAATCGACCCTTTTGGCGGTTCAGTCGAGCATTATCGGAAAACATTTCAAGAATTAGATTATTTAATCGAAAGTATGATGAATAAATTAGATTAATGGTTAGTGGGGGAAAGGCATGGAGAATACGCACTATAAATTTAGTTTAAGGAAAAAAATGGTGCTGTTTATTACGGTACTGGCAATAATTACTTATTCGACAAGTGCATTTTTTATATATGGTTTATATCCAATACTCCAAGATAAAATGGAAATCAGTTCATTTAATTTCACTCTTGCTACATTGCTATTGGGGATTTTTTGGTCAGGAATCTTAGCATTTACAGCAGCTGGTGTTATTATTAAACCACTGCAAAAATTGGAAAAAACCGCAATGAAAGCTGCCCATGGAAATATGAAAGAAGAGGCGGAAATCTCTAAATCAGATGATGAAATTAAATCGTTGGGAATAGCCTTTAATCATATGCTTTTTAACTTGCGTGAAATGGTAAAAAGCATCGAATGTAACTTTCATCAAACCAATGCTAAAGTAAACGCATTATCTTTAGAAGCAGAGCAAGCTTCTGAGCAAACGGTCGCAATTTCTTTGGCTGTTGGTGAGATAGCAGCGGGTGCTGAGGTTTCAGCGAAATCTGTACAGGATACTGCCATTTCCGTGGATGAAGCGATGGAAATAGCAAAAAAAGTTCAAGAAAAATCATCAGCATCTTTGTTAATATCTGATCAAATGATGGAACATTTACAGAAAACAAATGATGTAGTCTTATCCTTAATTAATGGTTTGAAATCAATAGTAAGTGATAATCACACGTCCATGCAATCTGTTCAGAAATTAGAAACAAATGCAGAGAAAGTAGAAGGCATTATTAAATTGGTAGGCAATATCGCCTCCCAAACAAATTTACTCGCATTAAATGCCACTATAGAAGCGGCTCGAGCAGGAGAACACGGAGCTGGATTTGCAGTAGTCGCAGAAGAAGTTAGACATTTGGCGGATGAAAGTGGAAAGGCAGTAGAAGGAATTGCCTATCTTATTAAAAATATGCAAGAAGAAGTAAAAAATGTTGTGAAACAAATGGAAAAACAAGCAAATAATGCAGAAAAAGAAGCGGAGAGAGGCGAACAGGCTACTATAATTTTTAAAGATATGAACCAAACGATAAAAGAGATGGCAAATGGGGTAGCGTGTATAACAGAACTTGTTCGCCGACAAATGGAACAAATTTATCAGACTTCACAACAATCTCAAGAAGTTGCAGCAATAGCAGAGGAAACATCTGCGGGTGCCCAGCAAGTTACGTCTATTACAGAAAAGCAAACGAAAATAATGAGTAAAGTAGATCAATTAGCATTAGAATTACAAGCTCATGCAGAAGAGTTAAAAACAACTATTTTTCGATTTAAAATATAGTCATGTCAGCATTTTTGTGAAAAATGAGGTTTGTGTAATTGCAGGTTCTTCTCTTTTGAGTGGATAGAATTAGGAGTAAAAAGGAAATTAAGACTAGCAGTCGTTTATCCCAAATCTATAAAAAATGTTTTTCTGAGTCTTTTTATTTCGACTTTTTTATGTGAGAATATAGTTTGTGAAAACGGGGAGGATGGTAATGATGAAAGTTGCGATAGCATCAGATCATGGCGGGTTAATCATGCGTGGTGAAGTGATAAAGTTAATAGAACAATTAGGAATAGAATATGTTGATTTCGGTTGTGACTGTGAAGTATCTGTAGATTATCCTGATTATGCATTGCCAGTTGCTGAAAAGGTAGCAAATGGGGAATTTGATCGAGGGATACTGATTTGCGGAACTGGAATTGGAATGAGTATAGCTGCTAATAAAGTAAAGGGAGCTCGCTGCGCTCTAGTTCATGATGTTTATAGTGCGAAATTAACCCGTGAACATAATGATAGTAATATAATAGCAATGGGGGAGCGAGTGATTGGACCCGGTTTAGCATGTGAAATTGTAAAGGCATGGATTCAGACTGAATTTAGTGGTCAAAGGCATGAAGTTAGATTAAAGAAAATCGCTCAATATGAAAAGAGTCATTCAAGTAAATAATATCGTTCGAAAGGCCGTGTTTTTATGGAAAATGAAAAAGTAGCTTTAGAACAACAACTAGAAATGATTATTTCAGAATATCAAGCACAGGCAAAGTTAATGAATCGGCATTTGTTTGTAATTGGATGCAGTACAAGTGAAGTCATTGGGCAAAAAATTGGAACGTCTGGAACGATTGATGTGGCAGGGATTATTTTTGAAAAGTTTCAAAACTTTAAAAAGCAAACAGGAATATCCTTAGCTTTTCAATGCTGTGAACATTTAAATAGAGCACTAGTAGTGGAACGGAATGTGTTGGAAGAAAGAGGATTAACAGAGGTTTCTGTAATACCTGTCCGCCATGCTGGTGGTGCGATGGCAACATTCGCCTATCAGCATATGGATGATCCAGTTGTCGTTGAATTTATAGAAGCAGACGGTGGTATTGATATAGGAGATACCTTTATTGGTATGCATATGAAGCATGTAGCAGTACCAATAAGAGTTTCCCTCAGTCAATTAGGAGAAGCACATGTGACAATGGCCAAATCACGACCAAAATTAATTGGAGGTCAAAGGGCTGTTTACGAAAATACAAAAGCGAATGAGTCCTGTTCCTAGAATCGGCTTGCTTATTTTAGAGTCAATAAGCAATAAAAATTCATGAAACAAAGACTATATTTAAACAAATCCCTACATTTTATAAAAAGAAAAAACCAAAAGGGGAAAATAGACTCCATTCCTCAGACTATATAAAGGATATGTATAACAATGGACATTATGCCCCCAGTTATACATATCCTTTTTTGCTCTTGTCCTATAGATAGTTGATATGCATTGCACTATGAAGAATGAAAATAGGCGAGTGTGATGGAGTTTCTTGTTATGTTGAAGCAGAGCAGGTGTATTCCACCTGCGGAACCCTTTTTTCAGAGCATCCTAAATTACTTTTTAAAAAAGACCTCTTCAGCAAACACAAAAATAATCAAAAAATAGATACCCTATTTCTGTATAATGTTCTCCTGCCTATCAAATGCCGAATAATTATATTTCTCCTGCCTCTACTAACCAAATATCCAGAAAAATATTTTTTGAATATAACAGATATTAGCAAAAAACCAGAAAAATAGTATAATACTTCGTAATTCTTTTTAGAAAAACATTAAAATACGAACGATAAAATAAAAAATAAAATTTATAATTCGTGTTTTCTGTCTTTCTTTTTAAAATACATACATGTTAGAATATAAACTAGGGTTTACGGTTAAATAGAGAAAAATATATGAACATGTTATAGGGAGGATTACAAATGAAGCATTTAGCACAACAAGATGAGCAAGTATATAAAGCGATTCAACAAGAATTAGGTCGTCAAAGATCCAAAATTGAATTAATTGCATCTGAGAACTTTGTCAGTGAAGCAGTGATGGAAGCACAAGGTTCTGTGTTGACAAATAAATATGCAGAAGGCTACCCTGGCAAACGTTATTATGGGGGCTGTGAATACGTAGACATCGTAGAAGATATTGCTAGAGATCGAGCGAAAGAAATTTTCGGTGGAGAATATGTAAATGTTCAGCCACATTCAGGGGCACAAGCAAACATGGCTGTTTATTTTACTGTGCTAGAACCAGGAGATACGGTGTTGGGAATGAATCTATCTCATGGTGGACATTTAACACATGGAAGTCCTGTTAATTTCAGCGGTGTTCTTTATAATTTTGTGGAATATGGTGTAGATAAAGAAACCCAATATATTAATTATGAAGATGTAAGAGAAAAAGCTTTAGCTCATAAACCCAAACTAATCGTTGCTGGTGCAAGTGCTTATCCTCGTGAAATAGATTTTAAAAAATTCCGCGAGATTGCTGATGAAGTTGGGGCTCTATTAATGGTGGACATGGCTCATATTGCTGGACTTGTTGCTGCAGGACTGCATCAAAGCCCAGTTCCATATGCTGATTTTGTAACGACTACAACTCATAAAACATTACGCGGACCACGTGGTGGAATGATTATTTGTAAAGAAGAATATGGTAAAAAAATCGATAAATCTATTTTCCCTGGAATCCAAGGCGGCCCGCTAATGCATGTTATTTCCGCTAAAGCTATCTCATTTGGCGAAGCATTACAAGATGACTTTAAAGTATATGCACAAAATGTTATCGATAATGCGAAAAGACTAGCAGAAGGCTTGCAAAAGGAAGGGTTAAACCTAGTATCTGGTGGCACAGACAATCATTTATTATTAGTAGATCTTCAATCCCTTGGCTTGACAGGAAAAGTGGCAGAGCATGTGCTAGATGAAGTAGGGATAACAGTAAATAAAAATGCTATACCGTTTGATCCGGCAAGTCCATTTGTAACAAGTGGGATCCGTATCGGTACAGCAGCCGTATCATCACGCGGTTTTGGTTTAGAAGATATGGATGAAATTGCTTCTATCATCGGTTTTACACTTAAAAACCATGATAACGAAGAAAAGTTAGCTGAGGCAGCAAAACGAGTAGAAGCTTTAACAAGTAAATTCGTTTTATATAAAGAGTTATAAGAAGTAAAAACAAACCTTGAGATTATACTTAAGGTTTGTTTTTTTTATGCTAGTAATATTGTAAGCGAACACATAAAAAAGAAGATTGTTATTTGTAGGTTAGGATATTATATAGAAGTAGATGATAATATGAATAAAAGGAAAGTATTATCAGTTGCTTCACTAGTATTTTTTCTGTAAAATAAGAAGAAGTGTGTTTTGGAAAAAAAGAAGGAAACGGAGTGAATGTTGTGGCTAAAGTATATGTATTTGATCACCCACTTATTCAGCATAAACTTACATACATTAGAGAAGTTCAAACAGGTACAAAGGAATTTAGAGAACTAGTAGATGAAGTGGCTACATTAATGGCTTTTGAAATCACTCGTGATATGCCTTTAGAAGAAATAGAAATTGAAACACCTGTAAGTATAACAAAATCGAAAGTCCTATCTGGAAAAAAATTAGGAATTATCCCTATTTTACGTGCGGGTATTGGAATGGTTGATGGTATTTTGAAATTAATCCCAGCGGCTAAAGTTGGCCATATCGGTTTATATCGTGATCCTAAAACGCTAAAACCAGTAGAGTATTATGTTAAACTTCCATCTGATGTGGAAGAAAGAGACTTTATCGTAGTAGACCCAATGCTTGCGACTGGAGGATCTGCTATAGAAGCAATTAACTCTTTAAAAAACCGCGGTGGAAAAAATATTAAATTTATGTGTTTAATCGCTGCTCCAGAGGGAGTAGAAGCTCTAAAAGAGGCACATCCAGATGTGGATATTTATATTGCAGCACTAGATGAAAAATTGAACGAAAAAGGTTATATTGTTCCAGGTCTTGGAGATGCAGGAGACCGTTTGTTTGGTACAAAATAATTAATAGCAACATTTTAAGCCAGTCACTTATCTAAAGTGACGGCTTTTTTTTCGTTTTAGGAAATTATAAACGAAAACATCTTTTTTCATCCCATGAATACTTCTTTCTAGAAAGAGAAATACTCGCAAATCTTTTCTTCCGTTTAAATTTTCTCCTCACACATAATTTTCTCTCGAAGTGAAACGATAAGCAATACTATACCTATTTAACAATATATTCTTCCATTTATTTCATAATCCAAAAGGAGTCGCATCATGAAAAAACTTATCATACTACTAATAGCTTTATCGATTCTCCCTTGGACCAATGATATACATGCTGTCTCAATAAATCTCCCTTCTATTCCGAAAGAAAGCCTTAATGAACGGACAATTGCGATCATCCAAACAGGTGATAATCTCACTAGTAAAGAAATAGACCATCTGTTATCTACATTTAAAACGATAAAAAAACGAAATATGTTTCATGAGGTTTTTAATGGATTTTCAGTAGAAGGATCGAAAGAGGAATTAAACAAATTAGCTCAAAACCATGCAGTTGAGTGGGTTGCTCCTATACAAACTTATACTGTTGAAAATGAAAATCCAGTGCAGTTGATTGGAGCAGAAGCAATTACAGAGAAAATCAATCAATCATTCAAACATTTAACGGGAAAAGGTATTAAAGTAGGGGTAATAGATACTGGTATAGATTATACGCATCCTGATTTACGAAGAAACTATAAAAAAGGCTGGGATTTTGTAGATCAAGATCGAGATCCGATGGAAACAAAAGGGAAAGGGCAAAGGAATACATTGCATGGAACCCATGTTGCCGGCATTATTGCTGCGGATGGAAAAATAAAAGGAGTTGCTCCGAAAGCAGAAATTATCGCATATCGAGCACTTGGCCCAGGAGGATCTGGAACAACAGAACAGATTTTGGCCGCAATTGAACAAGCAATAAAAGATCATGTCGATATAGTAAATCTCTCATTAGGAAGTGAAATAAATGGTCCTGATCTTCCTATTAGCCTTGCTTTAAATAAAGTTGTTGAAAAAGGAATTATTGCAGTTGCAGCAGCGGGAAATTCAGGACCATCAGAATGGACAGTAGGTTCTCCTGGAACAGCTAGTAAAGCTATATCCGTTGGAGCTTCCACTCCTAATATGCAAATTTCCTTTTTCAAAATAAATAATAAACCATTCCTTTTAAATAGCATGAAAAAAAGCGAAGGATGGAAAAAATCAACACAGTTGAATATAGTAAATGGTGGACTAGGGGAAAAAGAAAATTTACACAATGTAAAGGGCAAGATAGTTTTATTAGAAAGAGGGAAATTGACGTTTACAGAAAAGGTGATAAACGCTTATCAGGCAGGAGCAAAAGCAGTATTAATTTCTAATAATATAGAAGGACCTCTTATCGGAAGCTTAGAAAGGGAAATGCCTATTCCTGTTGCAGGAATAACAAAAATAGAAGGAACCATGATAAAAGAAAAAATGAAAAGTGGTCCTCTGTACATCCGTGTTGAAACAAGATGGGAAAAAGATGTATTAGCAGATTTCAGTTCAAGAGGCCCTGTTACGAGTACCTGGGATATAAAACCAGATGTACTTGCCCCTGGTGTTGTGATAAATAGCACAGTGCCAGGCGGATACATGCCACTCCAAGGAACAAGTATGGCAGCGCCCCATGTAGCGGGAGCATGTGCATTAATAGTAGAGGCGCACCCTAATTGGACACCGGAAGAAGTAAAGGCAGCGCTGATGAATACTGCAATGCCTATGATGGATCGAGAAGAAAATGTATATAAAGTATATGAACAAGGGGCGGGAAGAATTCAAGTGGACGAAGCGATTCAGGCAAATGTCCTTTTGATGCCAGGTTCAATTCGTTTTGGCAAGTTTCAGCTGGTGGACCACCTTCATGAGCATACTGCTTATATAAAGGTGAAAAATGTTAGTAAGACAGCTGAGCGCATTTCCTTTTCTATACCAAAAAAGAAAGAAGGAATAAGCTGGGTTCTTCCCTTTTCCTTCAATTTACAGCCAGGTGAAACAAAAAAATTGCCCATTAGGATGATGGTAAACAGCGAAGTTTTTAAAGGAAAGCTTCATGATGGCACAATAGAGGTAAGAGCAGGAAAACAACAAATGCATATTCCGTATTTATATGTGTTAGAAGAACCTGACTACCCGAGAATAATGGGGTTTGAACTCATTAAAGACAAAAAGAAAAATAAGTATGAGTATGAAGTTTATCTTCCAGGCGGAGCGGAAGAATTTGGCATTGCATTATTTGAGAAAGAAAATCTGCAGTTTATACAATTTCTCGATTGGAAAAAGGATGTTAGAAGAGGGATGCTGAAATCGCAAATAAAGGAATCGAACATACCGAAGGATGGGGCATATATCGTAAAAATATTTGCAAAAAAATCAGGAAAAGAGGATGTAATCACTTCTGATTTGTCTATTGAACAGAAAAAGTAAAATAATTTGTATTATATTATAGAAGAAACACAGTTTTATAAAGCTGAAAAAAGCAAAGTTGAACCGTTAAGGAAAAGTAACGAAGCATACTTTATCATAATCAATAGAACGTTACAATATAAAGAAGAAACACACACTCTTTAAGAACTGTTTCTTCTTTATATCGATTAAATTAAGTGGAAATCTTAAAAGTGTGTGAATTAATTCTTGAACTTATAGAAAAAAAGTTATTTCATGTTAAAATAAAAAAGGTAGAAAGCTTGAACGGATTTTTTTTCAATATCCACCTATTTGTAACATTTAGTGTGTTTTTTTGATAGAATCCGTTTACAATAATAGTATCATGAATATATTGTGAAATATATGATTGTAGCGTTTTCACGTTGTTAATACTAATTGACATTGACTTTAGCTTATTGTATGCTTACAAAAGGGAGAATGACAGGGTTTTCAGCGTGTTTTCGCATCTGGATTCAGGCGTTTTTTTAAAGAAATTGCCTTATTTTCTTGATTCGTCTACTAGTTTCTAGCGTGTTTATTTTCTAGTAATTCGTGCTGCATACATACTGATATTCAACTGAAGATTTTTCAGAAAGAAAGTAGTGATCAGGAAATTGGCTAATATGCTTGAAATTAGGCTGATGCTATCAAGACAAAAGAAATACATATCCGTTTTATTGTCTTTATATTTAATAGGGTGGGCTTTGACTCCGTTCCAGCCGGTGTTTCTAGGGCTAATTATTGGAACTGGTTTAAGCTTTTTTAACATGTTTTTGCTAGTAAGAAGAATGGGGAAATTTAGTAAAGCTATTGATGAAGGAAAAAAATCAGCTTCATTAGGCATGTTGTCAAGAATGGCAACAGCGATACTTGGAGTGGCGATAGCTATGGAGTACCCTGAACATGTTCATCTTATTAGTGTGGTTATTGGATTAATGACTTCCTATGTAGTCATTATGATAGATTTCTTATTAAATACTATTCAAATAGGTAGTAACAAAAAAGAGAGGTGAACATGATTGGAACATAAAGAACCGATGATATACCATTTGTTTGGCATCGATTTTTTGCAGTTTAATTTAGCGAATGTATTGATGATTACTATCGCAAGTGCAATTGTATTTTTGATAGCTGTTCTTGCGACACGTAAACTGGCGCTAAAGCCTACAGGCCTACAGAACTTTATGGAGTGGGTAATGGACTTCGTAAAAAACATCATCAACAGTACAATGGACTGGAAAGATGGTGGTAAATTCCATGTTTTGGGCATTACCGTTATATTTTATATTTTTGTATCAAATATGTTAGGACTTCCTTTTTCAATTGTTATACATGGAGAGCTTTGGTGGAAATCACCGACTGCTGATCCTACCATCACATTAACGCTAGCGGTAATGATTATTGCGCTAACTCATTATTATGGTATTAAACAAAAAGGATTTAAAGAATATTCTAAAGGTTTTATAAGTCCAATGAAGTTTTTATTTCCTTTGAAAATCATAGAAGAGTTTGCAAATACTCTTACTCTTGGTTTGCGTCTCTACGGTAACATATACGCAGGTGAATTGTTACTATCCCTTTTAGTAGGATCGTTAGCCGGTACAGGCATAGCAGGATTTATTGCGGCGATTCCTTTAACATTTGTATGGCAAGGCTTCTCAATCTTTGTCGGTACAATCCAGGCTTATATCTTTACAATGTTAACAATGGTTTACATGTCTCATAAAGTTAGTCATGACCATTAATATATACCCTTTTGCAATAAAAGGAGAAAATAAAAAATACAGGATTTTTATAAATTAGGAGGAAGTAAAATGAATCTTATAGCAGCAGCAATAGCAATCGGTTTAGCAGCAGTAGGTGCAGGGATTGGTAACGGATTAATCGTAGGTCGTACAGTAGAAGGAATTGCTCGTCAACCAGAAGCACGCGGCTTACTTCAAACAACAATGTTCATCGGTGTTGCATTAGTAGAAGCACTTCCAATTATCGGTGTAGTAATCGCATTTATGGTATTAAACCGTTAATTAATAATCTTATCTGAATGTGGCGAAGACAATCTTCTATAAGAACTTCGCCTTTCCTTTATGTCTTAAAAGTAGTAATGGTTGAGTTTTGAAGGGAGTGAACCAAGTGTTAACTAACAGTTTAGTTTTGGGAGCTGCAGAGGCTGCAACTCATAAATTAATAAATGGTGGAGATATTTTATTTCAGCTAGTTATTTTTATCGTTCTTCTCGCTTTATTGAAAAAATTTGCTTGGGGTCCATTAATGGGAATCATGAAGCAACGGGAAGAATTTGTTACGAATGAAATCGAAGCAGCAGAAAAAAGCCGTAAAGACGCGGCTGCCGTTTTAGAAGAACAACGAGCATTATTAAAAGAAGCGCGAGTAGATGCACAAAACTTAATGGAAAAAGCAAAAGCTCAAGGTGATGCACAAAGAGAAATCATTATTGCAGATGCAAAAAAAGACGCAGAACGTTTAAAGAATTCTGCCTTGCTTGAAATTGATCAGCAAAAAGAAAAGGCTGTTGCAGCTATTCGTGATCAAGTAGCTTCATTATCTGTATTAATCGCTTCTAAAGTAATGGAAAAAGAATTAAACGAACAAGATCAAGAGAAGCTTATTAATGATTACATACAAGAGGTAGGCGAAAAACGATGATGGATATAGGAGTTTCAAAGCGTTATGCTTTAGCCCTTTTCCAAATCGCAAAAGAGGTCGGCAGCGTCGATCAATTGGAAGAGGAAGTTCGTGTTGTAAAAACATTATTTACTACTTCATCTGAGCTGCATCTTGTCTTTAAATCTCCTAATATTTCATTAGAGAAAAAGAAAGAGTTAGTAAAGAATGCTTTTGCTTCTACAAGCAGTCATTTACAAAACTTATTGATGTTGTTGATAGATCGTCATCGTGAAGACTATATTGCAGAAATATGTGATCAATTTTTATATTTAATAAATGAAGAAAAAGGGATTGCAGATGCAAAAGTCTATTCTGTGCGACCATTATCAGATGATGAAAAGAGAGCAATATCTGCTACTTTTGCAGCAAAAGTAGGCAAAGTATCGCTTAATATAGAAAATATAGTAGAGTCCAACCTTTTAGGTGGAATAATTGTTCGAATTGGGAACCAGATTTTTGACGGAAGTCTACAAGGCAAATTAGATCGTCTACAACGAAAATTACTAGGATAGTATTACTAGATAGGGGTGAAACGCATGAGCATCAAAGCGGAAGAAATTAGTGCTCTTATAAAAAAGCAAATTGAAAATTATCAATCAGAAGTTCAAGTGAGTGAAGTCGGTACGGTTATTAGTATTGGTGATGGTATCGCACGTGTTCATGGGCTGGACAATTGTATGGCTGGTGAACTGGTTGAGTTTTCAAATGGCGTAATGGGCTTAGCGCAAAACTTAGAAGAAAGCAATGTTGGTATCATTATTCTTGGACCCTTCACAGATATTCGTGAAGGAGATGAAGTTCGTCGTACAGGAAGAATTATGGAAGTTCCTGTGGGAGATGAATTAGTTGGTCGTGTTGTAAATCCACTTGGTCAACCAGTTGATGGACTTGGTCCTATTAGCTCAAGCAAAACAAGACCAATCGAATTCTTAGCACCTGGTGTTATGGATCGTAAATCTGTTAGTGAACCGCTTCAAACAGGTATTAAAGCGATTGACGCACTTGTTCCAATTGGTCGTGGACAGCGTGAACTTATAATCGGTGACCGCCAAACAGGTAAAACTTCTGTAGCAATCGATACAATCTTAAATCAAAAAGACCAAGACATGATTTGTATTTACGTTGCAATCGGTCAAAAAGAGTCAACAGTTCGTAATGCGGTAGAAACGCTTCGCAAGCATGGTGCACTAGATTATTCAATCGTAGTAACAGCATCTGCGTCTCAACCAGCACCATTATTATACTTAGCTCCATATGCAGGTGTAGCAATGGGAGAAGAATTTATGTACAATGGCAAACACGTTTTAATTGTGTATGATGACTTGTCAAAACAAGCTTCTGCATATCGTGAACTGTCGTTGCTGTTGCGTCGTCCTCCAGGTCGTGAAGCATATCCAGGGGATGTATTCTATTTGCATTCTCGTTTACTAGAACGTGCTGCGAAGTTAAGTGATGCAAAAGGTGGAGGATCTATTACAGCACTTCCATTTATTGAAACACAAGCAGGAGACGTATCTGCATATATTCCAACAAACGTTATTTCCATCACAGATGGGCAGATTTTCTTGCAGTCTGATTTGTTCTTCTCTGGTGTTCGTCCAGCTATTAACGCAGGTTTATCTGTATCTCGTGTAGGTGGCTCAGCACAGATTAAAGCGATGAAAAAGGTTGCAGGTACTTTGCGTCTTGATCTTGCATCATATCGTGAGTTAGAGTCATTTGCTCAGTTTGGATCTGACTTAGATAAAGCGACACAAGCTAAATTAAATCGTGGTGCACGTACAGTAGAAGTATTAAAGCAGGATTTAAATAAACCATTAAAAGTCGAAAAACAAGTTGCTATTCTTTATGCATTAACACGTGGATTCCTTGATGATATTCCAGTTCATGATATTAGTCGTTTTGAAGAGGAGTATTTTAATTGGTTAGATCACAACCGCAAAGATTTGTTAGACACAATCGTATCAACAAAGGAACTTCCAGCTGACGATGATATGGGTGCAGCTATTAACGAGTTTAAAAAATCATTTGTAGTTTCTGAATAAGAAGACAAATTCAGAGTGTAGACAAAGTTAATTTTGCAATCCTTCAGGCTGATCGAAAACATTTGTTGAAAGCCTGAAACTTATGAATGGTGGTGAGAATAATTGGCATCATTACGTGATATAAAATCTCGTATTAATTCTACAAAAAAAACGAGCCAAATAACAAAAGCCATGCAAATGGTATATTCAGCTAAAATGAACCGGGCCGTATTAAATGTAAAATCATTTGCCCCATATATGACAAAGATGGAAGAAGTAACCCATTCTGTTGCATTAGGAAGTTCTTCGGCAGCACATCCTATGCTTCAGAATCGTCCAGTTAAAAAAACAGGATACATTATTATTTCTTCAGAACGTGGACTTGCGGGTGCTTATAATAGTAATGTTTTGAGAAAACTTAGCCAAACAATTAGGGAACGTCATCAGTCAAAAGATGAATATGCCATTATTGTTATAGGAAGATTAGGTCGGGATTTCTTAGTTAAACAGGGATTTAACGTAGTATTAGACGTTATTGGTATTCCAGATTTGCCTGATTTTTTAGATATCAAAGATGTAGCTAGTAAATCTGTGGGAATGTTTGCGGATGGGACATACGACGAACTAAATATTTATTACAGTCATTATGTGAGTGCCATACAACAAGATGTTGTCGAGAAGAAAATTCTTCCACTAACAGATTTGGATAGTACGGCAACTACCCTTACTTCCTATGAGTTTGAGCCATCAGCAGAAGAAATATTGGATGCACTGCTGCCTCAGTATGCCGAGAGTTTAATCTATGGCGCATTGCTTGATAGTAAGGCAAGTGAGCATTCTGCAAGGATGACGGCAATGAAAAATTCAACAGATAACGCAAAAGAAATTATCGATAACTTAAGTTTAGTCTATAACCGTGCACGACAAGCAGCGATTACACAAGAAATTACCGAAATTGTCGGTGGAGCTGCAGCTTTAGAATAGTTCCTATTTAGGAAAAAGGTTGTATCATCATAAAGACTTTGTATCCCATTATTTATTTGAACCAAAAGTATATAATGGGAGGCAAGTCATTTGTTTGGACACCTTTGTTTTAAGAGAAGGTTTAGGAGGGAATATAATGAGCTTAGGACGAGTTCTTCAAGTAATGGGACCAGTTGTTGACGTTAAGTTCGACGGAGGATATTTACCGGATATTAACAACTCATTAAAAGTAATTCAAAATGCTGGTAATGATGCTACTGTCGAATTAACACTTGAAGTGGCCCTTCATTTAGGCGATAACACAGTTCGGACTATTGCAATGTCTTCAACAGATGGAATTACCAGAGGTACGCAAGTGGAGGATTCTGGTAAACCAATTTCAGTTCCAGTCGGGGATGTTACACTAGGACGTGTATTTAATGTTTTAGGAGAAACAATTGATTTAGATCCAGCGATTCCTGCAGAAGCAAGACGTGATTCTATTCATAGAGAAGCTCCTAAGTTTGAACAGCTTTCTACACAAGTTGAAATTTTAGAAACTGGTATTAAAGTTGTCGATTTACTTGCCCCTTATATTAAAGGTGGGAAAATTGGATTGTTCGGTGGAGCAGGAGTTGGTAAAACGGTCCTAATCCAAGAATTGATCAACAACATCGCACAAGAACACGGTGGTATCTCTGTGTTTGCTGGGGTTGGAGAACGTACTCGTGAAGGTAATGACCTTTACTTTGAAATGACTGATTCAGGAGTTATCAAAAAAACAGCGATGGTATTTGGACAAATGAATGAACCACCTGGTGCACGTATGCGCGTTGCATTAACAGGATTGACGATGGCGGAATATTTCCGTGATGAACAAGGTCAGGACGTTCTATTCTTTATCGATAATATTTTCCGTTTCACTCAAGCGGGTTCTGAAGTATCAGCACTTCTTGGCCGTATGCCTTCAGCGGTTGGTTACCAGCCAACACTTGCTACTGAAATGGGTAGATTGCAAGAACGTATCACATCAACAAGTGTTGGTTCTGTAACATCTATCCAGGCAATTTATGTGCCAGCGGATGACTACACAGATCCAGCGCCAGCTACAACATTTGCTCACTTGGATGCAACAACAAACCTTGAGCGTAAGCTAACAGAAATGGGTATTTATCCTGCTGTTGATCCGTTGGCTTCTACTTCTCGTGCGTTATCTGCAGAAATTGTAGGGGAAGAGCATTATAATATCGCACGTCAAGTACAGTCAACATTACAACGTTATAAAGAACTACAAGATATCATCAGTATCCTAGGTATGGATGAGTTAAGTGATGAAGATAAACTTATTGTACACCGTGCAAGAAGAGTTCAATTCTTCTTATCACAAAACTTCCATGTTGCTGAACAGTTTACAGGCCAACCAGGATCTTATGTACCTGTAAAAGAGACAGTAAAAGGATTTAAAGATATCTTAGAGGGTAAATATGACCATCTTCCAGAAGATGCATTCCGTCTTGTAGGACGTATCGAGGAAGCTGTTGAGAGTGCAAAAAAAATGGGTGTTGAAGTTTAAACATAATCAGGAGGGGTAGAAATGAAGACGATTAAAGTCAATGTAGTAACTCCTGATGGCCCGGTGCATGAATCAGACGTTGAGATGGTTATCGCAAAAGCAGAAAGTGGAGAATTAGGGATATTGGCAGGCCATATTCCAATGGTTGCTCCTTTAAAAATTGGAGCGATTCACTTGAAAAATGGTAAGTCTTCTGAATATATTGCTGTAAACGGTGGTATATTGGAAGTGCGTCCAGAACAAGTAACCGTTCTTGCTCAATCTGCTGAAAGTGCGGAAAAAATTGATTATGATCGTGCCGTGCGGGCTAAGGAGCGTGCCGAAAGCAGAATACATGAACAGAAACAAGAACATGTAGATTTCAATCGTGCAGAACTTGCTCTTAAACGTGCAATGAATCGTATATCCATTGTTGAAAAAAAATATTAATTGCTATAAAAACCTCTCCATTGTTCAAAGTAACAATGGAGAGGTTTTTTGTCTTCATAAAATATAATCATGCTTTTTTAATGAATGTATTTTTAATACAAGGTTTATTCATCCTCAGTATACGTCCAATTTTTTAGCTAGCAGGGAGTATTCTGAATAGACAAAGATTCCTATGGGAATTGCGGGACAGGTGAGGCCACGCAGGAGCAAAGCTCCGAGGAGGGTCAGGCGTAGCCCCATGGAAAGCGAAGTGTATTCTGACTGCGGACCCCATTGAGAGAACCAAAGCCTATATTCAGGGTAGCCAAGAAATAAAAAAAATGAAACCTTTTTGGAGGCAAACTCGTCAAATAAGAGTTAGTGATTTTAGGAAGAGTTTTGGATTGGAGGAAGAGTCTATTTGATTTCAAATTTCGGACAACAAGCATTACTTAGCATCACCTCCCATGTTATCTTTATTGCATTAGCATGGTGGGCATTACAATCCTTAAATTTTGATAAATTCCTTCGGGCAAACAAAGTTTTTCAAGCAAGAGTATTATATGTTTTATTGTCCATCATTATTGGTTCACTTGTAAGCAATTTCTTTTTAGATTATTTAACATGGTCGCAACAACTTCCATTAATTATGCAGTGAAAATCAATTATGAATAATTTACCAATAAATATAGGTCTTCGTACATGTTTTCTTTTATGATTTTTTTCAGTACAATTCAAATTGCGTGTGCACAAAAAAACAATCAGAAGAGACTTCTTTTCATCACCATTTAGTTCGGGAGTCCTCTGTCCTAATAGATAGTATGTTTCATGATAGAAAATATATTCTTGTCAAAAAGTGACGACAATTCCTCTGTATGCAATCCCTCACCATGGACAGAATGGTAGTATGGGGGAGGAATTAATAATGAAGCATAATATATTTTATATCACTTTAACTATCTTAATGGGTTTTGCTGTTTGGACATTTGGGAATAACACCATTAGTGCGCAAAAACAGCTTGATTTGTTTACTATAAATGATTTACTGAAAAACGAAAAGAATATTACCATCAATGAATGGTCTCTAAATGCAAGAGAAAAATTGGAGAATGTTAAATCATTCGAAGATGCAAAAAAATATCAAACATTAATAAGCAAAAAATTCCCGAAAGCAAAATGGGTGGAAGTAAAGAATCGACAAAGCTGGCAAATGAAAGCTTTTTTACATGCTAATCAAAACATGGAAGAAACTTTTACCATTACTATGTCTTTAACAACCGAAACCCCGCAATCATATATTATGTATGAGGCAAAAGGGAAGGAGTTAAATGACAAAATAGATAAAAAGCTTCAGTTGGAAATGAAAGAAAATATTTCTGCCATATTTCGGGGTAAACCAACAATTTTCTCTTGTATAAAAGGCGAATTCAATGATAAGATTAATGAGACTTTGCCTTATTATGTAAACCATTTGCTAAGTGTTTTTCAAGCAAAACAAATGGAGGCGTTAAAAGAGGCTGAATTTATTTCAACTTCTGCATATACACCAATATTTGATGAGACAATTCAAAACAAAGAAAAGGCAATGAATTTACAATTAGGAATAAGAACACAAGGAATGGGCGGCAAAACTACCATTGTAGTTGGCACACCCATCATAACGATTGAATATTAATATAGAGATATTGGACGCGGAGGGGAATACACTTTGGATAAAATCATCGTCCGCGGCGGAAAAAGGTTAAATGGAACGGTTAAAGTAGAAGGCGCAAAGAATGCCGTTTTGCCTGTAATCGCCGCTACATTATTAGCAAGTGATGGAAAAAGTATTATTAAATCAGTTCCAACTCTTTCTGATGTATATACAATTAATGAAGTACTTCGCTTTTTAAATGCGGAAGTACAATTTAATAATAATGAAGTTGTTGTAGATGCATCAAAAGAATTAAAAGTGGAAGCACCTTTTGAATATGTTCGTAAAATGCGTGCTTCAGTTTTGGTTATGGGTTCACTGCTTGCTAGAAACGGAAGAGCAAGAGTGGCATTGCCAGGTGGCTGTGCAATTGGTTCAAGACCAATTGATCAGCATCTTAAAGGCTTTGAGGCAATGGGAGCAAAAGTGCAGGTTGGTAATGGCTTTATCGAAGCATCTGTTGAAGATCGCCTGCAAGGTGCAAAAATTTATTTAGATTTCCCAAGTGTTGGTGCTACAGAAAATATTATGATGGCAGCAACTTTGGCAAAAGGAACAACTATCATTGAAAATGTTGCAAAAGAACCTGAGATTGTAGACTTAGCTAATTTCTTAAATAAGATGGGAGCTAAAGTTAGAGGAGCAGGTACTGGTACGATTCGTATTGAAGGAGTGGATGTTTTATTCGGTGCAGAACATGCAATAATTCCGGATAGAATTGAGGCAGGAACATTTTTAGTTGCCGCTGCTATTACAGGCGGAGATGTCCTTGTTCAAGGTGCTGTTCCTGAACATTTATCTTCCTTAATTGCTAAGATGGAAGAGATGGGTGTTGTGTTTAAGGAAGAAGAAGACGGCATCCGTGTGATTAGTGCAAATAATTTAAAGGCAGTAGATATTAAAACAATGCCGCACCCTGGATTTCCAACAGATATGCAGTCACAAATGATGGCGTTGTTACTACGAGCTAAAGGAACAAGCATGATTACTGAAACTGTTTTTGAAAACCGTTTTATGCATGTGGAAGAATTTAGACGTATGAATGGTGATGTGAAAATTGAAGGCCGTTCTGTCATTATGAATGGACCTACAAACCTGCAAGGTGCTGAAGTAGCAGCAACGGATCTTCGTGCTGCGGCTGCATTAATTTTATCTGGCCTTGTGGCAGAAGGAATTACTCGTGTAACAGAACTTAAGCATCTAGACCGTGGATATGTTAATTTTCATCAAAAACTGGCTGCAATAGGCGCTGATATTGAAAGGGTAACAGAAGAAGAGGAAGTAACATTAACAGCATCATTTGTTGCTGATTTAAATGCATAATAGTTTTTAACTGCAAATCCTATTTATCCGAACTTGTGATAAATAAGATTTGCAGTTTTTTTGTTGCTTTACTTTATATCGAAGTTGGATTAATGGATTGTTTTGCCTGCATTAATACGGCTGAATGGTTTAGAGGGCTTCTTCCTGCTTCTAAATAGAAATTACTCAACCCCAAGTACTCCAATCTTTAAAAATAGTGGCAGCATGGCTGTAATGCGTTTAAGAAGGGATTGTACGAGGGAGCTTGCATAAATAGTAAGAAGGAAAAGGGTATTAATGAAATAATATGCAAAAATAATAGGGATAGAACCATTCCTTACTTTTTGAAAAAGCGATATTAATCCTATTTTCCTGTCATAAAAGCATGTCCCATTCCATATGAATGTTTAAGAAGACACAGTTTTAAATTTCATATGGAGGCTTACACATGATTAAAATCAAACCTTTCATCGTACTAGGGGTAATTCTTTTTGCCATCACATTATTAATTCCTTCCATATTAGTTCTTCCATTTATGGAGGCGAAGATAAGTGGAAAGTTAGGAGAAAATGTGCAAGAAGCAGATAATAGCAAAAAAACATCAGAGCCTGCTGTAGAAGTAGCAGTTTATAGGGAAGAGAAAAAAACAATAGAACAATTAGATTTGGATGAATATGTTCTTGGTGTTGTTGCGAGTGAAATGCCTGCAGATTTTAAGCCAGAGGCATTAAAGGCACAAGCGTTGACGGCGAGAACGTATATTGTAAAAAAGATGGAAAACGGAGGCTCAATTGACCTCCCAGATGGAGCAGTAGTTGGAGATTCTATAAAGTATCAAGTATATAAAAACAGAAATGAATTAAAAAAAATATGGAAAGCATCAGATTATAACTGGAAGATTAGAAAAATTGAAGAAGCTGTGGCAGCTACATCTGGGAAAATACTTACATATGATGGGCAGCCAATTGATGCTACTTTCTTTTCCACAAGCAATGGCTATACAGAAAACTCCAGTGCCATTTGGTCAAATGATATTCCTTATTTAACTAGTGTAGAGAGCCCTTGGGATACAAAGTCCCCAAAATATGAAGGAAAAGAAGTGCTTTCTGTTCCAGCATTTGAACAAAAGTTGGGAGTTAATCTAACAAACAGCCAAGAAGTTGGGCAAATTATAGAACGGACAGCAGGAAAACGAGTTGCAAAAGTAAAAATAAATGGAAAAGTGTTAACTGGTATAGAGATAAGAGAAAAGCTGAATCTAAAGTCTACTGATTTTGAATGGGTTAGGAAAGGCGACAGTATAATTATTACGACGCAAGGTTATGGTCATGGTGTTGGCATGAGTCAATATGGAGCAAATGGAATGGCTTTAGAAGGAAAGACGTATAAAGATATTGTGAAGCATTATTACAAAGGGGTTCAGGTGACAGATGCCAATAAATTATTAACTAAATATACGGCAAAAAAATAAGTTAGGCTACGCTGAAAAGAGGCTTCCTTACGCTCTCAATAAGTCCGCAGTCAGAATACACTTCGCTTTCCATAGGGCTCATCTACGAGCCTCCTTGGAGCTTCTGAGGGGTCTCGTCTTTCCCGCAAATCCCATAGGAGTCTTCGTGTATTCTGCCTGCTCCCTGTCCAACCTATCAACGAACTTAATCAAACGGTATATTTTTCATCGTTTAGGGTGTAAATTTATTTGTTGGATGTTTATTAAAAATATATGGTTAGAAAGAAGCTGACTTCAAAAATCGTTAAATTGATTTTTAAAGTCAGCTTTTGTTTTGTGGAAAAAATAAAAATAGTAAAAGGTGAATAAG